>JACUUO010000082.1 GCA_014859275.1 Actinomycetota bacterium | reverse complement strand
TCGAAGCCCTGAGCGAAGCCGAAGGGGAAACGGAGGCGAAGGATCTAAATCGTATCTTCTATATTTTTAAGTATTAGAATGCCTTTGTATCAACAACACCTTATTGGTCATATACTACCTAGCAGCATAATAATGAGGGTATTATTTAGATTCTTCAGCTCCAGCCTTCCGTTTCACTTCAGGCTTCCGCTTCAGAATGACAGCTTTGGGCGCTACGTTCAGGCCTGTCCTGAGCAAGCCAAGGGATGACATTTTCTTACGCTACGTTCAGGCCTGTCCTGAGCAAGCCAAGGGATGACAGCTGTCAACAGCTAGAAGCATCGAATTGAAAGATCTTTGTGTCATTTCCTAAACTACCCACCTTCAGGTGGGTGAGGGGCTCGCAATAACACCTGTCAATGAAAGGCTGTCAGCGTACTAGCTACCTACCTCTAATTTAACTCCTTGGAAAAACCTCTTCTGTCTTTGATACACCGACCTCCTGGCATTACAAGGGTGTCCTATCTTTTTGTCAAATGCAAGGGATCGGTTCAAATATGTGTCGAACTTTTGCTCCAACCGCGGAATATAGGTAGAAGCTAGTTCTGGAAGCCCTTTTAAGCTCAGTAAAAGACGATGGAGGTGGCGGAAACATAAGCAAGGCTATTAACTGCTTCCAGCTAGATAAATACCTGAATTTTGAAGGAGGAGGGGTTAGATGAAAAAGGTTTTATTATGGGGAGGCATCGGTTTTGCAGCTCTTATTGTGATCGGGTTGTTGATCCCGAGCGAAGACACAAAGACAACGGAGACAACCAATACACCGGCTGCGGAGGCTCCAGCAGAGATACCAGCCACCACTACTACTACGCAAGCGAAGCCGAAAGAGTGGGTTAAAGTCTTCGAGTTCTCAGGAAAAGGCAAAAAGAGAAGTGATCTATTCGAGCTAACCGGTGGCAGGGCAAAGTTAAGTTATAACATTACCGGCAGCTCTGCTATGTGCTACGTCTATATCCTGGATGAAGGTGATTCCCTAGAGGCGAGTGGAGGCTTTCCAGAGCTTTCAATAAGTGAAGCCGGCAGCGATTCCACGTTCTTAACTAAGAAAGCAGGCAAGTATTATCTTGATGTAAATAGCGGGAATTGTTCCTGGACGTTAACGGTTGAGGAGGAAAGATAGAGTTATGAAAAAGTTGTTTGTTGTGCTGATGCTGATTGCAGCGTTTCTTTTTGCGCTGGCAGGGGTTTCAATGGCGGCTGTGCCTAAAATGTTTACCGCCCAAGAGGTTCAAATTTGGCTTGATGCTAATGAAGGTGCATTGATTGATTTAGCAGCAGCTGGGCTTAACCAGGATAGCACCTATCTAATATTAGGGTTTGAAGCCTACGGTCCAATTTACGTATCTGATTTTTCGAATGGTAAGCATGTTTCGTTTTATTTAGACACTGATGGAAACCCAAGTACAGGAGCAATAGATCTCTACAACCTGTTTGGTATGTCGCCCGATTATATGGTTTTGTTTGGGGGTTTTGAGGAGCACAGCACAAGTACCGGTTGGGTAATGAAGGCTTTATTTGGGAGAATTAGCGTAGCAGGTGATATTGATTTAGTAGGTGTCTACCCTGTAGTAATTGGTGACACTCAAAAAACAGCAATTACCATGATCCCATTGTCGCAGCTTCCTACTTTCTCAAAGATTAATTGTGTCGCTTTAGCCAACTCAATAAAGCTTGGTACTGGCGAAGAATTTGTAGACTATCTACCTAACAGTGGATATGTTACCTATTACGCATCAGGGCAGCCTAGTCCAACTCCTACACCTACCCCTGGGCCTACACCTATGCCAGAACCTACACCGACAGTTAATTTTAGTGATGTGCCAGCTAATGCCTGGTTTAAGCCTTACGTCGATGCCTTAGTAGCAAATAGTATAGTTGGCGGGTACCCGGATAACACCTTCCGACCTCTCAACAACATAACAAGAGCCGAATTTGCCAAGATGATCATACTTGCAATCGGAGAGAATCCATCCACCGCCCCGTCCTCATTTACGGATGTTCTTAATTCCCATTGGGCAAAAGCATACATCCAGCGAGCAAGGGAGCTAAACATTATAGGCGGTTATCCGGACGGCACGTTTAGACCTAATGCTAATGTATCCCGGCAGGAGATCGCAAAAATGGTGGTGCTTGCTGCTAAGCACCAACTCACAACCAGCTACAGGGCTGACTTTACCGATGTGCCTTCAACTCTTTGGAGCTGGCCGTATATCTTAACTGCCAAGGATTTTGATGTTATCAGCGGTTACCCAGATAAAACGTTTAGGCCAACAAATCCTGCAACACGAGCAGAGGCGTGCAAGATGATTTACGCGTTGCTTGGACAATAAATCTATTCCTTATTACTGGCGCTATTGGAATAGATTACGCATCTCCCAGCAGCATCGGCTTTAAGAGACAAGCTGGTGCTGTTGGGAGTATGATAAATATCACATATAATCGGCATAAATAGTGCAGTAACACATTTAGGAGGAATCTGGGAAGTGAATAGCGTACGAGGACAGCTTAATGGATCGCATCGGATAAGCAAGCTACTAACCCTATCTCTCCTACTGGCTATTCTAAGCATTCTAGGCTGCGTTGATCCGGACCCTGGTTACAGAAGCTCCTCAAGCACAACGGTCAAAGCATCAACCGACACAAAGGCTCTTACAACAACAGGAGCTAAGAAATCACCGATTAATACAATCGAGGCATTAGTAGTAAGGGTTGTCGACGGCGACACCATTCAAATTACCCTCAATGGCAAGAAAGAGAAGGTTCGCCTGATTGGAGTAGATACCCCAGAGACAAAGCACCCCTCAAAGCCAGTTGAGGCCTATGGCAAGCAAGCAGAAGAGTACACCCGCTCAAAGCTAAGTGGAAGAACAGTCTTTCTTGAGCTCGATGTTCAAGAGAGAGACAAATATGGCAGAGTATTGGCTTATGTGTGGCTCACTCAACCCTCCAAGATTAGTGACAGTGAAATCAGAGCCAAGATGTTTAATGCCCATCTTCTTTTGGATGGTTATGCGCAGCTTGCTACCTATCCACCCAATGTAAAATACGTTGATCACTTCACCAAGTACCAGGTAGAGGCTAGAAATGCCGATAGGGGTCTATGGGGAGTTCCCACAACGCAGAAAAGCGTAGCCCCACCATCAGATACCGGTAGTGGAGAAATAACGGTATATCTCACGAGAACCGGCGAGAAGTATCATGTAGGAACATGCGGTTATCTCTCAAAGGGTAAGATACCGGTTAGTCTGTCTGATGCTAAAGCACAAGGATATGAGCCGTGTAGCGTGTGTGGGCCACCGCAGTAGCTTCAGTACAAGTAGTCTCGGTGACTGTCACCCGCAAATCCGTCACCAGGAAAATAGGTCCATAGTCTCCCAAGCATCCTAAGATTCAAGCAATTTGTGAAGAAAGTTGACTTTGGAAACTACATCCCCTAGTCCACTCGCAAATTATCCTGAGGGTCGTCAATCCCGAGGATCAATACTATATCCGCCAGACAGTGGAGTCCCTCGCAGAAACCGACCTCTGGATACTCCCCGACCTCACCCAGGGCGAAGCACTGCTCTCTGGCTCCATGATCCCCATCCCCAGCGTAGCCCAAATCCTCCTCCGCGAGAGCGAAGAGAGCATAAGGGCAGTGGATAGAGTGAGGGAGATTGATGAATGTTTAGAAGGCGAGGGCAGGAGGGTGGCGTGATCTAGCCTGCTACCAGAGGGTATATGCCTATACTATGGTTGTCATTTAAGCTATAATATATTCGCTTGTGTTATAAACTTCTGGTACAAATCCACCTTAAGTTTATACTTGAAGCATACACATGTATACTTGCTTAAATTTAACTTTTTCCTGCATGCTAGGATGGTGAAACAATCGCTAATGAATTATTCCTCAATAAATGTAGAGCTAGAGAACGAAGGTAATGAGTTGCGACATCCAGAATTTGAACAGCTGGCCAAAATTCGAGACACAGAACCATCCGCACGTAACACGGCTGGGGGTGGAGCGGCCCTAAAAGATGTTTACGAGCTATTCATATCTCTTAGAAGAGGTGCTACTGCAAACGAGGCTCAAGTGCTATCTAACAAGGCACAACTATTACGACAAAAAGCCTTTGAATCCCGTAAGCGGATGTGGGGTGCGCTTTCATACCGTTACCTAAGGTTAAACAGTGACTTTGCCGTTCAAGGCCTGACAAAGGCTACGAGTCACGGTATTGGCTCGCCAGAATTTATATCGTTGGCATACTTATATTATAGCTTGCGCGATGTTCTTACATTCAAGTTCATAACAGAAGTAGTCTGGGATAAATGGCAGAGGCAAATTACTAACGTAGACACAAATGATTTTCTCTTATTTCATGAGAATGAAGCGGTACGCTATCCTCAAATCAAAAAATGGCGTGAAAGCACACGCAGAAAACTTGCTACTAACGTACTATCGGCTCTACGGGATTTCGGCCTATTAAAAGGTGCCCAGCGGAAACACATCCAGCGTCCACCCGTAGCACCAGAAACTATCTATCATCTCCTGGCAATACTTGTTGCCGAAGGGAAACAGGGTCGAGCGATTATCGAAGCACCTGATTGGCGACTTTTCCTCTGGGATGAGGCTGATGTCTCAAGAGCGATGGGTGATTTAGCGCAAAAGAGGTGGATTAGATACGAGAAGGCGGGCAAAGTCGTTATTCTCCAGATGATCCGCATGCCGGAGGTATCCGGGGAGTCTTCCAGGGAGGCGCATGGTGAATAACTTTCGTGATTGGGAATGGAAATTAAGAGACGCGGTAGATCGAATCAAGAACCGGTACGAGCATATAGGCCGTAAAACCGGTTACCCGTTTCTGGCAATAGTGTATCCACTATCTCTCGAAGAAGCGGTTCTAAAAGAATGGCACACGTTGCTTAGCGCCCTTGGGCCTGAGTTTGATGTAAGAACCATTGATGTGCTTGAGGTTACCACATCGGTTGTCGAAGAGCTTGGCGTTGAAAATATTGTGGGCACCATAGAAGAGCCGATGCCTGGCTCGAATCCTGAATCTGAACTGGGGCATATGTGGGTGACAGCTGTTGCCGCAGCAATTAGAGAAGAAGCGGCCCAGGATGGGTCGAAAAAAATAGTGATTGTTCTTGAGCGACTTGCCGCGCTTTATCCGGCTGCTGGTCCCAGGGCCGCTATGCAGGCGCTCTGGGATAGCATGCATGGATCTCTTGGTGTGCCGATAGTAGTGCTAATCCCGGGTACACTCAAAGAGGCGCGCGTTTACTCTTTTGTGAACCAGCAAGAAGAGTTTATGTATCGTGGCGATATCCTTTAATAACCGGCAAAGTGGGAGACAGATATGATGAAGATAAGAGATATTTTTAAAACGCGGGTAGAAGAGAAAATCGAGCCTGTCATAAAGGTTGGGGACCGGGCCGATGAGCACAAGCTTGCATCTGAGATCGGCAGCTATGTCGTAACCCCAACTATCGAGCGGTATCTCGATGATTTTCTCGAGCACTATTCGGATACTTTTCGCATAAGCACCGAAGAAGTCGGTGTGTGGATTTCAGGCTATTTTGGCTCAGGTAAGTCACACCTGGCTAAAATTGCAGCGCTTCTAATCGAGAACCGCACGCTTGAGGGTATTCCTGCCTCTAAAAGGTTTGAAACTCGCGTGCCGGCCCAAGCGCCGCATCATGATTCCATGGTTCGCAGCTTATCGCGTCTGTCTCAATGCGACTCAAAGGTTCTAGCATTTAACATAAACACATTATCCGATAGCAGGACGACCCCTCTTGCAAGGCTTCTGCTTTCCCAGTTTTACCAAGCAAAAGGGTATAGCTCCAATCTGCTCTATGCCCGTGTCATCGAGGCGGAGCTAGACAAGAGAGGCAAGCTGTCCGATCTTCACATTGCCGCTGCGGAGCTGGCCAACAAATCGTGGGAAGACATTCAAAAGAATCTTGCCTTCTATGCCAAGCCTTTGTATCAGGCGGCATGCAAAGTAGCTCCAGAAGTATTTTCTTCCACCCAAGAGGTTGATCAGGCGCTAAAGAGCGCCGAGCGGGGCGAGTTATACAATGTGCAGTTCCTGGTGCGAACCATCCTTGATGATATTGAAGAGTACGAGAGATCTACCGGCAAGCCCTGCCGCTTCGTGTTCGTGCTGGACGAGTCCGGCCAGTGGATCGAGGACGAGGCCGAGCGGCTGTACCAATTACAGGCGCTTGTTGAAGAAGCTGCATCAGCAGGCCAAGGTAAAATCTGGATTTTTGTTACAACCCACGAGGATACGGGCTCAATTTATCAAAACGCCCGTGCCCTAAAGGCCGACATGAAGAAGATCGAAGGTCGCTTCCGTTTTAAGTGGAATCTTACGACCGAGAATATCGAGCTTGTCCTCGAAGATCGGATTTTCAAAAAGAGCCTGGCCGGCAAAGACGCGGTAGCTAAAGTCTACAACGAAAACCCAGGCGTACTACGTGATTTGGGCGAGCTTAAAAACACCGCCCAGAAGCTGCCTGAGGCAAGCGAAGAGCGCTTCGTAACCTTCTATCCGTTCTTCCCGTATCAGATTCACTTGATCCCTGAAATCGTAAAAAGCTTGCGCAGCGCCGGCGGTCGCGGTGAACAGCTTGCAGGCTCAACGCGAACGCTGCTTGCCATAACTCAGGATATTCTTCGCGCAGGTCGTCGCAATTACCTAGATTTAGCGATCGGCGAGCTGGTATCCTTCGATGAATTATATGAGAACCTGGCCGGCGAAGGCGAGGTAACGCCCGACGCAAGGCGTGAGCTTAACCGCATAGAAGAAATAGTGCCGGAGGCGACCTCTTCAACGCGAAGAACCGCTGAGGTGCTTTATCTTATCCGCGAGATTGCATACATTCCAAGGACTATCGATAACATAGCGCGTCTTCTTGTTGAGCACACAACCGAAGACCTAACTTCGATAATCAGTCGCGTAGAGCCAGAGCTTAAGAAACTTATAAAAGCGAAGCTGGTCGCTAAAATAGGCGAGGAATACGAGTTTCTAACTGGCGAGAGACGGACGTTCGAAGAAGAGGTTGCAGAGGAATCTGCCGGCATAAAGTGGCAAGACCTTGAGGCCGGACTGGCCAGGTTTGCAAAAAGCGAAGACGTTCTTGGCTTTACGACGATTCCTTACAAGGGCAAGGAGTTTAATGCCAGGATATTCTTAGATGGCACACCGATAACCAAAGAAGGCTTCACTGAAATACAGATACATTCTCCCTTATCCGTCCTCGCAGGCACAAAAATATCCGATCTTGAGGATCAAAGCCTTCGCCCTAGTGAGGATGAGACAATTTTCGTGCTTTCCGATCGCATCCCGGAGTTGGAAGATAACTTAAGGTATTACCTTGCCATGCGTACGGTAATCGACCGCTGGAAGGGCGATCCCCACAAATCTGCCGACGCGCACAAATTAGCCTCAGAGCGTGAATCAAACGATCTCGATAAATTGCGTCGAAAACTACTAGACAGCATAAGAGAAGGACTGAGGCATGCGCATATTATTTTCAGGGGCGCCAGTCGCGCAATATCGCCAAAGGTTAGCCAATCGCCAGGTGAAACATTGCGAAGCGAGCTTTCTGCGTTCTGGCCATCCATATATCACAAATTCGATAGAGTACCGGTGCGTATAGTAAACGAGCAAAAAGCCATCATCGACGTGCTTAAGGGCGCAAAAGACCTAAGCCCGGATGTTCGCGAGCTTGACCTGACTGACAAGACAGGGCAGGTTAATCCGCATAGTCCGCTACTTGATACTATAAGAACCTACATATCACCACGTCAAAGCAAAAAAGAGCGCACGCTTGGCAAAGATATAATAACTGAGTTTGAAGAACCGCCTTATGGGTGGGACCCCGGGGCAGTACGGGTTGGCGTTGCCGCCCTTGTACGCTCTGGCGCTATAAAAGTTCAAATCAATAAGAAGCCATATACTAACCCATTGGACCCTGAGTTGCAAAATACGCTGCGCCTAAGCCGTGATTTTGATAAGGCCGAGCTTATTCTCGAGATAGAAGAGCTAGCTCCCGATGTTCTAACAGAGGTTCGTAAACTCTTAATCCAGCTAACGGGCACACGAAAGATAGACGAGACGCCCGCGGCCTTGTCTGCGGTATTCGAAGAATTTGCCCATAATATAGTTGGCAAGGCTACGAAAGCGCAGTTCTGGGCTGAAACCGCGGAGTTACCGCTGCCAGTTGCCTTTAAAGAAGGTAAAGAAGTATTTGAAAAGATTCTGGGCCTGACCAACCCCGTGCACCGCGTAAATGAGATTAACAACCAGCTTGGCAATTTGGGCACCTACATAGGGGCAATCCTTGAGGTCTCGAGCTTCGTTGACAAATGGGGTAAGGCGTTTATTGATATGCGCAAATTTGCGGTGTCGCTTAGCGCAATTCGCTACCGGCTGCCCAGGGGCGGGTCGTGCGAGCAGTTTATCAGCAACTGGGGCACTGCAAATTCCAACGCAAGTGTAACGAATAGCGATACATGGAGGGCGCTGCAGGATGCAAAAGGCTCGGCGGATTTAGAACTCGGGCAGCTTATAAACTCATGGAAGGATGAGGCCCGCGGCATTGCCCAAGAGGCGTTAAATAGATTGCCTCAAGACCTTGAAGCAAACGAACTACCGGTTCACGCGCTTCAGCAAGAGCTTTCTTTACCGTTAGAAGAATTTATCTCTTCTATCGATGGCGAGGTAGACCCTGTTCGCGTAAGCATGCTTCCAGATAGAGCGGAAGAGCTGGTTAAGAGTCTCGGGATGGCAATTCAAGCCGAGCGTGAGAAAAGAAAGCCAAAGCCAGAAATAGAGAGACCGCCAAAGCCGGTGAAGCGAATACGTATGGCGGATGTGACCACGATGATTCGCATTCAAGACGAGGGCCAATGGGATCAAGTGCGCGATCGTTTAGATGAGGCGGTTAGAAATGCGCTTGCAAGCGGAAACGATGTCGAGCTGGGATGATAGGTGAGGATCATGAAGTCATTTGAAACGGGTTTTATCGAGGGCCAGCCAGTTACGCAAGGGCTTATAAAAACAATTCGAGCCATTGGTGAATATAAAGGAAAACAGGAGCTTTTTAAGGAACAGGCACCGCAGGTGCTTGAGACATTGCGCCAGACAGCAGTTATTCAAAGTGCCGAGGCCTCTAATAGGATCGAAGGTGTTATAGCGCCTATTGAAAGAATAAAAGAGCTGATTGATGAGAAGACTACGCCAGCTAATCGTTCCGAGCAAGAAATTGCAGGGTATAGGGACGTGCTAAACGCGATTCATGTAAATTATGCCCATATCACTCTTACAACCAATACACCGCTGAATTTTCATCGCGATCTATATAGATATGTTGGTGGCAAGGGTAGCTGTTGGAAGGCCCTGGATAATGACATCATTAAAGTAAACCCAGATGGAACTACAGAAGTTCGCTTCAAGCCAGTACCGGCTTGTGAGACACCTGAGGCGATGGAAAATCTGCATGATCGCTTCAACAAGCTTTGGCATTCAGAGAGAGTAGAACCATTGCTTTTAATTCAATCGTATGTTCTTGATTTCCTCTGCATCCATCCCTTTGATGATGGAAATGGGCGGATTGCACGGCTTTTAGAATTACTACTGCTCTATAAGGCCGGCTTCGAGGTAGGCAGGTATATAAGTGTGGAGCAGATTATAGAACGCTCCAAAGAGAGCTATTATGATGCGCTTTATAAATCCTCTCAGGGCTGGCATGAAGGAAAACACTCTTTAATTCCATGGTGGGAGTATTCGCTGGGTGTTGTTTTGGACGCATATAAAGAGTTTGAACGCCGAGTTGGTCTGGTGACGACGTCTAAGGGCGCAAAAACAGCTATGGTACTAGATGCGATAAGTAATATACATGGCGAATTCTCCGTTAAAAATTTGCAGGAGCTTTGCCCTACGGTTGGCATAGATCATATTCGCAAGATATTACGACGGGAACGAGAAGCGGGGCGGCTTGAGTGTTTGGGGCGAGGTCCCGATTCGCGTTGGACAAAGAAATAGGTATGTACCTAATAATTAGGTACTGATGGGCCTCATAGTACCTAATTAATAAGTACTGTACCTAATAATTAGGTACGCTTTAATAATTCGATACCCATATATAGGATGATAAATGGAAACTAATCTAAAAAGGATTCTTCGAGCATTAAGCCTGGAGTTGCGCCATATTCTTGAAGGTTACCATGATGCGCAGGATCAGTGGCAGGCAGGCGATCTCGAGCGCAGGCTAAACGAAATCGGCATCTGGCGGGATCGCACAAAACCTATAGATGAGCTACCGCATCTTTCTACAGAAGACAAAGAGGCTCGCAAAGTGGTGGATGCCTATATAGAGCTACGCAAAGAAGCCGAGGTGTCTCTATCGGATGCTGTATGAAAAGCCCCGGGTTTAGTAGAGGCTTTCAACCTACAATTTCCAAAGCCTTTAC
>JACUUO010000081.1 GCA_014859275.1 Actinomycetota bacterium | reverse complement strand
CTAGAATGGTTACTAGCATCTTCATAAAAAAGCCCCCTCGTTAATTTCTAATCCGCTTATATCCGGATGATACTTCATGCATAACTTGCAAGCTTATAGATTCATACCCTCAGAAGAGATAAATTAAACGCAGAGCAAAAGTCATCATAACCATCTGGCGTTTGTTGAGCAGAAAATAAAATGGCCGAGCGATAGCCCGGCCACCCAAAAACTAGGTTATGCGTGAGGTTATGCGTGCTTCAACCTCTTAGTCCTATTGGTCTCCAAATCTTTTCGTCCTTTACCCTTCTCCTGCTCCAACACGCTCGAAATTCATCCAATAAAATCTCTTCAAGCAAATGCCTGCTCACATCTTCAAAATTGCAGGAGATTATCTCCAGAGATTTGTTGGAATTTTTATCCCTTGCGTTAATCCTGACCTTTGCAAAATCAGCGTTCCAGAAATTTTCGGCTAAAAACACTTTGTCCCAAAGCCTGTTTAGCTCGTCTTCATATGCGGGCTTGCCGTAATCGCCGGTATAAAGATCGATCTCCATTATATCTTGATTCCCCAACCTCGTGAAATGGATACTGCGGATATCTATAGCCTTCTCAGGAGTAACAGCATTTTGTAGGTTAATCAAGCTTATAGTTATCTTAGCAATATCCTCGTTTGAGAGCGAATTATCCTTAATTTTCTCAAAGAGATCTTTTAAGACATCGGCGGCTCTGACGATCTCAATTGCATCGGTGGCCTTCGATTTTTGCATACCAACCTCCTCTACCCTTGAAAATCTCTTCACCGATGGTTCAGGAATGTAAATATCGAATTCGCTATCCTTATCCTTATTATCCTTACATTGATCCACATCACACGCGCAGTAATGCGCATCTTTGCTCCTTATTTTCGCAATAAGGCCGGCAATCACCAGGATTGAAGTAACCGCAGCAAGCCACGCAGTTACTTTTTTCAGCTTACTAGTTATCATAAGAGCAATCCTCCTAAATAGCAGTGAGGGAAATACCTCTTAATCATTTATCGTTTCGAATCGCTATTTTCTTGAGGATATCTTGATCCCAGTATTACGGCAGGCACTATCAAAATTAGTAAACTATCAAAATTAGTAAACGTAGACCATCGAGCCGATGGGCATATTATCATAGACATACTTAGAATCAGGGATCGGTACCCTTACGCAGCCATGTGATGCAGGGAAGGGTGGCGCGCTCGAGAAGCCGTGAACGGCGATCCCCCCATAAAAAAAGCTGCTCCACACCATCGTTCCTCCATACTTTTTGGATTCGTATAGATAGCCGGCCTTCCAATCAACGGCTGATGTGATCGTCGGCGTGGAGTGTCCCCGTCTGCCGGTAGAGGTACTGATTATCCTTACAACCTTACCATCCTTAACAACTAGCAGTATCTGATAAGCTTTACTTACTTCTATGTGGCTTCCGCCATATTTGGCGGAGATACCTTTAGGATTCTCTAACGCCTGAAGCGTTTTTGGCCCAGCAACGCCATCTCTGGAAAGCCCGTTTACTTTCTGGAATGCGATGACCGCATGACGCGTGTGCCTGTTGTAATGACCATCAGCGGCTCCCGGGGAGTAACCCAGAGAAATGAGCCTTTCCTGGAGACGCTTGACATCTTCTCCCTGCAGACCTAATCTGAGCGTTCTTTGAGGCGTTATTGTGGATTCGGTAGAAGCAGCTGTTTTAGTATCTTCTTTCGAAGGCTCATTTTGATTTATAACCGTGTCCGTAGTGATCTGGGTTTCAATCGGTGGGCTAAGCGTCTCCGTGCTATTGAGAGTCTCAGTTGCGGTCTTTTCCCTATCTTCCTTCGGTTTCACCTCTTTTGCCGATTGATTGGATTTACCTGGATGGCCTTTAGGTGGTACCGATATCGCACTTCCACACCCTGCTAGAGTTGATGTACTTACTGTGGTAATAACTGCGATTATAACCATCAGTACTACCTTAGCTATCGATCTTATCTCACCCGTCATCCGCATGCTCTTTCACCATTAAACCAACCTGGATAAAGATATCCTATCTATACCCGAACAGTAAACTACCTCATCTGTGGGGCGAACCATTTTATCCGTGAGTCCTGGTGGAAGTAGAATAAATCTACTAAATCTCACTCAATCACCTAATATTAACGGATATCCCCGCCGCGGAGAAGATTAAACCGGTACCTATTCACTCTCATCCGAAATAATGAGCTCGTTCATAACCAAAGCATGTAGGGATGGCAGTCTGTGTGAAAGCTAGTAAAATGACGGTTTACACCACAAGATATAGTAAGCTAGCATCACATTATTGCTATATATTGTGGTGAATAGCCATAAAACCGGGGCATTACGCCCCGGTTTTATGAGATTGTTATTTATTGCACTACAGCATTCTATCCAGTACTGTGCTGCTGCCTATCGCCCAGTATCGCTTCTAAATCTTCATTTGGTGTTGTTATAGGTTTAATGTTGAAGTTCTTGATCAGAACATCTAATACATTAGGGGTAACAAACGCCGGGAGTGAAGGTCCAAGACGGATGTCCTTAATTCCAAGATGAAGGAGCGTAAGCAAAATTGACACAGCTTTTTGCTCATACCATGAAAGAACCAGTGAAAGGGGAAGCTCATTAACGCTTACATTAAAGGCTTCAGCAAGCGCCACAGCTATCTTAATAGCTGAGTAAGCATCGTTGCACTGGCCAATATCCAGCAGCCTTGGAATGCCGCCGATATCGCCTAGATACTTATCGAAGAACTTAAATTTTCCACAAGCTAGAGTTAGAACAACGCAATCTTCAGGAACTTTTTCCACAAACTCAGCATAATAACTGCGCTCATGCTTTGCTCCGTCGCAACCGCCCACCAGGAAGAAATGACGAATATTCTCATTTTTTACCGCTTCAATGACCTTGTCAGCAACGCCAAGCACCGCATTTCGCGCAAATCCAACCATAACCGATTTTGCTTCAACATCTTCGGTGAATCCTGGCATTTCGAGCGCCTTTTCTATGGCTGGTGTAAAATCCTTATTAGAAATATGGGTTGCTCCAGGCCATCCAACAGGACCGGTTGTAAATATATTATCCTTATACGACTCCAGCGGTTTTTGGATGCAATTCGTGGTCATCACTATTGCGCCAGGAAACTTTGGAAATTCCTTATGCTGGTTCTGCCAAGCTGTCCCATAATGCCCATAAAAGTGCTGGTATTTCTT
The DNA here is from genome assembly GCA_014859275.1 of Actinomycetota bacterium. Taxonomy (GTDB): domain Bacteria; phylum Actinomycetota; class Aquicultoria; order Aquicultorales; family Aquicultoraceae; genus Kmv33. The sequence goes on along the minus strand of JACUUO010000081.1, from coordinate 7,319 downwards.
TAGCTCAGGATAGCCATGGGTCGGGAGCATCTCCCCGTGCGTGTAAGCATAGATTCCCTTGCCTTCGGTTTGCTTTAGTATCTCCTCTAAATCTACAAGATCATGCCCTGAAACGAGAATAGCTTTTCCTTTTTTGGCACCCAAAGGAACCTTTGTAGGCGTGGGGTGGCCGTAGGTGCCTGTATTCGCCTTATCAAGTATCTCCATGGTTCTTAAGTTTATCTCTCCGCACTTAAGAACCATACCTAGCCAATCATTCAAAGCAAGGTCATTTCTTGCAAGCGATGCGAGCGTGTCATGGATGAAGGTGTAGATGGTATCGTCTTCCTCGCCTAAAATCTGCGCATGATAGGCATAAGCAGAGACTCCTCTAACTCCGAATAAGAGTATATCTCGTAGAGATTGTATATCAGGATCAATAGTAGGGTCAGGCACTACCTTCACTACCCGCTCCCCTTGCTTCACCATACCTTCCACTGTCATTTCTGGTGTAAACGTTGTGCAGTCTTCTTTAAAATCTATTCTTCCACCAGCAGCTTTAATTCTTTCTTTGAGACTCTCTCTCAGCTCAACACAACGATTGATAAGGAAAACAAATTGATCCGGGTCAAAATTTACATTTGTAAGCGTTGTAAATATCGCCTTGGTTGTAAATCTGTTGACTTCCTGATCATTTACGCCAACCTTTCTTCCCTCAGATGTATAAAGAGAGAGCCCTTCTAATGCATACATGAGAAGGTCCTGAAGAGCCGCGACTTCAGGCTTCTTTCCACAAATTCCTGTGACTGTACAACCCGTACCTTTTGCTGTTTGCTCACACTGATAACAAAACATTTTTCATCCTCCTTCTCTCTTTTTCGCCTTTCCATTGACTATCTCAATAGCCCCTTCAGCACATGGGCTGACACAGGGACCACAACCATCACATCTTTCTTCACCAATACGGGTGATTTTTCTGACCGTCACGGTCGCCTCCTTGACTGTCATGATTCCCCTGCTTAATTAATCGTGACTAGATGGTAGACTGGGCTTGGTGTGCTGGCATTGACTTAAGTCAAGAAACCGAGAAATTTCTTAAAATTTTGCAAAAGTATCTGCAACGCAGAGATTCAGCTCGTGGCAATTGCCCATTTATGGGGCTTTTCTTCCATCTTGTAGTTGCCCCATTTATGGGGCGTACTTTTCGCTCGATAAATCGAGCAACTACATTCGATAAATCGAGCAACTACATTTCTATCGAGCAACTACATTTCTATAGGTGCAACTGCATTTCCATAGGCTATTGTTGCTGGGCAGTTGATTGGTGATTTCAGTTGCAAAACTCCCGCTGAGGATACAGCTGCTCAATTGGAAGACCCAGAATTTGAGGTCCAGATAAGGATAAGAGATAAAATCGAGGTATAGAGGCAACCGGTGCTGCCAAATATCTAGCCAAAACCCTTCAGAGCTGATCGGAACTAGAAATGCGTGGAAACAAATGGGCATTGAGGAATCTACTTCCGCAAGCCAGATGCTATCTCCTCAAGCATATCGACATCGAGAATTCTCACTTTCCTGCCGCTGGTATCGATAATGCCGGTCGATCTCATCTTCCCCAGAGTCCGGGAGATCGTCTCGCTAATTGTCCCCAGTTTCTGAGCAAGCTCTGTCTTGCTAACATCAAGCTCAACCTCGATACAATCGCCGACTTCGCAGCCACGCTCTGAGGCAAGGTTGAGAAGGTGCCTCGCGACTCTTGCGGGAACGTCCTTCAGCGATAGCTCCTCGACGAGCGTCGCAAACCGCCTTAGGTGATATGACATGATAGCGATCATATTAAGACTGAGTTGGGGATCCTTACTAACCAGGGCCTTAAAATCATTGCGTCTAAAGAAGAGAACATCTAAATCTGTAGCGGCTCTGGCAAACGCCGGGTAAGAGACTCCAGCGAAAAGCGTCACCTCGCCAAAAGGCTCACCATTAGAAGCAAAATGTAGAATCTGCTCACGCCCGTCAGGACCCAGCTTAAACAACTTCACTCGACCATTTACGATAGCGTAGAACCCCTCCCCGACATCCCCGTCGGAGAAGATCAACTCGCCCCGCCCGAACCTCTTGGACACCGCTATTGAGTTGAGTTCTTTAAGGTTTTCTTCAGGCAACCCAGTAAAAAGCTGGCAAGCTTTTAAGGCTTGCATCTTGTCCACAAAAATCGACCTCGATAACGTATGAATACTTGAATTTTACGCAAAGCACGGCCATATCGCCAGTCTGGCATGCTGCACCGGGCTTTTAGCATCGAGCCCAAGGCATTCTGATAAAAAACTACTTTACCTGGGCTTAACATTGCAGAAATATCCCCTTAATTAAAAAGTAACGCACATTTAATCCCGCCGAAATTCGAACGAAATGCACGCTGCCTATTATTTAATGCAGCTGCATAAAGCAGCTGCGCCGGTAAATTTTAGCCGAAAGGAGCTGATGGTTAGTTAAGCCTCAACCTGTTAATACCACGCTCGAGTTCATTATGCGAGTTCTCGGATGCGCTAGTGCAACGTCAAGCATACTATGAATTGCCATTGCGGTGAGCCGACAGAGCGCTAGATGGTAAAGACGCCAATGGTTTAGTACTTTTTGCAAGTAAGATTTGAAAAATTTTTTGATGGAGGGAGACAAAAATGGAAAACATTAACACGGGCGATACTGCTTTTATTCTCATATGCTCAGCACTTGTTATGTTTATGACCCCAGGACTCGCCCTTTTCTACGGCGGTATGGTGAGGAGCAAAAACGTACTCGGCACAATAATGCACAGCTTTATCATGCTTGGCGTGGCGATAATAGTTTGGGTTCTTTACGGATACAGCCTCGCCTTCGGCCCTGACGCGTTTGGCGGCCTCGTTGGAAACCTTGACTGGATCGGCCTGAGAGGCGTGGGCCAAGCACCGAGCGATTATGCGGATACGATACCGCATATAGCCTTCATGATCTTCCAGGGAATGTTTGCAATCATTACCCCGGCCCTTATTACTGGCGCCTTCGCTGAGCGCATAAAGTTCAGCTCATTTATAGTATTTACAGTTGCGTGGATTACGCTTGTGTATAGCCCGATCGCGCACTGGGTATGGGGTGGCGGCTGGATTGGAGAACTCGGTGCTCTTGATTTTGCAGGAGGTACCGTAGTCCATGTCAACTCTGCAGTTGCCGCGCTTGCCGCAGCAATTATCATCGGAAAGCGCAAGGGCTTCGGCAAGGAGGCCATGCATCCACATAACTTACCGATGACAATTCTGGGTGCCGCAATTCTCTGGTTTGGATGGTTTGGGTTTAACGCAGGAAGCGCACTTGCAGCTGGCGGTTTAAGCTCGGTTGCATTCGTAGTTACCCATATCGCAAGCGGAACTGGTGCTTTAGGATGGATACTCGCTGAGAAAATTAAAACGGGAAAGCCGACGACCCTTGGCGCAGCCTCGGGCGCGGTTGCTGGATTAGTTGCAATAACCCCTGCAGCAGGCTTCGTCGGCCCGATATCGGCCATTATTATCGGTCTTCTTGCAGGCATATTCTGCTATCTTGCAGTTGGGCTTAAGTTCAAACTCGACTATGACGACTCGCTCGACGTGGTTGCCGTGCACGGTGTAGGCGGCGCTCTCGGTGCTATGCTTACCGGAATATTTGCCTCCACACTGATTAACGCTGACGGTGCGAATGGTCTTATCTACGGCAATGCGTCACTCGTCGTCACGCAGTTAATTGCAGTTGGAGCAACTATCGCTTACTCCTTTATAGTATCATTTATCATTCTAAAGATTATCGATGCGGTTATGGGCCTTAGGGTTAGCGAAGAAGAAGAGATTAATGGTCTCGACCTCTCGCTACACAGCGAAACCGGTTATGCGCTCAGTGGAATCGGCGGCGGCACCCTTGGTCATACAGCGCCGGAGGTAGCCCTTCAGCCCGAGCCAAGCTATGCGATGAAACCAAGCCCCGCAAGCGATCAACACTAAGGAGGGGATACCGATGAAAAAGATCGAAGCCATAATTAAACCATTCAAACTCGATGAGGTAAAGGACGCGCTAAGCAGCATAGGCGTTAAAGGCCTCACCGTATCGGAGGTCCAAGGATTTGGTCGGCAAAAGGGACATACAGAAGTCTACCGTGGTGCCGAGTATAAAGTTGATTTTGTATCTAAGGCAAAGCTAGAAATCTTGGTTGGCGAAGATATGGTCTCGCAGGTGATCGAAACAATCACCCAAGCCGCAAAGACCGGTAAGATTGGAGACGGCAAGATATTCATCCACGCTGTTGAGGATGCAATCCGTATCCGCACCGGTGAGCGCGGCAGCGACGCGATTTAACAGTATATCCGCATAATCTGCAGGACTTGCAACCATTATACCGGCTGCAGGATTGTCGGCCCATTGGCCGCACTTGTAATCGTACTTGCTGCAGGGATAGTATGTTACTATGCAATTAGGAAGATATGACGTAAGGGGAACACATTGAAAAAAATAGAGGCCATTATCAAGCCATTTAAGCTTGACGAAGTAAAAAACGCCCTCAGTAAGGTCGGGGTACAGGGGCTTACTGCTTACGAAGTTAAGGGATTCGGGCGCCAGAAAGGCCATACCGAGGTGTACCGAGGGGCCGAATACAGGGTCGATTTTGTGCCAAAAGTAAAGATCGAGATAATGGTCGACGATGAAGTGGCTCCCAGGGTGGTCGATGCCATCATGGAATCTGCAAGAACGGGTAAGATTGGCGATGGGAAAATATTCATCTTCCCAGCAGACGACGCCATACGGATTAGAACCGGTGAACGTGGCACAGATGCCATATAAGGAAGAAGATCAGGCCGCACCGACAAGCCTTGCCGGTATAGCGGAGAGGTATAGGAGTGGCTTGATCAGGCTGAGAAAAGAGCATGATGCAAGGCCATCCGGTCTTGAGCTGGCACAGAAACGTTCAGATTTGATGGACGAGATCATAACGGCCATATTTAATGAGGCCTTAAATATCCCCAAAACTAAGGCCTCTTCCGGTTTAAAAGATATTGCAATTATTGCAATCGGTGGCTATGGTCGCCGGGAACTCTGTCCTTTCTCTGATATCGACTTGATGATCCTTCACCGATTGAAGGATAAGGCATCAATAACTCAAGTTGCTGAAAATCTTTTTTATCCTCTATGGGATTTAGGGTTAGTAGTCGGCCATGGCACACGCACGGTTAAGGAATGCTTGCTCATGGCATCGACCAGTTTTGAGCTGAAAACCTCCCTCCTTGAATCCCGGTTGGTGACTGGTGATCCGCTACTCCTTAAAAAATTACAGGAAGGCTTGGTAAAGCAGCTCCATTTACGGGGCGGGAGGCACTTTCTGCAAGATATTCTCGAAGAGAACGACCGGCGGCATAAGCAGTACGGCCAAGCCGCATACCTGCTCGAGCCTGATTTAAAGGAAGGTGAAGGTGGCTTGCGCGATATCCACGCAATCCTCTGGGCAGCACGAGGACTACTGGGGTTGACATCTATTAAAGGCATCGCGCAAAGTAGCTACTTGACCGATTTTGATGCAGGAGTACTCGAGCAAGCCTTTGAGTTTTTGCTCCGCGCCAGGAATCATCTACACTACATAGCTAATCGAAAAACCGACCGGCTCTTCTTCGAGTACCAGAAGGAGATATCACGGGCACTTGGCTTTAAGGACAGGGATGGAACTCGAGGTATTGAGAAGTTTATGAGGTCCTTTTATACCCATGCTAGCGCAGTAGAGCAAATATCTAGGAGCTTTTGGGAGCAACTAAAAGATGAATTCTTGTCGACTAAAAGTTTTAAAAACATAGCCGCTATAAGCATATCCGAAAGCGGTATCGCTATATCTAGTGGTAGGGTTTCGCTCACCTCACCCCATGCCGTCCTTGAGCACCCCGGATCGGAGATAAAATTATTCAAACTGTCACTAAGGCAAGATCTTGCGATTGATTTTAAAAAGCTGGGTCTGATTAGGGAGGGCTTAAGAAATAGCAGTACCCCAGCAAGCTGGACGCAAGAGATAAGAGAGGATTTTATCGAAATACTTAGCGCCGGCGAACCCGCACTTCCCGCGCTTAAAACTATGGATCACCTGGGGCTCATCACCCGCTATATACCGGAGTGGGCACATATCAGTTGCCTTCCCCAGCATGACTCGTACCACCTGTACACGGTCGATATGCACCTTTTCCTGGTAGTTACCGAGATACAGAAGATAGGTGCCGGAAGCTATGACAAGAGTAACCCACTGCTAAAACAGATTTACGAGGAGATCGATCGAAAGGATCTACTTCTTATTGCAAGCCTCCTGCATGATATCGGCAAGGGCTCTGGCAAGGGTCATGGCAGGCGTGGAGCAAGGATCGCGAAGGAGATATGTGCCCGCATGGGCTTTCCGGCGAAAGATTCTAAAACTGTAAGTTTTTTGGTCGATAACCACCTCCTGTTATCGGATACGGCCATGCGCCGCGATTTAAACGACGAGAACGTCATAGTCGATCTCGCGGCTGCGGTCATCCATGAGAATACCCTTAAGATGCTATACCTCCTATCAATCGCCGACTCACTTGCTACTGGACCCAAGGCCTGGGATATTTGGAAAGATAGCCTTCTAAGGGAGCTCTTCTTAAAAGTCCTTCACATTATTATGAGTGGCGAATACACGAGTAAAAAAAGCATTGAGAGAATGCGCAAGACAGTCTCTAAGGTAAAAGCAAGCCTTACTGACCGGTATAGTGAAGAGGAGGTCGATCTTTTCCTAAAGCAGATGCCGCACTCATACCTGCTGGCCCAGACGAGCGATGATATTACCAGGCATTTCGAGCTGATGAAAAACAGCGGCAACGGCATATCCATCAGTACTAGACGCAAGAATAGAGTTCATGAGCTAACTCTAGTTGCGCGAGATCGACCAGGTCTGTTCTACAAAGTATCCGGAGCCCTTGCGCTTCACGGGGTAAATATTTTGGGTGCTCAGATATATACCCGAAGCGATGGTATGGCACTCGACATATTCAAGATTGCAGGGTATTTCGAACATGACGTAAGCGAGGATAAGTGGGATAAGATCAGGCACGATATCAAACGTGCGCTAGAAGGAAAAATCTCTCTTGAGTACCGTATAGTGGAGAAAGCCAAGCAGTATCGTGGAAAAGGGGTTTTAAAGAGATCCCCTAAGGTAGAGATCGATAACTTATCATCCGACTTCTATACCATAATAGAAGTCCATGCGGAAGATAGGATAGGCCTTCTTTATTGGGCGAAAACGCCATAAAATGACCACTTAAGGGACACGAAAATTCCCGCAT
>JACUUO010000080.1 GCA_014859275.1 Actinomycetota bacterium | reverse complement strand
GGGAGTTACCACAACCTGGTGTATCTCGCCAGGGGTAACATAACGAGCAAATTCCTGGATGCGGTGGTTACTTCTATCTGCTACATAGACGTTACCATTGCTACCTATTACTATTCCTGCCGGATATATAAACTGCCCAGCATCTGAACCCAAACTACCCCACTCGGTTATGAAGTTGCCCTCTGAGTCGAATTTCTGGATACGGTGGTTATATGAGTCTGCTATGTAGACGTTGCCCTCACCATCTACCGCTATGCCTGACGGACGGTTAAACTGGCCTTCGCCTGTGCCTGGACTACCCCATTTGGTTATAAAGGTTCCATCTGGTTCGAATTTCTGTACACGATAATTGAATACTTCTAATACGTAGACGTTGCCCTCACCATCTACCGCTATGCCTCGTGGATGGTTAAACTGGCCTTCGCCTGTGCCTAAACTACCCCACTCGGTTATGAAGTTGCCCTCTGAGTCGAATTTCTGGATACGGCGGTTATATGAGTCTGCTACGTAGATGTTGCCCTCACCATCTACCGCTATGCCTTCCGGATAATTGAACTGTCCGGGATCTGAGCCTAAGCTACCCCATTCTTTTGCAAAGGTGCCATCTGAATAGAATTTTTGGATGCGATGGTTGTCTCTATCTACGACGTACGTAGCGCCGTCATTACCTACCGCTACGCCTAGTGTAAATCTAAACTGTCCTTCACCTGTGCCCCAGCTACCCCATTTGGTTATAAAGGTTCCATCTGGGTCGAATTTCTGGATGCGGTCGTTCCATGTATCTGCTACGTAGATGTCGCCACTATTATCCACAGTTATACCTTCTGGATACCTAACCTCACCATCACCGGTGCCCCAACTGCCGGTGCCCCAAATACCCCACCTGGCTATAAAATCGCCATCTGGATCAAATTTTTGGATGCGGTCATTGTAGGTATCGGCGACATAGATATTTCCACTCTGGTCTATAGCTAAGCCATTAGGACCGGTAAATTGCCCGGGATCTGAGCCTAAGCTACCCCATTCTTTTGCAAAGGTGCCATCTGAATAGAATTTTTGGATGCGATGGTTGTCCGAGTCTACGACATAGATGTTGCCATTTTCATCTATCGCTATGCCTCGTGGAAAGTCGAACTGTCCGGGGGCTGAGCCATAACTACCCCACTCGGTTATGAAGTTGCCCTCTGAGTCGAATTTTTGGACGCGGCACATGAATCCGTCTGTGACGTAGATATAACCACCCCCGTCTACCGCTATGCCTCGTGGATAATTGAACTGTCCGGGATCTGAGCCAAAACTACCCCATTCGGTTATAAAGGTTCCATCTGGTTCGAATTTCTGGATGCGGTCGTTATGTGAATCCGCAACGTAAACATAGCCATTTCCATCTATTGCTACGCCCTCCGGATATTCAAATTGTCCGCGGTCCGAGCCTAAACTACCCCACTTTGTAAGAAAATTGCCATTTGGATCGAATTTCTGGATGCGGTTATTCTCTGTATCTACTATATAGACGTTGCCGTTTCTTCCATCTACCGCTATGCCTCGTGGATAGTTAAACTGGCCATTACCAATGCCATAGCTTCCCCATTCGGTTATGAAGTTGCCATCTGGGTTGAATTTCTGGTTAAATTTCTGGACGCGATTATTACTCGTGTCCAAGACATAAACATTGCCGCTACTATCTACTGCTATATCTTCCGGAAGGGAGAAATACCAGGTGGGCGGTGCTGGCCACATCCTTACAAACTGGTAAGTCTCTAAAGCCAGTGCAGAAGATGGTATAAAGAACAAGGATAGACTTAGCATTATTAAAAAGCTGAGAATATAAATGATAATCTTAAAGTTTCTATTTTTAGGAAGATAAGTGATCATTTTAACTCCTTTTCCAACTGCTTATCCTGATACAAATTAACAAGGTAATGTGCCAACAGACCTAAATATAGAAATGCCGTCAAAGTACGAATGACTATAGTAAGAGCTACCAGAGAACTGTCTGGCGAATTTTCAATCTGTAAAACAATAGGATATAATGTGAAGAGGATTGGAAAGTAAGCCATCGGCCTTGTGATAGCTGTGCCTAAGACAGTGTTGATTAACTTTTTCATATTCTACCTTCAATGCTTCGTCTAATAATTCGATTATGGTATGAATTATCGTCATTTTTGTTAGCATGTTTAGCGATAATTGGCTAAAAAAGTAAAGTATTAAAGAGTTGTGGCTGAGGAATACGTCTACTACTCTCGCAGGAAATGGCATTATATCAACATATGAGACTAAAATAATGAGCTAGAAAGAGTAGTCATTAGACCCTACCCCTACCTCTTCTCAAGTGGCGCATAACTCAGTAAAAGCGTTTTTTCGCCCTCGTGCTCGAAGAAGATGGTTACCTGGTCGGTGCCTTTTACAGAGATCACCTGACCTGCACCAAACTTCTTATGGTAGACGTTGTCCCCGGTGGAGAAAGCCCCAATCTCAGATGGCGGCTTTGCTTTAACATCGACTTGCTCTGCATTCTTTAGTAGCTCTGCTGGTATTTCGTGCAAGAAGCGCGATTGGGAATTATAATTTACTCCACCCCAGAGGTTTCTCGACCAGGCGTTACACAGGAACAACCTCTCCATCGCCCGGGTGATGCCGACGTAGAACAGCCGGCGCTCCTCCTCGAGTTCGGCCGGATCGGTTATCGAGCGGATATGTGGGAAAATGCCTTCCTCCATGCCGACGATAAAGACGTTGTTGAACTCAAGTCCCTTGGCGTTGTGAACCGTCATCAGCGTCACGGCATTGTTATCATCATCAAAGCTATCGATGTCGGTTATCAGCGATATCTCCTCTAAAAAATCGTCGAGCGTACATTCCGTGCGGCCGTCCTCAAACTCCTTGATAACCCCGATGAACTCCTTTACGTTTTCCGCCCGGTTTTCGGCTTCCATAGTCCCCTCGCTCTCATACACCCCCAGGTAACCAGTCATATCGAGAAGGGCTCTTATAAGATTCTCCAGGGTCTCCTTCTCTTTAATCACCCGTAGCTCTTCGATAAGAGCGAGGAACTTCTTGATATTCTTCTGCGCCGCGCTGGAGAGCTGGGCAATATCATCAACATGTTCGAGGGCCTCATAGAAACTCACGTTATGTTTAAGCGCGTGGGCATCTATCCTGGCTATCGTGGTATTACCAAGACCCCGCTTGGGCACATTTATAATCCGTTTCAAGCTTACCGTATCCTGCGGATTTGAAAGCACCCTCAGGTACGCAAGGACATCCTTGATCTCGGCGCGTTCGTAGAACTTCAGCCCACCGATGACCTTATATGGGATCCCGTAGCGTAAGAATACCTCCTCAAGAACACGCGACTGGGCGTTCGTACGATAGAAAACAGCAAATTCTTTATATTGCTTACCTGCCTTTACCATCCGCTCGATCTCACTGGCAACAAAGGTCGCTTCTTCGTGCTCATTTTCTCCCTGGTAACGAGTGATCGGCTCACCGTCGTCATTCTCCGTCCAAAGAGCTTTCGGTTTACGTGCGCGGTTATTCTGCATTACGTAGTTTGCTGCTTTAAGAATGGTCTTGGTCGAGCGGTAATTCTGCTCAAGCTTGATAATCCGGCACTCCGGGTAATCGCGCTCAAACTCCAGGATATTTCGGATATCAGCTCCGCGGAACCTGTAAATTGATTGGGCATCATCCCCTACAACACAGAGGTTACAGTGCTTTCCCGCTAGGATTCTGACAAGCTCGTATTGCGCAAGGTTAGTATCTTGATACTCATCAACCAGTATGTATTTAAATTTTTCCTGATAGGCATCGAGAACTGATGGAAAGAGCTGGAACAGGTTTACCGTTACCATAATCAAGTCATCAAAATCAAGGGCGTTACTCTGATAGAGCCGATCCTGGTAGAGTTTATAAACATCGGCGACCATCCTATCGATATGCGTCATCGCTCGCATTGCAAACGTCTCGACATCTATAAGCTCGTTCTTTGCATTTGAAATGGCGGCTGCAATTTTCCTCGCGGGATAGCGCTTGCTATCGATATTTAGATCTCGCAGGCAATAGTTGACGAGCCTGGTGGAATCGTTATCGTCATAAATGATAAAGTTGCGACTATAACCAAGGCGCTCTGCTTCCTGCCGCAGTATTCTCACGCAGGTCGAATGGAAGGTGCTTACCCACATAGCACGACTGATTCCGCCAACAAGCTTCACCACCCGCTCCTTCATCTCGTTGGCGGCCTTATTCGTAAAGGTGATCGCCAGTATTTCAAAGGGGCTTACGCCTTTTTCTTTTATAAGGTAGGCGATCCTATAGGTAAGTATCCTTGTCTTACCGCTTCCGGCTCCGGCCAGGATAAGAAGGGGACCCTCCCCATGTGTTACCGCTTCGCGCTGGACTGGATTTAGATCATTTAACATTTTGTAACCTCTAACTCGTAATTCGTCCCATTTTACCTGCACCTCAAAAAGCGTTCATAAGAAAATAGGGGTCAAAGTTAAATATAACATTAAACGGATTTAAAAACCGGCAATTAAGCTAGCTGGTAGAAGTGCATAGTGCTGCCTCGTGGCTAATCCCTAGTGGTTCTAATGGCTGTTCGCTTCTCGGTTCAATTCAGTTATTATTACTTCTCATTTAATTTAAAAAGTCAACCTGAGAGTTAATTTTGGTATCTCACTCGTAACCGTATCAAGGCCACCGTACCAGCAGTCATAAGCAACGCGGCGAGGCTGAAACCAAATACCGGCGAAATGGCGGTCCAAAAAACACCCACCAGGGAACTGGAAGCAAACTTAGCGGTTCCGTTAACCGTGCCAAGTGCGCCATAGCCCATGCCCAGCTTGTCTACATTGACCAAATCGGCTGTAACTACTGCCTCAAGGGCTTCCTGTGCAGCCATGTATAGACCAGCAATGGAAAAGATTGTTCCCAGAAGCACTATGCTGTTGGTATTAAGCCAGAAAGCCAGCACGGTCAGGATTGCAGTAAGTGCGCCCAGCACGTAGCCGACGACTAAGACGGGCATGGAACCATAGCGATCTGCCAGCACACCGATGGGATAGGATGTGCTAACCTGTACAACATTGCGGAGCACATAGAGCAGCCCGGCCACTTGCGCCGCCTGCACTACACCCGTAGAGGGCGTGAGCAGTTGCGTTGCCGCCAGAATTAACAGTGTGTGTGAAAAATCTCCGGCGCCGAACAGACCCACGGCCCCTAGATATCGCTTAAAGCGGGAGGGCAACTCACCTAGTGCAGTAAAGAACTTTAGGGCCGGGTTGGGAGTATGCCTAGGGTCTTTCACCAAAGTCAGGAAGCTCAGCACCGCCAACACGCCGGGAATGAGGGACAGCCATAAAACCAGGCGGAATGGTCCGGTAGCGTCATGCCAATGCCATGCCTGTACCCAGCCAAGTATCGCAACCCCGAGGAGCGGACCCACAACAGCACCCACAGTGTCCATGGCACGGTGAAAACCGAAAGCCCGACCTCGAGTCCCGGGGCTGATTGCCTGTGCCACGATGGCATCGCGCAGGGGACCGCGCAGGCCCTTACCAAACCAGGCGACAACCCGGCCCATCAGCAGCAGTGGCCAGCCGACCGCCAATGCAATCAGCGACTGCCCTGCTGGCGTCAGCCCATAGCCAACCAGCACCAGTAATTTGCGGTGGCCAAGCTTGTCGGCAATGTAGCCGGCGGCCATCTTGGTAAAACTGGCGACAGCGTCGGCAATTCCCTCGATGATGCCAAGAAGTGCGGCAGGCAGGCCGAGCACCGCAAGAAAGCCCGGCAGAATCACGGTGGTGGTTTCGTAGCAGAAATCGCCCAGAGCACTGGTCAGACCTACGCCGCCCACCGTGCGGTTTAGCCAGCGATTTGACCTTGCTTGTTTCCCGTCCGTCATGGTATCAGGCTGCTTTGTAACGGTGTTTTCGGTTGACGTGCTCATCGCAGCACCTCGAAAGTGGCCAGTTTCATGGATTGTCCTTTTTAGTTGTAATAGCCTCCTTTAAAGCTCCGTCGGCACCGTGACTTGCTGTCTCAAGAACCGCTTCACACGCCTCACCACCAATCATTCCGAGGGCTTCTGCGGAGGCAATGCGCACGATGAGGTAAGAATTTAAATCCAATAGTTTCTTTGAAAGAACATCGACAGCTTTGCCATCCCCAATTTTTCCAAGAGCTAAAGCAGCTACTTCTTGAATATATGGATCTGGCGATGAAGACAACACTTCAATTAATTGCGGCACCGCTGCCTTTTCTTTAATTTGGCCCAAAATCCAGGCTGCTCTCACGGCGGTTAGTGGCTCTGGATGATAAAGAGCAGAGATGAGCTTTTCACTAAAACCTCTTTTATCAAGGCTCTCAAGATCAGCGCCGCACGAAGGGCAAATCTTTTCTTTTGCTTTACATTCGCTCCAACAAGAGGGGCAAAATATGGTAATTGACAAGTTACACCATCATTTTATTTAAATGGGCGGTTAAGTCCATATAGATTTTTTCGATCTTCCGCTTATATGCTTCAAGCTCATGCTTTCTATTTTGAATTTCGATCTCGTTTTTCTTGCGATACTCAAGGCCCCTTACGACCGCCGATTCAATGCTGTTTGTCATCTCAGATACCCGATCATCCAGCATACCTTTTAGGGAAAGTAGGCTATCATCTAGCCTCTCGTAAAGGTCTCCTCGAACACGACCGCAATGCATATTAAAGAGATGTATAAGCTTTTCTTTGGCATCCGAATACAGCATTTTTGCGGCAAACACTTTAGGTAGGATGCTTCTAACCGGTGTAACCAAAAGATCGAGGCTGGTAAACTCTTCTTCAAGTAAATAGTAGAAGTGCTTGCTATCAAGAAGCATCACCGTGTTGACGATTTGCGAGAGGGAAAGTCCAAATATCTCTGATGCCGCATCCACGATTTCCTGGGCGATCTTATTTGCCTCCTCGATGAGGCGCTCAGCTACCAATTGGAAGCCGTCGGACATTTTCTTTTCTTGCTCACTTCGCCAGCGTGTAAAGATCGAAAGAATGATATGTTTAACGGCGTCATCCAGCTTATCGGCGATCTGTCCCTTTGAGCCTGCCTTTGCGTTTTCAAATTCAGCTTCGAGCTCGCTAATGGCTTCAGGTAATTTTTCTTTCTTTAAGGTCTCTACTTCTTCATCGTATTGTTTGATGAGTTCATAAACCTGGCCTTTCATGAGGTAGTGCGCGTCGAGGCGCTTTCGCTCAATTTTGCCGATATATTCTTTAAAATCACCCAACTGCCTTTCGATAATTTCAACGGGGGCTTCAAGCGTTTTAAGCTCAAGTTCGATATGGCGCATTATATTATCGGTTACCTGCATGCCACGGTTGATGGCAACGGCCAGAATAAGAGATCCCTTTTCTTTAAGCAGGAATTCCGAAAGCTCACGCTCAAATTCGGGCAAATTACTTTGCGTGAGCGCAACTTTATCGTTTTGCTCCTGGCCACTCAGGGCAAGCCGGGCAGAAAGCGGAATTAAGGTAACGCCGCCGCCCAGTGCTTGCTCTAGAACTTTTCTACTAAATGCCAGAGACTCTTCCCGCTCGCTTTCAGCTAAGTAGTCAATCTTATTCTGGATAAAAAAGATTTTTTCTATGTACTGCTTGATGTCGGTAAGATATGCGATCTCGGTCTTGCTTATTGGTGGGTCGGAAGAGACAAGAAATATAACTGCATCGGCTTCTGGCAGGTACTCATAAGAGACCTCGGTGTTATGTTCATAGATCGAGCCAACCCCTGGAGTGTCAACTAAGATCATGCCTTCTTTTAAGTACTTAGAAGGGTATCTAACGATAACCTTTTTAACGTTTTTCTCGTTGTGTGGATTCTCTCGCTCAGTTACGTAATTATCAAGAGCGTCAAGCGTTATTTCTTTTATCTGGCCGTCTTTGAAGATTACCTCGGCTGTGGGAGTCTCGCCGTAGACGAGTTCGGTGATAATTGATGTAAGGGGGATGACCGCCATTGGGAGCACGGGTTCTCCAAGCAGGGCGTTGATAAATGACGTTTTTCCTCGCTTGAACTCGCCCATGACAACAAGGTTAAACTTGTTATCCTGAAGCTTTTGGGTTGCATATTTGAGCATATTGCTATTTCCAAGCGACTTGTCATGATTCAAGTTTGCTTTAAGCTCACCCAAAGTCGTAAGTATCTCTGTTCTCGCTTCTGCATAATTAATCAACATATAAATCACCCCACATAAAAATAGCCCCCACGATTCCCCGTAGGAGCTATTAGCTTTACAGCGATCTGTGCGAGCCCCATCGCATACGTAAATGATTTAAGAGATAAGTATAAGCAATAGCCTGAAATGCCGTCAATCCAATACTACCGCAATTATATCTTAGAATCGGTGCTTACTCCACTAATTCAGATGGTGCTTTTGATCTTAATATTTACCACTTTTAGCAGCTTACTTAACAATAAGTACGCTGCTTTTTGAGTGATCTGCAACCTTATCTGAAGTCAAAAATATCTCTATCAGCGCAACTGAGATACCGACCTCAACCGAGATCATGCTGGCCAGCAGAATTAAAAAACCCATAACGGCAGCTACAAATAGATCGTTCATAATTGCCTCTTATGCGCCTCCTTTTTAAGCAAAAAAAGCTCCTACCCTCAGGTAGGAGCCATTAGCAATCAAAGTGCATGTAAGCGAGCCCCATCGCTAAAAACAAATTTTATAGGGGCAGGTATCGTTTGTCAACAATATGAACTTTTTGGGACTGAGTACTAGCTGTAACAAGCGTGCTGGCAGGCGCCCTATGTTCTTTGTTCTTAAAACCTTGTCGAGCAACAACATATCTGTTAACTTTTAAGAATAATTCAACAATAAGCGAGGAAACATGGCAGAGCGTGCGAATCGTTGGCTTCGAGAAGCAAATAGTGATCTAGACTATGTAGGTAAAAGTATCGGTGAAAAATAATGAGACTTCAGGCGCTAGGCATGGAAAAAGAACTGGCTCAACAGGTACTAGGCTTTGCAGAACAAGCAGTGGATAAATTGCAACCAGAAACAATAATTCTATATGGTTCTTATGCTACTAAGACCTTCATCCGTAAAGTAAGTGATGTGGATATAATTATCCTTTCTGAAAGATTCGCTAAGAAGTTTTTGGATCGGCTTGCTGATCTCAGCAGTCTTGTCCCACCAGGCAGTCGGATAGAAGCTTTAGGTTATACACCCGAGGAATTCCATAAAATGCTTTTACAGGCGCACCCTACCGCAATCGATGCTGTAGAATTTGGAATCGCTCTTTATGGGGAAGAACCATTTCGTAAATATCAGAACCTTTTAAAAGAGCTATATCAAAAAGGTCTTACGCGCAGAAAACATACCTTTACGCTTCCATCATAAATCTAAAAGTTAAAGTGCAGACAGCCCTGTATGAAATCCGTATTGATTACGCCAAGCTAAATTAACCTCTTGCCTAAAACATCTACAATCGGCGCAATCTCATCAACCAACTGGTGTAATTGATCCGGCGTCAAGGATTGCGCTCCATCACAGAGAGCCTTCTTGGGATTGGGATGGACCTCGATCATGAGACCATCGGCGCCAGCTGCAACCGCTGCACGGCTCATTGGGATGATGTAGTCGCTGTGGCCCATCGCATGGCTAATATCCACTATTATCGGGTGGGAGCTGAGCTTCTTCACCACGGGAACGGCCGCCAGGTCCAGGGTAAAGCGGGTGGATGTCTCGAAGGTTCGTATCCCCCTCTCGCAGAGGATGACGTTTGGATTCCCCGCCCTGGTGATATATTCTGATGCGAGCAACCACTCATCTATCGTAGCGGACATACCTCTTTTTAGTATTACTGGAATATTGTTTTCGGAGGTTAGATTACCTACCTTTTTCAGGAGCGCAAAGTTTGCCATATTGCGAGTGCCGATCTGTACAATATCGACATACCCCAGTACCAGCTCAACATGCTCGGTATCCATGACCTCGGTCACCGCCTTTAGCCCGTTGACCTTAGTAGCCTCCGTTAGATATTTCAATCCCTCCTCCTCAAGCCCCTGGAAGCTATAGGGTGATGTCCTCGGTTTAAAGACCCCACCGCGAAAGTATGTAAGGCCAATCCCTGAAACCGCCTTTGCAACTTCCATAACCTGCTCGCGGCTCTCAACCGCACAGGGACCGGAGATGATAGTTAAATCGCCGTCCGTAATCATTCTATCCACCTAGTCCAGACTCTTCATAGCATGTAGAATGATCTCATAAATACCCCTTAAATCATCATCATACAAGGGCCCGTTGTTCACCGAGGTAATCTTCTGAAAGATCTCTTCTTCTCTTCCGGGGTCATAGAGGGGCAGCCCATTATCAGATTTTAACGCCCTTATTTCTAGTGCAAGCTCAGCCCGTGCGTTCAACTTTTCGACCAGTTGGCAGTCGATACTATCAATCTTTTTGCGCAGCTCATCAATCTTGCTCTTCGCTTCCTCGCTCATAAATGCCTCCGATCAGAAAATAAAAACCAGGATAGGAGCCAGGACCCTTTGAATCTAAACCATAGACTTAAGGAACAGTTTAACACCTTAGTGTGAGCTAAAATAGCTATCAGCTAGTAGTTAGTAGTTCATAGAGTGGTACTTATCCACACGCTCCTTAGCTGTAAGAAATAGGAAGTTAGTAGTTAGTAGTTCATAGAGTAGTGCCCACACCTCTTACCCACATTGATACGCCCCATAAATGGGGCAACTACTGGGTGGACACAAG
>JACUUO010000005.1 GCA_014859275.1 Actinomycetota bacterium | reverse complement strand
ACTCTGCAGCACCGCAGCACTGTAGTACCGGTAACCATACCCACATCTCTTACCCACGTTAACTGGTAACTGCAGCACTGCAGCACTGGGTAACTTACCTATAAGCTTTCAAGCTGTCTCTTAAGTTTGGCTATCTTATCATCGAATTCCGCAAGTTTCGCCTTTTCTTTATCGACAACTTGCGGCGCGGCCTTCTCTAAGAACTGAGGGTTTGCCAGCTTGCGCCTTGACTTTTCCGCATCCGCCTCCGTCTTTGCCAGCTCCTTTTCAAGGCGTCTCCTCTCCTCTTCGATATCAACTAGGCCCTCAAGAGGCATAAATATCTCGATGCCCTGCTCCACGTCGACAGCCGAATGCTCCGGCTTGGTGATATTTGCGCCGATAACCAGGTTCTCAACCCATGCGAGTTCCTTAATATACGAACTATCCCTATTAAGAACATCCCGCTTATTCTCATCCGGTGTGTTAAGCAGAACCTTTACCGGCCTGGTGAGCGCTATCCCGAGAACTGATTTAATCGACCGGATTGAAGAGGTAACGCTCTGGATCAGGCCCATATCGGACTCGGCGGCAGCATCAATCATCGCAGTATTGGCCTTCGGCCATGGTGCAACAACGATGCTCTCACGGATCATGCTCCCGCTGATCGTCGTAATCCTCTGCCATATCTCCTCCGTTATGAACGGCATGAATGGATGCAGGAGCCTTAGCGTATGATCCAGGACATTTACCAGCAAGCTCTGCGCGAGGAGCCGCGTGCGAAGATCTTCCTTCTGGTAAAGTCGTGGCTTGGCAAGCTCGATGTACCAATCGGCAAAATCGCTCCATAAAAAGTCATAAATAAGGCGGCTCGCCTCAGCGAAATTACGTGCTTCGATCGCGTCATCGACCTGCATGGTGATGCGGTTTAACCTGGACAGTATCCAGCGGTCGGCAAGCTCTAGGTCAGCCCGTGTAAATTCATCGGCCTCTCTTGTAAGCTTACCGAGCTTACCGAGTTCCCCGGACGCCTCAAGTTTCGTAAGATCAGCCGCCAGGTTCTCGGTGAAATCAGAGAGGTTCATCAGGACGAAGCGAGAGGCATTCCATAGCTTATTGGCAAAGTTCCTGTAGCCCTCTATGCGCTCCCTTGAGAGGAAGATATCCCTACCCGGCGTTGCCATGCTCGAGAGCGTAAAGCGCAGCGCATCCGTCCCAAACTCTTCTATAATATCAAGAGGATCTATTACGTTTCCCCTGGATTTACTCATCTTGCGGCCGAACTCATCCCGTACGAGCGCATGTATATAGACATCGCTAAACGGTATATCGTGCATGAAATGCAGGCCCATCATTATCATTCGCGCAACCCAGAAGAAGATGATGTCGTGACTGGTCACGAGGAGGCTCGTCGGATAGAAGTATTTGAGATCATCCGTCTCCTCCGGCCACCCGAGGGTTGCAAACGGCCAGAGCGCCGAGCTGAACCAGGTATCTAAAACATCGCTCTCCTGCTCGAGGTTGGTGCTATCGCACTTCGTGCACCTGGATGGCACCTCTTCGGCGACGATTATCTCATCGCAATCCTTGCAGTACCAGGCCGGAATCTGGTGCCCCCACCATATCTGCCTGGAGATACACCAATCCCTTATGTTATACATCCAATCAAAGTAGGTCTTCGTCCACTGCGCTGGAGTGAAGGAGATCAACCCCTCCTCGACCGCTTTTATAGCCGGACCGACGAACGGTTGCATTAGCATAAACCACTGTGTTGATAAGTAGGGCTCAGTAGTAGTATCGCAGCGGTAGCAGTGACCAACCGAATGGGTCATCGGTTCAACCTTTACCAAAAGGCCTCGCTCTTCCAAATCCTTTATGATCGCCTTGCGGGCCTCATAGCGATCCATGCCATTATAAGGCCCAGCCTCCTTGTTCATCCTGCCCTCTGGTGTAAAAACACTGACCCGTTCAAGATCATGGCGCTGGCCGATTTCAAAATCGTGCGGGTCATGGGCCGGGGTAACCTTTAGCGCACCGGTACCGAACTCCGGACTCACGTAATCATCGGCGATAACTGGTATCTCACGGCCCAGAATGGGCAATATTACGGTCTGCCCGACGTAATCCTTATAACGGGCATCCTCCGGATGAACAGCAACTGCGGTATCGCCGAGGATCGTCTCGGGCCTTGTGGTTGCAACCGTTATATAATCATTTGAATCCTTAACCATGTACTTTACATAGTAGAGATTGCCCTCTTGCTCCTTATACTCAACTTCGATGTCGGCAAGCGCGGTGAAGCAACGCGGGCACCAGTTAACGATATACTTGTCCCTGTAAATCAAGCCCTCATGGTAAAGCTGAACGAAATCCCTGCGAACGGCCTTGGAGTAGCTCTCATCCATCGTAAAACGCTCCCGCGACCAATCGCAGGATGCCCCCAGGCGCTTTAGCTGGTCAATAATGCGATTGCCATACTGTTCCTTCCATTTCCAGGTACGTATTATGAACTCCTGTCGGCCTATATCCTGACGCGTAAGCCCCTCCTGTGCCAATTGACGCTCGACAACATTTTGGGTTGCGATGCCGGCATGATCCGTACCCGGAAGCCAGAGCGTAGGATCGCCCTGCATCCTGTGTTTACGGATAACGATATCCTGAAGGGTGTTATTCAGGGCATGTCCCATATGGAGCGAGCCAGTTATATTCGGCGGTGGAATCACAATCGTAAAAGGCCGTTTGCCTCGCTCGATTTTTGCACGAAAATAATTATTTTCCTCCCAATATTTATACCACTTGGCCTCAACTTCATGGGGATTATAAACTTTTGGCAGGGTCTCTTGAATCATGCGTCTCCCTTCATATGACATATGATACCACAGGGTCTATCACCGTGTAAGCGGGTGAGCGTACCTACCCACTCCCATCCGAAAAAAGAGCGCTAACCGACAAGCCTCCTGGTTAGCGCCTCACCAATTGCCGCTAGGCTTTCAGTCGATAGATAATGATGTGCCTTTGATGAGAAGAGAAGCTTTGCCCCGGGACCAATCTCATCATCTCCCTCGCAAAGGAGAACCAGGCAGTCAACCCTGGGAAAGATTTGGAATACGACCGCAAAGTCAGAGGAGGAGAATCCGATCGCATCATAGCCATCAAACTTACTCACTAATTCATCCTTGCGCCGGATAATTTCAGATACATTTTGCTCGAGCACCGACTCAACATTTGCCCTAAAAGCGCCATCGTAAGGCATAGAGCCGGGTAGATCACGGAAATCAACCCAGCCATCACCAGCATCCAGACCTCCGAAGGATAACAGATAGTCCATGATGAGGATCATATCTTTCGTATTAATCCCACCGCTGTCGCATAGCGGCCGGCACTCCTTCTTTGAGACCATATAGTCCTGCCCCAAAAAGCGTAACTTCAACACCTCGTTGTCAATATCAAATTGAGCACCTGTCCTACCGCTCACGATTGCGTAATTAAATTTGGCAAGCTGTTCGATGAGCCTATTTAACACTAAGTCATAATTGTCCATAAGCATTGCTCATAATGAACTGAACTTATTGAAAATCAAGTTAATGGCCTGTTATAAGATGCAAAATCTCTGATCACAATAATAAAAGGCAGCTTCTAGAAGCTGCCTTTTTACATTATCTTAATTTTACGCCGAGACTTCCGTCTCATCGTTCGAAACAATTACGTCCTCCATGCCTTCAGTCAGAAGCGTCGGCTCGATGTTCTGTTCAATGACTTCTTTTGTAATCACGCACTTCCTAATGTTTGTGCGGGATGGCAGGTCGTACATGACATCGAGCAATACGTTCTCGAGTATAGCCCTTAAGCCGCGGGCACCAGTACCGCGGTCCATGGCCTTACGAGCTACGGCCCGAAGCGCCTCCTCGGTGAATACCAGCTCTACGCCATCGTACTCAAAGAACTTCTTGTACTGTTTAACAAGTGCGTTCTTAGGCTCCGTTAGTATCTTTACAAGATCATCTTCCGTCAGGTTATTCACAGTCGCTATAACCGGCAATCTTCCTACAAACTCCGGTATCATACCGAACCTAAGTAGGTCTTCCGGCAGGACCTGACTCATAATCGCACCGATATCTTTCTCACCCTTGCTCCTGATTTCAGCGCCGAAGCCAAGGCCTTTCTTGCCAATACGATTCTGTATTATCTTATCGAGGCCCGCAAATGCACCACCGACTACAAACAGTACGTTGGTGGTGTCGATCTGGATAAATTCCTGATGCGGATGCTTCCTCCCGCCCTGCGGCGGCACACTCGCCTCAGTACCTTCCAGAATCTTTAGAAGCGCCTGTTGAACGCCCTCACCCGAAACATCTCGGGTGATTGACGGATTTTCACTCTTACGAGCAATCTTATCAATCTCATCAATGTAGATAATACCTGTCTCTGCCCTCTTAACATCGTAATCAGCTGCCTGGATCAGCTTGAGCAGGATGTTCTCGACATCCTCTCCTACGTATCCAGCTTCTGTTAACGCCGTTGCATCAGCTATAGCAAACGGTACGTTAAGAATCTTGGCCAAAGTCTGCGCCAATAGGGTCTTACCGCAACCGGTTGGCCCCAGCAGCAAGATATTGCTCTTTTGCAGTTCAACATCATCGTCTCCCTGCGGACCGACCTGAATCCTCTTATAGTGGTTGTAAACGGCCACTGAAAGGATCCTCTTAGCAATCTCCTGACCTATGACATAATCGTTGAGTACGCCATAGATCTCCTTCGGCTTCGGGAGGTCTTCTAATTTAAACTCAACCTCTTCAGTTAGCTCTTCTTCTATTATTTCGTTGCACAGATCAATGCACTCATCGCAGATGTAAACGCCAGGACCCGCAATTAACTTCTTAACCTGTCGCTGGCTCTTTCCACAAAAAGAGCACTTGAGCTGCTCATTCTCGCTGAATTTGGCCATTACTACCTCCCTTACTTCTTGCGTTGCGTGATGACTTCATCAACGATACCGTAATTTTTAGCTTCAACGGCAGTCATGATGTAGTCCCTGTCTGTGTCGTTATGCACCCTCTCTATCGGTTGACCCGTATGCCTAGCCAGGATCTCATCCAATACCTTCCTGGTGCGCAAGATTTCTCTCGCCTGGATATCGATATCGACTGCCTGGCCTGTTGCGCCGCCGTGCGGCTGATGAACCAATACTCTCGCATTCGGAAGCGCATATCTCTTCCCCGCGGCACCAGATGTTAATAGTAGCGCCGCGGCGCTTGCAGCCTGCCCTATACAGATAGTCGATACATCAGGCTTTACATATTGCATTGTATCATAAATGGCAAGCGCGGCGGTAACAACTCCCCCCGGACTATTTAGATAAATATTGATATCTTTATCAGGGTCCTCAGATTCCAAGTGAAGGAGCTGGGCGATTATAAGATTCGCAACGTTGTCGTCTATGGGCGTTCCAAGAAAAATAACTCTATCGGTCAAAAGCCTAGAGTAGATATCATATGCCCTTTCACCCCTCGCCGTCTGCTCAACAACCATAGGAACTAGCTGGTTTCTGATAATCTCACTCATCACTCCATCCCCTTGCCCTCTTGATTTTCTTTCTCTTCCATTTCTTCTTTTATCTTTATATTTGCATTTTCTATTAGCCAATCGATAGCCTTGCCTATCAATAGCCTCTTTCCGAGGCTATTGATAGTGCCTTTCATCTGAAAGATCTGCTTTACTTCATCAAAGTCCCGGCCAGTCGCCTCGGCGGCCTTCTTAATCTCATTATCGACGTCTTCGGGTGAGACTTCAACATTCTCTGCCTCTGAGATAGCTTCTAATACCAGACGGCTCTTAACCCTGTCCTCAGCTCTATCTCGCCATTCATTGTGCAGGTCTTCAACGGTTGTCCCCGTCATTTCGAGATACTGGTTAAGTTCTAGTCCTTGCCTTTTGACATCGCTCGAAAAATCCTTCAACATCTCATCGAGCTCTCGCTCAACCATGACATCATGGACCTCCACCTCGGCAGCATCGGTCACCTTATCAACTATAATCCGCCTTACTTCGGTATTGGCGTATTTCCGTTTTGCTTCACGTACCTTTTCTCTTATATCTGATCGTAATTCATCAACCGTATCAAAGCCTACTTGCTTCGCAAAATCATCATCCAGCTCTTGTAGCTTTTTCTCTTTAATCTCCTTTAGGGAGACTTTAAATCTGGCCTCTTTGCCTGCAAGCTGTTCGCTCCCATAGTCGTCCGGAAACGCTACCTCAATCTCCTTGGACTCACCCTTACTCATCCCGATGAGTTGTTCCTCAAACCCGGGAATAAACGTCTTTGAGCCCACCTCAAGTAGATAATCCTCAGCCGAGCCACCTTCAAACGGCTCATCATCTATGAAGCCTTCGAAATCTATAAGAACAAAGTCCCCTTCTTTCACCGACCTGTCCTCTACAGGTTCCAGATTAGCAAAGTTATCTCTTAATGTCTCTATCTGCTCGTCAATCTCTTCCTCGGTGACTTCTGCTGAGGGTTTCTCAATCTCAGTGCCTTTATAGTCACCGAGCTTCACCTCAGGTTTAACCTTTACCTTAGCGGTGAATATAAGTGGCTTACTTTCTTCAATCTGGACGATATCGACCTCAGGCTGATCGATAGGTTCGATATCGACATCCTTTAAGGCATCAATATAATACGAAGGTAAAGCGCTTTGAAGCGCCTCCTCCTGAACAGACTGCTTGCCTACCCTGCTATCTATCACGGGTTTTGGAACCTTGCCCTTCCTAAAACCGGGAATGACAAGTTGGTTAGATATCTTTTTATATGCCTCATCAATCGCTTTGCCAAACGTATCGGCCGGAACTTCTACCCTTAGAAGCACGGTATTTTTCTCTTCTAACCTCTCAATTTCTGTTTTCAATATAAGCCTCCCCTAAATCAACCATAATTCATATATTTGCTGTACTGCCGGTTATGGGCCAAACAAGTACTTCCTATAAACGGGAAGAGTATGGATTAATAGCATACAGCCTAAATCAGCTATCAGCCACCAGCTGTTAGCATGTGGGTATAAAACGAGGGTATTCACCCTCACCTACGCCCTCTCCCAGAGGGAGAGGGAAATTTTCATCCCCCGATGGTACCACGCTTTGTGGCATGGATGTCTACTTCTAATTCCTACTCTCTAGAAAAACTGCCCCCAAAGGGCAGTTTTTCTGTGCGAGAGGGGGGACTCGAACCCCCACAGGTTGCCCTACTAGATCCTAAGTCTAGCGCGTCTGCCAATTCCGCCACCCTCGCAAACCAGAAACCAGGACAAGAACGGCGCTTCCCACTTCAGAAATCAGTTAGTCAGTGCTAGGGACGCTGTTTCCCATGTAAACTTTCTTACAGTACAATCTACTTTAATGTAGCTATCAGCTATCAGCTATCAGCTATCAGCATGTGGGTATGAAACGGGCGTATTTACCCTCACCCTACACCCTCTCCCAGAGGGAGATAAATACGCCCGATAAATCGGGCAACTACTGGCGGACACAGGGTCCGCCCCTACATTTGGACACAGGGTCCGCCCCTACTTAGATTAGACCGAGTAGAAAAGGTCTGCGGTTATTTAAACCCTCACCCTTCACTTATCTCCCACAATAATTCAATCTATTTTCTATTTTCTAGATTCTGTTCTCTATTTCCTAGAAAAACTGCACTTAAGTGCAGTTTTTCTGTGGGCACTACAGGAATCGAACCTGTAACCTACGGATTAAGAGTCCGCCGCTCTGCCTAATTGAGCTAAGTGCCCGAAAAAGAAATTAGAGACTTGAAACCAGAGATTAGACCCCTTGATGCCTCTGTATCCGGCAAATCCAATCTCTAATCTCTAATCTCTAATTAAAGACCTCGGTCCTATCTTTGGGTGACCGAAGGGACTTGAACCCTCAGCCTTCGGAGCCACAGTCCGACGCTCTAACCGATTGAGCTACGATCACCATATTATGCAGATGTAAGACATCTGCAACCTCTCCATTTTAAAACTATTTGGAACAATATTCAAGGTATGCATATCTGCGGGTCCGTCTTGAAAACTGTGCAGGTACACTTTACAGAATTCTCCTGTACGATCCCAGAAACGATCGATAGATTATCAAGAAACCGATGCTTGGGTTTCAGTTTCGCCTCCTTGACCGTTACCGTGTTGCTAGTGAGAAGTACTACCCGGCAAGACCACCCGATCTATGACACATCGGCATACCACCAAAGAACGGACGATTAGGTTCATAACCCCCTGGTTGAGCGTGAGTTTGTGCTCGGTCACATCTTCCTTCCGAGAAGCATAAGGACAACCGCAGCCGGCGCACAGCGGTTCTCCCTCACAAAAAGATGATTTACAACCATATAGCATTTATGTATAACTTCTAGTAAGGATGCATTTAAGGCATAAGTATAAGGAGGAACAGCTTGAAAAGAAGCACGCTCGTTATATCAATAATTCTAGGGATTGTTTTTATTTCTACGGTAATTATCGTTGTCGCAGTGATCCTTAAACCGGGTAAAATTATTACTGGCGATAGTGGTGTAATCGCATTCATCCCGCTCAGCGGCTTGATTGCCGAAAGCAAAGATGCATCTTTCTTTTCATCGGGCGCAGGTATCACCCCTACATTCGTGCGTCATCAGCTCGAAAGGGCCAATGATGACCCGAGAGTGGGAGCCATCATACTAAAAATTGACAGCCCCGGCGGAGTAGTCGGCGCATCACAAGAAATCGCCGAGCTGGTCCGGGATTCCGAGAAACCGGTGATCGTGTTCGCAGGCGATATCGTCGCCTCGGGCGCTTACTATATCGCATCGCAGGCTGATAAGATAGTGGCCAAACCCGGAAGCCTCATCGGCAGCATTGGCGTTATAATTAAGGTAGCGGATCTCTCAGGCCTCTACGCTAAGCTTGGGATAAAAGTTCAGACGATCAAATCCGGTAAGAATAAGGATATGACCGACCGCACCCTTATCCCGGAGGAAAGAAAAAAGCTGCAGGCGCTCTCAGATGAAACATATAGGCAATTCATAAACGACGTCGCCAAGGGGCGTAAATTAAGCAAAAATAAGGTGAAGGAGCTTGCAACGGGCGAGGTCTTCTCCGCTTCGAGGGCGAAAAAGCTCGGCCTCATTGATGAGCTCGGTGGCTATCAGGCCGCCGTCGACGTCGCGGCGGACCTTGCAAATATTGAAGATCCTTTCGTCGAGGAATATAGGCCGCCGACGTTCCTCGACGAACTCTTTGGCGGCCCCGGGATACAGATCCGCGATCTTATACGGATGCAGGCGTTAGGCCGTGACTTCCTGTTGCTCGAAAGAATACAAAACACATACGCAGCTCCACAATATCGATACTATGGAGGACAATAGAAATGCATGACTACGAAAACGAGGGATTTGGCCACGGGGATTCGCCGGAAGCAGTTGGCGAGAGCAAGGGCTTCGACAAGCAAAGTGAGAGCCAAAGAGATAGAGCTATAGGAAGGATGGGTTTCACTGAGCCTGTGGCTGGGGTGAACGCTCCTCAGCACACTGTTGGACAGGGAAAAAGCACTACTGCTGCTGCTGCTGATCTGCTCTATGGTGTGATAGCAAAGCCCGTTGATAGCCTACGTCATATCGCTGATAACAAGCTGGTGCTCGCAGGTATTCTTATATTCGTTGCTGTGGTCTGGCTTAACGCCATCTCAGCCCTGCCTAGCATGTTAAACGAGCTTAATCAAGCACCGGAGATACGCCGGTTGCCTTTGTTTAAAACCTCCCGCTCAGCGGCTATTTTCACAGTTATCATCACCTTCCTCATCACCTTTGTCTCATTTTTCATTAGGAGTGGCTTGTATCACGGCATCGCTTTATTGCTTAAGGGCAAAGGCAATTTTACAGGTTTGTTAGGCGCGCTTGGATTTGCAAATTTTCCATTCATTCTCACGGTACCATTTGGCCTTCTTGGGTTCGTAGATGGTTGGGCTGGCAGAAAACTCCCTATGCTGGCCTCCTTTCCGTTTGCAATCTGGGTGATTGTACTCGAGATCATAGCCATCCGTGAGAACTACAAATTCTCAACGGGCCGGGCGGTAGTAACTTTCTTTATCCCACCGCTTGTACTTCTTGCCCTTATCCTTATACCGATCATAGGAATATTTATCTTAATTTTCACCTTCTCGGGCTGATAGATAGTACACAGAACCTTGCAACACGATCTTGCAAACTGCAAAACCATATCTTATCGATATAGATTACCTGTATTTAGCCGCCAGCTATCAGCTTTCAGCAATCAGCCCTTTAATAACTACATGTGGTTGCTATTTTTAGGACGCTTTTTAAGGACAAAGCCAATAAGCCCGATGAATCAGACAGCTACAACTTGTATCAGGCTTTGAATCAGACAGCTACAACTTGTATCAGGCTTTAATTCTTATGCCAGAAAATTATGCAACATCCTAAAGATTAAATAAGCTGCTCGAAGAGCCTGCCGTTCCGGTAAGGACCTGGGCTAAAAAGATAAGCGCAAGTATACCAACGATCGCACCTATTATTATCGCACCCCAAGCGAGACCACTTCCGGAGCGCTCTCCCCTTCTAATCTGAGAGAGAGCTACTCCGCCCAGTGCGGCCCCCGTAAAGGCCGCAATCACAGCGATAATTACCGGCAGAAACACCGAGATTACCGCCAACGCTAACCCAGCCATGGCTAGCCCACTTGTCGGGGGCCTGGCTTCCTCTAGACGTTCCCTTCTTTCCTCCTCGCCAGGCTTGACCTCTCTTAGTGGGGGCCTTCTCTCTTCAGGTTTTCTCTTAGCTTCAGCCATATTAAACAACCCCAAAGCACTTCATAATAACCTAATCGCGCACCTATATTTACCCACCACAAAAAATCGAAAACCGATTGCTGACATCCTCCTGTTGAGGTGCCTTAAGCGACCTCGGTCCTGCACTATCTAAAGCTTCTTCTCCCTGGTGCTTATGTTTATTAAAGAATACATAC
Organism: Actinomycetota bacterium; assembly: GCA_014859275.1. GTDB lineage: Bacteria > Actinomycetota > Aquicultoria > Aquicultorales > Aquicultoraceae > Kmv33. The sequence goes on along the minus strand of JACUUO010000005.1, from coordinate 35,340 downwards.
TCTTGGCTGTAAAGCTTTCCCAGGATGGTTCCGATATAGGAGTAAGGGGTTGATTATGAAAAAATTAACCATTTTAGCCGCACTAGTACTAGTTTTTCTCTTCGCAGCAACTAATATATCTATGGCAGCCTTGCCTAATCTGTTTAATGCTCAGAATATTCAGGTATGGACCGATCCACGGGAATCCGTTCCAGTAGATATCGATAGCGTTGCCATTGACCAGGATGATAAGTTTTTATATTTCGGCTTTGGAACCTACGACCTATTTAATGGTAGCTTACTAGGGGATGGATATGCGGTTTTCTTTTTAGATGTTGACCAGAACCCGGCAACCGGCGACACGGATTTTAACAATATAGATAGTCTAGGCCCCGATTTTGCCCTTGAAATCAGCTATGATCCAACAACGACTGGCTCCCTTTATGCTATATTGTATAAACTGCCAGGACCAGGTGATTATACTGCAATCGGTGCTTTTCCAGTGGTCATTGCCGATAGTGGCGATAAGGTGGCTACCAGGATCCCACTATCATATCTGCCCAGTTTTAGTGGCATTGACTGGGACCTCTGGGTTAAAGCAATCAGTTCTGGCAATCCCTATTTTGATTACGTTCCTGACAATGGATACTATACCTACAAGGCACCGACAACAACACAGCCGATAAATGATCCAACTCTGCAGCCAACAATAGAGTTTGTTGATATACCGAGCAATGCATGGTACAAACCTTATGTCGATACTTTAGTGGTAAAAGATATAATTAGCGGATACCCGGATAAAACTTTTAGACCACTTGCCAACATAACAAGAGCGGAATTCGCAAAGGTGATCATACTTGCAATCGGAGAGAATCCATCCACCGCCCCATCCTCATTTACGGATGTTCTTAACTCCCATTGGGCAAAAGCATACATCCAGCGGGCAAGGGAGCTAAACATTATAGGCGGTTATCCGGATAGCTCGTTTAGGCCGAATAATAATGTGACCAGGCAGGAGATAGCCAAGATGGTGGTAATGGCCGGTAAATTCACTGCAGTAACTACTTATAGAGCAGATTTCACCGATGTGCCTTCAACTCTTTGGAGCTGGCCGTATATCTTAACTGCCAAGGACTCCGCCGTCATTGACGGCTACCCCGATAGCACATTCCGCCCGACAAGCCCTGCTTCAAGAGTCGAGGCCTGCAAGATGGTGCAGGTATTGGTTAATTAAGAAAGGTAAGTTTTTCCGCCCCTACATCCGCGCTAGACTACTTTGATTTCAGTAGTTGTTTAATCATGGGGGAGCCTCTCCCCCATGATTAATGCCCCCTCGGTCACAGGTTTTAGCCTGTAAATAAATTAAGTACCTTAGCTATAACTATGGTACTTAATCATGCACGCCCGACAGGATTCGAACCTGTGACTCTCGGATTAGAAGTCCGATGCTCTGTCCAGCTGAGCTACGGGCGCATGTCAGATACCAGAAATCAGACCGGGCCTAACGGCCCTTCAGAAAACAGATTTATCCTACTTTCTAATCTCTAATCTCTAGGTGAACTATCCATGGATAGTTCACCTTCGAGCGGACGACGGGACTCGAACCCGCGACCAACAGCTTGGAAGGCTGTGACTCTACCAACTGAGTTACGTCCGCATAAACTGGGATTTACCCTCCCGTCTGAAAATTCGCTGTTTTCATCCTCTGATGGTGCCATGCTTTGTGGCATGAATGTCTATTTTCGATTCTCGAGAAAAACCGCCTCTTGGCAGTTTTTCTGTCGGGGTGAGAGGATTTGAACCTCCGACCCCCGGTTCCCAAAACCGGTGCTCTAACCAAGCTGAGCCACACCCCGTGGATCTATCGCACCACCTGGCAGATGCGCCAGATGGTATTTTATCATAATTTCCCGTAAAGTGCAGTACCTACTGCAGCGGTGTTTATTGCAGGGCGGTTTCACACCTAGCAATCGGCGGCATGCTCTTTGAATTCTGCCATCCTTTCTTTAAGTTTCCCAAAAGCTTTGCTTCGGTGGCTGATCTTGTTCTTATCATCGAGTGGCATCTCGGCAACCGTGCGCGACTCCCCCTCCGGGATAAAAATGGGATCGTACCCAAAACCCCGTTCCCCATGGGGTTCAAATGCTATCCGCCCCTCAAGGGTACCCTCTGCCGATACGCTCCATCCATCAGGGGTTGCAAGCACTGCGACACAGCGAAATCTTGCGGTTCTTCTCCTCATCTCAACGTCTTTAAGCTCGCGGAGAAGTTTTTCATTATTTTTTTCAGGATCGCCTTCCTCGCCAGCATACCTTGCCGAGTATATTCCCGGTGCCCCATTGAGAGCATCAACCTCAAGGCCGGAATCATCGGCCACAGCGGCTTTACCGAAAGTCTCCACGAGAGCACGCGCTTTTAACAACGCATTTTCATAGAAAGTCGTCCCCACCTCGTCGACCTCTGGCCAACTCGGGAAGTCTTTATATGTATAAATTCTTACATCGTGCAGATCGAGGATGTCTATGATCTCCCTGATCTTGCCCTCATTCTTACTGGCTATTACGAGCTCTAACACTTACCGACAATTCCTCTCCTATAATCTGGCGCTGAATCAATATAAGCTCTGATATGCCCTTTTCAGCTAAATTAAGCAGCTCACTTAATTCGGACCTCTTAAACGGATGCGATTCGGCCGTTCCTTGAATCTCGATGAGTTTACCCGATCCGGTCATGACAACATTCATGTCTACCTGAGCCTTGCAGTCTTCCTCGTAGCATAGATCAAGCATGGGTACGCCATCGACAATTCCGACACTTATCCCGGCCACAAATTCGGAGAGAGGAAGTTCGGTTACTTTTCCTTTCCCTACAAGCCATCTGAGTGCATCATAGAGTGCGATAAACGATCCCGTAATCGAGGCTGTTCGCGTTCCACCATCCGCCTGTATAACGTCACAATCAACCCATATCGTTAGCTCAGGAAGGGCTTTAAGGTCTACGACCGAGCGCAGTGAGCGCCCTATAAGCCGTTGTATCTCATGAGTACGCCCTCCAACCCGACCTTGGCTCGCTTCTCGCATCATCCTAATCTCGGTTGACCTCGGAAGCATCCCATATTCGGCGGTTACCCAACCCTGGCCGGCGCCGCGCAACCAATTTGGGACCCTATCCTCAACCGTGGCCGTGCATATCACCTTCGTGTTACCCATCTTGATAAGAACCGAGCCCTCAGCATGCGAGAGATAATGCCTTTTGATGCCCACCTCTCTGACCTCATCGGGCTCTCGTCCATCAATGCGTTGCATCTACCTTCTCCTTCGCGTTATTGAGATTAAGTTTATCATCTTTAATTGCGGAATGCTCGCGTTACTAGGTAGGAACACGGGACTCTCATTACTATTCAAGCAATATCTGCATATTATCTTCAGCTATTATGATCGGTCCATCGTATTGCTCTGCTGCCATACGCAATGATTCAACGGGCTCAAAATCGGGCCAGATGTGGGTTAGAACCAATTTCTTAACCCCAGCCTCACGTGCGATACTCCCCGCCTGCGCCGCTGTTAGGTGAAGCAGGTCCTTCTGCTCTTGCTGCATGGTCGCCTCACAAATAAAAACATCGCTGCCTGACGCGATATCATAAAGGACCTCATCGAAACCGGTATCCGATGAGTAGGAAATCAGGCGCCGACCGGAAATCCTGACACCGAACCCGGGTAGACCATGCCTAACACCGATGCTTTGGCACTCAATATCGCCAATCTTGAAGAACCCCCGGTGTTTCAATGGCTTAAAGTTATACACAGCATCCAAACCATTTTCCGACCCTGGCGAAAATATCCGCAGTATAAAATCCTGGGCTCCTTCTGGCGCATACACATCCAGCGGTAAATTCCAAGCCCGGTGAAATACTAAGAAGTAATAAAGCGGATAGAGATCGATAAAATGATCCTGGTGAAGATGGCTAATTATTATTGCATCCAGCAATAGTGGGCTGATCCAACGCATGAGGTTGCGGGTAACCCCGCTGCCGGCATCAACTAAAATACCTGTTCCATTATTGCGTATGAGATATCCGCTACAGGCACGGTTTACAGTTGGATACGCCGCAGAGGTTCCAAGCGTTATAAGTTCCACGCTACTCCCTTATTATCCTTTTTCAATTCCCGCAACCCTTTCCTGTAATGGAAAGCTTATCCTATCGACCGATTCAATTTCCCGTCCAAGAAACCTCGCGCCCAGTTCACGAAAGACATCCTCATCTCCGCTTGAGACAAACCTAGAGATCGGCGGTACTTTCTCCTGGCGCAAGTTATCCTTCCTTATTAGAAATTCTTTTAGTTCCCGGGCTGTCTCTTTAGCTGAACTTATAAGCTTTACACCATCGCCAGCAACTTTCGATATCGTCTCTGATAGGAGTGGATAATGTGTGCAGCCAAGAATCAAGCTATCGATACCAGCCCTAATGAGAGGATCAAGATACCATTGTATAGCCCTCTCAACCCGGGGTCCGGTAATCTCGTTCCTCTCTACAAAATCCGCAAGATCAGGGCAGGCCAGCGAATGAACCTGGACCCCCGCATCTACAACCTTTATAGCCCCAATGTAAGAACCGCTCGATATAGTAGCTTGGGTTCCGATTACGCCGACGCGCCTGGACCGCGTTGCCTGGACCGCGGCTCTAGCCCCGGGCTCGATAACACCGATTATCGGCACATTATAGTATTGCTGAACCACCTCCAGTGCTGCAGCGGATGCGCTATTGCAGGCTATAACGATGAACTTTACGTCGTGTAGAAGCAGAAAATCAATAATCTCAAAGACGAAACCTCGAATCTCGACCGAGCTTCTCGGCCCATAGGGGAACCTGGCGGTATCACCAAAATAGATGATTTCCTCATTAGGCAGTTGATTTGCTATCTCCTTTACTACGGTCAGGCCGCCGAGCCCTGAATCAAATATACCGATCGGTCTGTTGTCCATTAAGCCTCCAATTTTCATACTATTTCGTACTAACTATTTTCCTACCTCAAACCGGCGCTTATCTCTTCAAAACAGCGCTTAACTACAAATGCTGCCTGCAATTTAGTACATGCTATTAGCGCTTACCAATCTTAGCTGATTAGCCGCAACCTCTCTAATTATAAGCAGTAACCGCTATCCCTAGCCTCCTTATCCATATTAGCCTCTCCAGGAACGAACCATGACTTCGGCTGCATTTATAGATAATAGGGGCAATATGGGAAATGCGTACCTCGGCTCAGGAACGAACACCAGAAGAAGCGCAGTAGCAACAACAACGATAGATGAGGTCATTTGGATGGACCTTGCGCGTATTGAAATAATCGCTCCCATCCAACCAAGGACAACTACAATATAGTGAATCGGATAAAGTGCGGCCAGATAACCTTCTGAAGAGACCCATGGGATGCCAAATGACCTCGTGAATTTACCGATTGTAAACCATTTCAAATAAAGTAATGGTTTCTCCCTAAATCCCTCTTTTATAGCATACAGCCCATAGCTAAGCTTATCCCCTAATTTCTCGGTAACAACTTTCTCGTATGTAGGACCGTGATATCTATACTCTGGTCCAAGCTTATAATAGTAGGGATCAACCCCTGCTAAGAGAGGGTCCCCACTATGGGTAGAAAAGGGTACTGGTGAACCAATCGCAACTACATTCCTCGCCACCCAGGGCGTCATTATTAAAATGAAACCGATAAGCGTAAAAGAAAACAGCCTTAATAGCCGATCCCTATTCCCGATTATATAAGAGTAAATAAAAGGGACGAACAAAAGTACAAATCCAGTTGGCCTTGTTAGCACGCTTAAACCGATAAGTGCTCCAGAGACAAGCGAATGTATGGGGCTCTTCCCTTCAAGGGCTGTTATCTGGTAGTAGATAAATACAACGAGAAAGAAGGTGGCCAAGACTTCGGTAAGCAGATACATAGGAGCCTTTACGAAGGTCGGATAAATCGCCAATAAAAAAGCCGCTAAAATACCTGTATTGTTCCCTGAAATCCTACTCCCTATTAAGAAAATATAGTAAAGCGTAAGGGCACCAATTATAGCTTGAATTATGCGTATCTCAACATGAGGCCCGCCTGGCTCATCCGCATATCCGAATATCCAATAATTAAGAGCTAAAAAAAGCGGGTAGCCCGGAGTCATATAGGCGTTAGGTACTTCCGACTTGTAACCGTAAATGCCTTTCTGCAAGAGTTGCTTAACCGTAATTTCATAATATTTAGCATCGCCTTGAAGCTCCTTAAATACTGTATTGCTGTATCCAAGCACAAAGTTAATGCTCATGAATAAATAAAGCAGAATTACCAGCAATAGAAGTAATTTATAAATTCCATCTTTATGCACGCCCTTTACACCTACTGGCATCATTCACCTTTCTGTGCAACCGTCTGCCCGCTTCTTCCGTATATTCCCTATCTATAGCTTACCATAATTAAAAGAGAGCCTATCAGGACAGATCAAAATCCAACCCATCTAATTAAAGGAGCACTGGCTGGAGCGTTATTTTAATCGTCCCCATGCAAGGTACACCGCGCCGAAGGCGTACTCCTTTATATGCAGCTGCCCGACGCGCTCTTCCAGTAGGCGCCACGGTCGATCCATGTCTTGCTCCGATACGGTGAATAGCCGAAACAGTAACCGTATCACCGGATTCAGAAGCCATCCCCAGCGACCTTGTATAAGCTTGCCACCAGCTGCGACGACCCGCGCACCGTTCTTTAAATGAGATATCAAGTCGCTGCACAGCTATTCGACGCAGATTTGGCGGAAATGATTCCGCTACGTCATAAATTCGAGCAATTAGCCTGTATTTGCGAATGACCTCCGCTTTCCTGTGTCCCACCTGCGCATTCCCTCGATCTCAAGCAACGTCTCAGTAATGCTGCTTTCAGATCGGTCTTAATCTACCACTCTACTCAATGATATACCCAGGTGAGAGCATTAAACCGAGGACTACTCAGCATTGCGATTAGATTAACCATAATTCAAACCATCTAAGAATTTTTCCAGCGCCCTATTAAACCCTATAGGATTCTCCATATTCGAAGTATGCCCTGCATCAGATATCACGACTACCGAAGAATTTTTAATCATCTTCTTCATCGTTTCCGTGTGTCTAAAAACCGCTTTTGATTCAAACTCGCCATTGATTACGAGGGTTCGCACCTTAATTCTCGAAAGATCGAGCAGAGTGAAATCGTAAATAGCTGCAAATATCTTGTTGAACTCCTCTACATCAAAATTGCTCATTTTTCTTCTCACATACGCCCGCACTTCCTGGCTTAGGCCAAACCATTTCTCCCCACGAGTTACTTGGGCAAGCCAAAAAGCGAAATCGGTATATCTCTTTGTGCCCAGTAGGTGGACTATAGAAAGAAAAATAAACTTTGGTGCCACCACATATTTCTGGATTTTGTCGCTTAGCGTAAGGGAGGTAGAGACCGCCGTATCAGCTAGTACCAGCGCTTTAAGGCCATCTGGGTATTTTACAGTATAAGCCTGGGCTATCATCCCACCAAGAGAGAGCCCGCATATAGTAGGTTTGTTAATGGAGAGAGCATCAAGAAGGGACTTGAGATCATCTGCCCATAGATCAACTGAATATTTTTCTCTGGCCGAGCCACCAGTCTGACCATGACCCCTCACATCGTATGTGATTACCCTGTAATATTTGGAAAAGTGCTCAACCTGGGAATACCACATCTCGTGGTCTACCCAGGCCCCGTGTATAAAAACGAGGGGATTTCCTTCACCGTGAATCTCATAGTAGGTCATTATGTCGTTGGTTTTTACTTTTGGCATACTCTTATCTGTCCTTTTGTTTTCCCTCGATTGCGCATAAAAGGATCGCTGCCGCTATTCCTAGCCTGCGATCCAATAATCTGCTTGGATCCTGCGAAAAATCGACCATTATCTTCATAACAAATGGATTGAAATTCTGCTTAAAAGAACAGACAGGCCTTCCATTAATTTCGCCGGCATATCGCTGGAGAATCAAATTAATTAAGAAGCGCCTTATTAAAGCAAGAGCCATGCTGTCCTCTTTTATCAAGCCGATCTCATTGTCGTTTGCATCCGCGATAATCCATTCATCTTTTACTACAGACTTTAGCCCTTTTCTCTTTAACATGCCGACCTTCTCGCCTGTTGTAGGATCGACCACGTCATAAGCAGCGGAAATGTCGAGAATCTGGCGAGCTTCAATTGTCAAAACCTCGGTTTGCATATCTTTGTCGGTATAAAGACGGATATCTTCTCTTAGCTTAAACGCCTTCATCTTAGAATAAAAAACAAGTTCACCACGTGGGTGTAGATATTAAATTCTCCCCAAATAGTTTTAGAACTTTCCTACGAATTACATAATTTGAGTACTGGAACGAACTAGCTAATGGTTTCGGTGTCTTGGTCTGGTTTTCAAGTGTTTCTTGCATCATGTCGCCTCCTTACAGCCGGTAGTATCAGCCCATGGTGTATGGATACTAACCTTTCGCTAACAGTATATAGTGTTATCAGTCAATGTAACAGTACTATCGTATTATTTAAAGTACTACTTTAGGGCTTAAGGGATATAATAATCATTTCTAGGCACCATATAGTAGCATACTTATCTCAATGGACCGTTCGATCTCCAATATAGGACTTCACGGTGGCCGGCCAGTACCAGCCCATCCAAGATGCCGACTGGTTTAAACCCTTCTCGCTCATAAAATCTTTGAGCTCTAATATTATCCGTGGAACAAATGAGGAACAGATTAGGGACGTGTTGTATAGTCAATTGCCATATATGATCGAGTAATAGTTTACCTATCCCTCGATTACGATGGGGCTCGGCGACTACTATCATGCGCATGTAGGCTCCGATGTTGCCCACCCCATTTAACCTCAGAGCATAAAAACCCACAATGGATTCGCCATCTTGCGCCAGGTAAAACTCATCTTCCGCCGCCTCAATTAGCTGTAAGGCGGCCTTAAAATCAATCCCATAGCGCATCCATGCTTCATCTTCGGATATCAACCGAGCCAGACTCCCAAAATCGGCGGTGCTGGCCCGCCTTATTTTGATTCCTATAGCAACCGACACCACTCTATAAAATGGGTTTATAACCTTATATTAGCCTAAACGGTCTAAAATCTTCCTTCTAAGGGTATCAGGCTTAGCCAACGTTAATTCTGTGAGAATTAAGCCATGCTCTGCGCATATCCGCCGCTTTCGCTCAAGCGTTTTAATATAATTCTGGCTAATCTTATTATCCCGCTCCATATCAATGCCAAGGTATTCAACAAATTCTCTACCTATCCTCCAATCAGCGATTAATTTACTGCCTGGATAATTGACTTCTTTTTCATGCTCTATCCCATTATCTGTTAGCCAATCATCTATTATTAACTCGCTATATGATCTACAGAGATGACCATCTTTAGCATAGCAAACATACCCTATCGATGCAGAATTAGGCGCAAAGCCTGCTGCTATGATAGCATTATTCCATGAGCCAAAATGATCCACAACCGTACTTGGATTTAACCAGCCCTTCTTTGAAGAAAAGTCCACTTGGATCGGAATGCGTCCGTGCCCTTCCACGAAATCCCTGATAACACTTAGTATCTAAAAATAAAGGCCACCTGCATCGGTGGCCTTTATTTGTGTGGAGGCGGTGGGACAGCTACCCTTACGTTTCCATAAGGACTGGACTATGTCTTCAACCGCTTTGCAAGTGCTTAGCGGTTGCAAGGCGTATAGTAAGAGCCGTAGATTTACCATATCGGTAAGACTCCCACATAAGTCTCTACAGGGCAATTCAGATACCAGAAATCAGACCGGTGCTCCGCACCTTTCAGAAACAAGATTGCTTCTTTGAGTTCCTTCGCCTTAAGAACTTACAGCCCTATCGGGCCTTACCTCACAATGACAATTTGCTTACAATCTAGACCTTCATATCTTGTTTCTTGTTTCTTGTTTCTTGTTTCTTGTTTCTTGTTTCTTGTTTCTTGTCTCTGATCCACCCCTCGGCGTTACCATATTCTTCCGAACATAGGTTTCACCGATGTAAGCCTTGTTTTCCAAGTAACGTTACCGCTACTGGCGACTCTTCTGAATCGAACCCACGTCCTCAGGCATCTCCACAGGAGCATCTACGAGCGTATCCTGTGTTAAAGATTCGCGATTGGCATCCACACAGGCTGGATAGACCGCTCGCTAGCCCATTAGTTTTTCCTCTACCCTTATGGGCGTCCGGGTGAGGTCAGCCCACTAAGATGACGCCGTGCTAGAGATGTGGGCGATCTCTAGTTTGGCGTAGCCGCAATTAAGCGGCTAGTGCGTAGTTTTCTTCTGCGTTTATTTTTTCCAGATAGTTTAACGAGTTACCTGAACTCGACCCGCTTCTCCTGCCGAAACAGACCTCAGTCGAAACCTGTCGCCCCCATATTTAAATTTTAAGGTTCACATCGTTCGGAACTATTAGTATAGAAAATCCGGCGCCCTTTGTAAATGAGCCTCCGGATTTATGCTTAGCCTGGTATGCGCTCCTATTCGCCCTTCTGGCGCTCACGAAGGGCCCGCTCCACCTCACGCTTTGCGGCACGCTCCGCTATAACCTTCCGCTTATCGAAGAGCTGCTTACCCCTGGCAAGCCCAATCTCAACCTTCACCTTGCCGCGACCATTGAAGTACACCTTAAGGGGAACCAGAGTGTACCCTTTCTCTTTCGTCTTACCAAGGAGCCGCATTATCTCCCTCTTATGAAGGAGCAATTTGCGCGGCCTGTCCGGCTCGGGCTGAGTATATCTGTCCGCGTGGCTGTATGGGCTTATGTGCATATTAAAGACCCATAGCTCACCATCTTCTACCCGGGCGTAGCTATCCTTCAAATTAATTCTACCCGCACGGATGGATTTTACCTCAGCGCCCTTTAGCTCAATCCCCGCCTCATAAGTCTCGTCTATATAAAAATCGTGATATGCTTTTCTGTTTACCGTTACAACTTTTTCGATTCCCATACGGTAATTATACCATTTTTTTATCTACTCCTCCGCTAGCACGAAATCTATTCTTCGCTCGCCGATGATGACATTCGTTATCTGGACCTTTACTGGTTGACCTATCTGGAACATCCGTCCGGTTCGTCTCCCAAGGAGTGTAAACGTGCCCTCATCATATTCATAATAATCGCCTCTCAGGTCACGTACGTGCACCAACCCCTCTGCGGTGTTTGGGAGCTGGACGAAGAAGCCGTATCCCGAGACGCCGGTAATAGTTCCGCTAAAAACTTCACCTACATGAGCTTTCATGAGCTCGCAAAGCTTGACATCGATGGATTCGCGCTCGGCATCATCTGCCTCGCGCTCGGTATAAGAACTTTGCTCACAGATATCTGTGAGGTTATCAACCATATTTACTATACCCGGCTCTGAGAGATTCTGGTCGAGAGCTCCCTTGACCAGCCTGTGAACGATTAGATCGGGATAGCGCCTAATTGGTGATGTGAAATGCGTGTAATGCTGTGATGCCAGACCGAAATGAAGCATGCTTGAAGGGGCATACTTGGCCCTCTTCATGGCCCGTAAAAGCAGGTTGTTGATGAGCAACTTCTCCGGGCGATCATGGGCATAGGATATAATCTGCTGGATTACCCTGGGGTGTGCTCCCTTTAGCTTCCTTACCGGGTAGCGAAGGTTCTCGATCAGCTCTTCAATCTGAATCAAACTCTCCTCGCTCGGCTTATCGTGGACGCGATAGATCATTGGCACATCCTGCCAATACATAAAGTTCGCGATCGTCTCGTTTGTTACGATCATGGCCTCCTCAATAATCTTTGTGGCAGTGGTGCGCTCGCGTATTATGACGTCGATGGGTTTAAGCTTCTCATCGAGAATAACCTTTGGCTCTATGGTCTCAAAATTCAAGCTTCCTCTCTTAAGGCGCTTTTTTTCTAGTATATCGCTTAGATCGCGCATATTTACCAACAGATCGCGCACATCAGGGTCGGGGTATATTCCTGTATTAAAGGCCTCGTCTACCTGCTCGTAGGTCAGCCGAAAATTGCTATTTATGACGCCCCGGTGGATTCCAAAGTCGATAATCTCTCCCCTATCATCTATGACCATCTCAACGGAAAGGCTTAGCCTATCAACCTGAGGGTTTAGGCTGCAGATATTATTTGAGAGCTTACGCGGAAGCATCGGGAGGACCCTATCAGCAAGGTACACGCTCGTTCCCCTATTATATGCATCCTCATCAAGGACACCGCCGATGGGGACATAATGGGAGACGTCGGCAATGTGAACCCCGAGATGGAAGTGACCGTTCTCCTCACGCTCGATACTTACGGCATCATCGAAATCCTTGGCATCGAGACCATCGATCGTCACCGTGAACGTACCTCTATAATCCTTGCGACCATCGATTTCGGCCTCGGCAATTTGATCTGGGACGGCTTCGGCCTCGGCGACAGCTCTAGATGAGAATTCCGTACTTAAATTATGCTCCCTTACAATTACATCGATCTCGATTGTCGGGGAAGTTTCATCGCCTATGATCTCAACTATCTGACCCCTGGCTGCACGCTCTCTATCGGGATACTCAAATATCTTCGCTACTACCATATCGCCATCCTTTGCCCCCATGGCATCGTTGCGGTGAACAAATATGTGGTAAAAGATGCGTTTATCTGCGGGGACGACGATACTTATCTTCCCGTGCCTCTCGTAACGACCGATCACGGTTTCATGGGCCCTCTCGATTATCCTCACAACCTCACCTTCACTTCGCGGGCCCTGCCGCGTCCTCCTGCGACTGACCCGTATGGCAACCTTATCTCCATGCATTGCGCCGTTAATCCTACTTCCGGGGATAAAAATATCGCCTATAGCTGTCCGTGCAAAACCATAACCGGCTTTGTTCGCCAGCAGTTCACCGACAACCATATCGAGCTGCGCCGGGAGTGCATACTTGCCCTTTTTGGTCTGTAATACCTTGCCCTCAGCCTCAAGCACATCCAACGCTCTCTTTATTTCAAGCTTATCTACGCCGGGTAAACCAAGAGCAATAGCTAGCCCCTCCACCCCCTGAGGTACGTAATCTTTTTTACTCATTAACTTAACAATCCGTTTAGTTAATTGCATCTTCATTCACTCCAAGCATCATCACTAAATTCCATTGATGGTATTTACGGCTTCACGCATCTGTTATAATATTATCAAATAATTTGCAATACCCCGGAGGTCCTAAGGCTATGCACAATTTTCGTCATGAAGCACCTGCTCCCTGTATCGTTAATGAAGGTACCCTTATTAACAAAAAAGATATGCTGCGCGCTCTCGAAACACTCGAGAGTGTAAAATACACATATCTTGTCGATGGCAATGTGATCAACCAGGGTGAGGGAATCGTGGTTAAGGTATTTTCAAGCCCGGAAACCTCGACCCTTGTTGTTAACGGCTGCCTGTTTCTAAATATCCTTAGTTTTAATTACTTGCGTTTTTTCCCGCACAATAATAACTCAACCACAATAGAGCTGGTCGAGGATTCAAAAATCCTACAACTTACGCCCATAGAGGAGGATGATAGAAGAGTAAACAGGATTAATCGGGAGATTTTCGCCACCGGTCGCTATGGTGAAGAGACACCAGCCGAACTTTTCGATGAGAGCGACGATGACGACCGGTTCTAACCATCAGCTATAGCGCTGGTATTAAAATCTGGATCCGGATTCCAATTTTTCTACTTAACATCAGTCGGACCAGAAGATTTACGCAGCTGCCTTCAGCTTCCTCTTACCCGAGATCAACTCTTGAAGAACTTCGATCGCTTTTTTCTGCTGTACATCATCTTTAGCTTTACTATCAACCTCAACCTTGATATCTGGCTTAACACCCGTTTTATGAATCATCCTGCCCTTCGGCGTGAGATACTTATCGGTCGTCAGCAATATTCCCGAACCATCGGGGAGGTCTACCACCGTCTGGACAGAGGCCTTTCCAAAGGTAGTTTCACCAACTATTATCGCACGCCCGTAATCCTGAAGGGCCCCGGAGACGATCTCGGAGGCACTTGCACTATGCTTATTCACGAGCACGACGAGGGGCATATCCTTATCCGCGCCCCCGACTGCATTCTCTGACTTAATCTCTCCAGTCCTTGATTTAATCTTAACTATTGGGCCGGACGGTATCCACATGCTCGCCACACCGACAGCTTCTTCCAGGATTCCGCCGGGGTTGTTTCTCAGATCAAGAATCACGCCTTTTACACCATTAGATTTTAGTTTATTATAATGCTCTCTCAGGTCTTTGCCAGTTCGCCCATTAAATTCATGCAGGTGAAGATACCCTATATTGCTCTCAAGTACCTTTGAGTCCACGTTTGGTATGGTAATCTTGTCCCTAATTAAACTAAATACCAGCGGCTCCTTCACGTTCTCACGCCGCATGGTAAGGGTTACTTTTGTGCCACGCTTGCCCCTGATCAGCCTTACGGCTTGATCGCTATTCATGCCCTTAGTCGGCTTGTCATCAATCTTAGTAATAACATCATTTTCTTTTATTCCAGCCTCGTCTGCAGGTGTTCCTTTTATTGGGGATACAACAATTAATTCCTTATTTTTAGATTCGCTTATGATTATGCCTACCCCAACAAAATGCCCGGTGGTGTGCTCTTTAAACATATCGAAATGCTTGGCGTCAAGGTAATGAGTATAGGGGTCATCCAGGGCTTCAAGCATACCCTTAACAGCGCCATCGATAAGTTTCTTATCGGAGACATTATCAACATATGCATGATCGATGATTTGCAGAACTTCCTGAACTTTTTGGACCGAAGGCAGCTCTTGCGCGAACTTCTCAGCCCTGAGCACCTCCAACTCCCTACCGAGGAACATTCCCCCGACAAAGATTAAAAGAAGTACTAAAACTGCGAGAATCGAACTGGTGGCAATGAGAATCCTTCTATCCAAAACTTCACCCCATCATCTATAGTTTTTGATTCAGTATAAGCAAAAACAAGGATCACTTCCATACTCAAGGGCAGAATTCAGAATCCGCAAGAATACAGAACAGAAGCCAGGAGCAAGAATTTAGAATAAAGGGAGTAAACTGAAATAGCCTAGACTCCATCACACATTATTTGACCTATAAGATATTAGAAATTAGTACCAATCCATAGGATCCCGAGGTTCACCGTTTACCCTAACTTCGAAGTGAAGGTGAGGGCCGGTGGAAAGCCCTGTTGAGCCGATCCGAGCGATCGTTGTACCCTTAGAAACGCTCTCCCCTACCGATATGAGAATTGATGAGAGATGTGCGTAGAGCGAGCTTACACCATTTCCATGGCTTATGATTACCGTCTGACCGTAGCCTCTTATCCAACCAGCCTGGATAACTGTGCCATCCTGGACTGAGATTACCGATTGGCCATAAGGCGCACCAATATCAATACCGGTATGCATGCGCGTACCGCCGAGTATTGGGTGCTTCCGCATCCCAAATGATGATGTCACCTCGCCATTTGTCGGCCAGGCGAACCCGTCTCCAATCTGAAGATCAGCCGGTATTGTAGATGATTTGCCTCCACGTCCACCTGTTCGCTGCTCGAGTTCCCTGATCCTCGATACTAAACTTCCAGAAGAATTAAGAAGTTGATCCTCAGCCAACTCATAGGCAGCCCTGTTTTTCTTAATTCGTTCAAGAAGTGCCTGTTTTTTATTGATCTCCGTCTGAAGTGTCTTCTTCTTGACAAACTGGGTTTCCGTCAATTCCTTGATACGCTTCTCTTTGCTAATTAGCTTGATTCGCTCGCCGTTAACGGCTGATCTATTCTTCTCTACATCATGCTTCTTATCCTCAACGAGCGCCTTTGCTCTCTCTATTCGCTCAACGATTTCGATATCTTGCTTAACGATATACTCAAGAAGTTGCAGTCGGTTAAGGAAGTTCACAAAATCGCTCGAATTGAGGATAACCTCGAGAAAACCGGATTTGCCGCGCTTGTAGATATTCTCAACCCGATCATTAAGAATGGTCTCTTGCTCGAGC
Organism: Actinomycetota bacterium; assembly: GCA_014859275.1. Classification (GTDB taxonomy): domain Bacteria; phylum Actinomycetota; class Aquicultoria; order Aquicultorales; family Aquicultoraceae; genus Kmv33. The sequence goes on along the minus strand of JACUUO010000005.1, from coordinate 19,296 downwards.
AGCTGTGCTTCTGTGCGACTAAGCTCTTGCTGTGTTCTCCAGAGTTCAATTTGAAGGGCCGCGAGCTGCTGCTCAGTCACACCGCGCTGCAGGCTAATCTTTTTCAGCTCTTTATCAAGAGAATCGATTTCTTTTTGAACGACGATGGTCCTACCGTCTACCGATTCTATCTCGGCTACCAGGTTGGCTTCCTGAGTTCTGACCTCTTTTATTTTTTGGCGGGTCTGATCAAGCTGGGAATTAATATTTTTTAGTTTATTTCTGTTATCGGATATTTCAGAAGAGAGGGCAGGATTAATTTGAGAACTTAGGATAAGTACTAAAATTATTACCGTTAATTTTTGCCGCAATGCAGTGATTACAACCATGGCCACCTTTAACTAGTTAAACATTGGCAGTAAAGCAAGTCAACAGATACCTTCCATTGCGTTACCTGGCTAGCAGATATACCTTACTTGTAAGTACGCCTGTTAGAAGACATGCGCTCGGGGACCAAGGCTAAATTGTGCAAAAATATACGGCAAAAACTTTCCTAAATAGGTTAATTGAGTAGCCGTACCAACAGTTTAGCTCTAGACTCTTAAGAAACGCCTTAGAGCAACAACACTTCCAGCCGCACCGATCACGACCCCGGCGACAATCAATCCAAACACAAGCTGATAAAATTCCTGTTGACTTAGACCGATTGGCAAAAACATCAGGATGCTATTCTTAATCTTATCAATAAGGGTCACCTTAGCTATGTAGAGCAACGTAATCGCTATCAAGGCTCCTATGAAGCCCTGTAAGATGCCCTCAAGCAAAAATGGCCATCTGATAAACCAGCTCGATGCCCCAACGAGGCGCATAATCGTAACTTCCTTGCGCCTCGCATAGATGGCAAGACGAATAGCGTTTGCAATTAACAACAACGATGCAAATGCCAAAAGGCCCACGAAGATTGCGATAAACCACCTGGCAACCCTAGTTACCGCAAATAGCTTCTCAACAATCTCTCTGTCATGCATTATATCGTCAATTTCGGGGCGATCCTTTAATCTATCAACGACATTATTGGCTTTTTGCGGATCTTTTAGGGTGATCTCAAGCGATGCTGGAAGCGGGTTTCCTGTTATATTATCGACTATCTCCGAACCCTTAAAGTCTTTCTTAAGACGCTCGAGCGCCTGATCCTTTGAGACGTAGAGGACATTTTTAATCTCTTCCCAAGACATAAGCTCGGCCTGTAAAGCTTCGACCGACTCGCCCGGGACTCCCTGGTCAAGGAAAAGAACGACCTCGACCTTCTGCTCGGTGGATTTAATTAGGCTGTTCATGGCAAACGCGAAAAGCATAAAAGACCCCACCAGAAGCAGCGATAGGGCCACAGTAGTGACACCGGCCATACTTATGACCCAGTTCTTTTTAAAGCTGACCAGCGATTCCTTTAAGAAATAAAAAGGACGAAAAGACATAGTTCGGCTCCTTATCTATATTGGCGACCCAAATCGCCCTAGAGTTCTACCTGGTAAGCGATTAAGTCGGCTAAATAAGCATTTCCAGGTCGGGGATTGCAAACAACGCTTCTTACTCTTCATAACCATAAACACCACGCTGCTGATCTCTGATAAGAGTTCCTTCTTCGAGGGCGATGACCCGCTTCCTCATGCTATCGACCATCTCGCGATCATGGGTAGCCACGAGAACCGTCGTCCCGGTCCTGTTGATCTTATTCAGCAATGCCATGATACCGCTTGAAGTCGTGGGGTCCAAGTTTCCGGTTGGCTCATCCGCAAGAATAATTGACGGGCGGTTAGCAAAAGCCCTGGCGATTGATACTCTCTGCTGCTCACCACCGGATAACTCGTCCGGGTAGTCTTGTAGCTTATCCTCTAGACCGACTAATTTTAGAACTTCCGGTACCTGTGCACGTATTGCCTTGGTCGGGCTACCTATGACCTCAAGCGCAAACGCGACGTTTTCATACACCGTCTTATTGGGGAGAAGCTTAAAATCCTGAAAGACACAGCCGATATTTCTGCGAAGCTGTGGAACCCGCCAGCGGCGCATATTTATTAAATCGTGCCCAGCAATAAATATGTCCCCTTTTGTTGGAATAAGCTCTCTGAGAAGCAGGCGTATGAATGTAGATTTACCACAACCGGAAGGGCCAACCAAGAAAACAAACTCACCCCTATCGATGTCCACACTGATGTCCTTTAATGCCGAACGGTGGGCACCTTTATAATTCATAGTTACATTCTTTACCTTGATCATGGCGTTAATCACTCCCAAAATCGGTATCCTACCAGAAGACCGGGCATAAATCAAAATTGTGGTAGTTCGCCTTGTAAGTAGATGGGATTATTTATCGAGTAAGCTTTTTGCCGCTTGGGAAATATCTTCGTCGGTCAACCCATAATACTCGAGCAACTCAGCCGGTCCCCCCGAGCGCCCAAATAGGTCATTTATGCCAATTCTTGTCACCGGTACAGGGTATTTATCACTTAGGAGCTCTGCTACTGCGCTCCCCAAACCTCCGATAATACTGTGCTCTTCCGCAACGATAACCCTGCCGGTTTTGGATGCCGACCCAATTATCGCCCCTTCATCGAGCGGTTTTATAGTGGAAATATTGATAACTTCGACACTGATCCCCTGCTGTGCGAGATTATCCGCAGCTTTTAGGCTGCTGTCGACCATGATTCCGGTCGCACATATGGTTACATTTGAGCCCTCTCTAAGATTTACTGCCCTGCCTGGTACGAATTCGTAGGTATCATCGAATAGCACCGGAACCGGTGCCTTACCTAGCCGTATAAAAACCGGTCCTTCGATCTCCGCTACTTTCTTAATCGCCTTTTTTGCCTCATAGTAATCGGCGGGCACAATAACCATCATGCCAGGAATAACCCTCATAAGCGCTATATCCTCGAGGGTCTGGTGTGAGGCACCATCGGCTCCGACTGTAATGCCTGCATGTGTGGGGCAGATTTTTACATTCAGCCTGGGATACGAGACAATGTTGCGAATCTGCTCAAAAGCTCGACCGGTGGCAAACATTGCAAACGATCCCGTATAGCACACCTTCCCGGTGGTTGCAAGACCAGCTGCCATCGCCATCATATTTTGCTCAGCAACACCGCAATCAAAAAACCTATCGGGAAATTCCTCCTTAAACTTTATGGTTGTAGTCGATTTAGCAAGATCGGCTTCTAGCACCACTAGATCTGGATATTCACGACCTAATTCCAATAAGGCGTCACCATATGCTTCCCGTGTCGCTCTTTTATATGCCATGCTACTCCTTGCTATGTAATTCAAAGCTTCTTGCTGCCTGCTGGCTATATCTCTTGCTTATACCTTACCTGATAACGGGTAATAATAATTGGTAACCGATAACTGTAGATTACCCAAACTCTTACCCTAACTACCTACCCCAACGGGCCTAAGGCCTCTATCTCCACCAAGGCCCTATCAACTTCTTCGCTAGTCGGAGCTTTACCATGAAAATCGACTGCCTTTTCCATAAATGAGACACACTTGCCCTTTATGGTATTGGCAATGATCATTGTAGGCCTTCCCTTAACCACCCTAGCTGCCCTAAAAGCATCTAAAATCTCGCCGATCTTGTGGCCATCGATCTCAATCACATGCCAGCCAAACGCAGACCACTTTGATGTAGCTGGATAGATGTCGACTATTTCACTTACCAACCCGTCTATCTGCATATTATTATAATCGAGTACTCCTACTATGTTATCTAATTTCTGCTGGGCAGCAAACATACTTGCTTCCCAGATTATACCTTCCTGGGACTCACCGTCTCCAATAAGAGTGTATACCCTTGATTGCCGCTTATCGATCCTTAGTCCGAGCGCCATTCCAACCGCAGCCGAAAAACCCATCCCTAAAGATCCGGTTGAGATCTCAACGCCAGGTGTTTTTCTCATATCGGGATGTCCCTGCAGGTGGCTATCGATCTTCCTAAGGGTCCATAAATCCTCCCGCGGGAAATAACCGCTCTCAGCAAGCGCGGCATAGAGCACTGGCGCTGCATGCCCCTTGCTTAAGACAAAGCGGTCGCGATCAGGCCAGCCTGGATCGTCCGGTCGATGATCGAGTTCATGAAAATAGAGTGTAGCGACTATATCGGCCGCAGAAAGGGAGCCGCCCGGATGGCCAGAGCCAGCTGTCCCGATCATCTTAATAACATCCCACCTTATGCTTCTAGCCTTCGCCTCAAGATAAGCAATCGTGGCTTGCTTATCCACCGTAGGGGTAGCCAAGTTTACTCCTTCCAGGAGCCAACAGCTGTCAATCGCTATCAGATCCATATCGCATTAAAACGCGGTGCTTTTAATGTTTACATCATGCAGCGAATTGCTTGAATCCTTCGCCGACAACTTCACGAACATCCGAGACGATTACAAATGCTTTAGGATCAATAGAATGTACAATCCTCTTTAAGTGCTCGACCTGCCGTCTCTCGACAACGCAGAATATCGTATCACGCTGCTTACCGGAATAGCAACCTCTGCTCGCGATGGCCGTCGCTCCGCGCCTTAATTCAAATAATATTGCGGATGTGATCTCTTCGGTATGCTCGGACATGATGAAGGCCGCCTTCTCGATGCTCAAACCTTCCTGCACATAATCTATTACACGGCCCATTACGATAACCGCTATCATGCCGTAGAGCGCCAACCTGAGACCGAAGGCACCAGCTGCCACTAGCATAACAAAACCATCAACAAGTAAGAAGAGCTGACCTAAACCTAAATTACTATACTTCTGGAAGATCTGGGCGACGATATCGGTTCCTCCGGTATTACCCCCGTTTCGAAAGACGATTCCCATCCCAATGCCGGATAAAATCCCGCCATAAAGCGTACCCAGAATCGCATCGTTGGTTATCATAAAATACTTTGTCAAAGGCACCATCAGGTCAACAGCGAGCGCAAGGCCGAATGCTCCATAAACCGTCTTCATCCCGTATTTCCAACCATGAACCTTTGTTCCTATAGCAAAAAGCAACAGGTTTAAAACAGCCATGGTCGCACCGACTGGAAACCCAAGCTTATAATGTAATACGGTTGAGAGCCCGCTAACTCCGCCAGCCGCAAGTCTGTTCGGTATAAGAAACATGTCCAGCGCCAATGCAGTGATGAGGACACCGATAGTTATCCCGATATATTCACGAAGTATCCGATTGAGGGAAGGCTTCAAGATGCGGGCTATCCCAGTCGCCGGGCCCACCGACCGGTTATTAGTAGCCCGATTGGGCGTGAGAGGGTTCTCCTTATCCATCACCTATATCACCCCTGTAAAAGTAACCTTCATCTTCTGCCGCAGAATAAGCTCGACCCTGGTAGGGTCACCACGACGCACGACCAGAGCCATGAATTAACTTGGAAATTACTCCCCTGTTATTAGAAATTAGCACATTTCTCGGTTTATTTCTCGTGGACACGCAATTAGACTAAGTCGATATCCAGCGCTTCATGTAAAGCTCCTAACGCTGGGCTCTTCTTGTAGTTAAGTAATCCAGCACCTTTCGAACCGATGTATTTATGATCTGCTCTTCATCTAAACCTGCGCTCACGGCAAGTTCGACCGCCTTATCAACTACGCCGACATGGGTATATATGTGAGCATCGCTGCTTATTATTACTTGCAGTCTTTTCTTATAGGCAAGGTTTGCAATCGGAAGATCGAAAGAACGTGCAGAATTACGGCTGCTGGTTGGCAAAAATGAGCTATTGTTTATTTCCAACGCCATACCCTTCTCAAGGGCCGCATCAACCAGAGTCTCCGGATCAATCGGAAATTTCCAGTTTCCGGGATGCACTATAAAATCGACGAGTGGGTTGTCCATAACTTTGATTAAAACTTTCGTGTTCAGCGCTGCTGAACCGCTCTCATAGCCGCAGCTCGGATGAAAACCCGCATGGACCAGTTCCAGCGGCTCAAGGTACTCATCTGTAAGATCAAGCTCACCGTCAGAACTCACGATGTTTGCCTCCACGCCCTTTAAAATGCGCACGCTATTCAACTCTTGTGGCATGATCCTAAGATTCCAGAAGTGATACAGGTGCGCACCGCCAGGTAGACCAGGACCATGGTCTGTTATGGCAACCATTTTGAGGCCTTTTTTTGCGGCCTCCTTGGTAATTTCCTCAACGGTGCTATAGGCATGGCCACTCGCAACAGTATGAACATGTAAGTCTGCTTCTATTTTCATTTATCCATCCGCCGCCTCTAAAATTCTCTTCCTATGATACTCTACGATAAAATCATCTATCTCCCCATCAAGAACTGCCTGGACGTTGCCCTTCTCTAAACCCGTGCGGTGATCCTTTACGAGTTGATAGGGGTGTATAACGTAAGATCTAATCTGGCTTCCCCAGGCAATCTCCTTCTTCTGCTTGTGCCGCTCTGCTTCTTCTCTGGCCTTCTCTTCCTGGATACGCTCGAACAACCTTGCCCTAAGGATTACCATAGCCGTATCCCTATTTTTCGATTGCGACCGTTCATTCTGGCATTGGGCCACCACCCCAGTTGGAATATGGGTGATTCGTACGGCTGAGTCAGTCACATTTACGTGCTGCCCCCCGGCACCTGTCGCTCTGAAGGTCTCAATACGCAGGTCTGCTGGATCGATGATTATCTCGACATCCCTCTCAACCTCCGGGATGACATCAACCGATGCAAACGAAGTATGCCTCCTGCTACCGTAATCAAATGGAGAGATTCTTACTAAGCGGTGGACTCCCCTTTCCGCCTGCAGGAAACCGTAGGCATATTTACCTTGGACTGTGAACGTAGCCGTCTTTACGCCCGCTTCCTCGCCGGGTACAAGCTCATTAATGCTGATCTGAAAATCTTTATCCCTAGCCCATTGGATTACCATCCGCATCAGCATCTCTGCCCAGTCCTGTGATTCCGTACCACCTGCCCCTGGGTGAATGGTCACTATCGCGTTATGGCTATCCAGGGGATCAGAAAACCAGCTTCTTAGCTCCAATTCATCAATATATCTTTTTAAACGCCCCAGGGACTTGCCGACCTCAAGGCTGAGGGATTCATCATTCTCCGAGACCGCAAGCCCATTCATGATCTCAAGGTCCTCGGACTCACCCTCGGCGCGCTCCAACGCCTTTATATCATCTTTTATATCGCTGATCTTTGCCATTATATTTTGAGCGGTCTCCTGATCATCCCAAAATCCGGGTTTGCTGGCTTCTTTTTCGAGCTTGGCCAACTCACCCCTTTTGCCACCTATGTCAAAGATAATCCCTTATCCGCTCAATTCTCTCTCTTAAAACGCTGATTTCTTCACCGTAATCAGTAATCAATGTCGCTCCCCTATTCTCAAAACAAAAATGGGTCCGGAACAATGCAGATCCTGGCCTGGTTGCTCCCCATCCCGGACCGCATTTCCGAACCTAGCTTACGCGTAACTGTCTCACATCCCGCAGCATTTCTTATACTTTTTACCACTCCCGCATGGGCAAGGATCATTTCGCCCAACCTTATTGCTATTTACCCTGGGCTTAGGCGGCTCCACACTTGAGCCCGCATCCGCAACCATAACCCTCTGTCTCGGCCTGGCTAATTCCTCGCGGACTACCTGAACGTGGAACATATACTTTAAAACATCTTCTTTGATATTTTCAGTCATCGCCTGAAACATATCATAGGCCTCGGATTTATACTCTACAAGTGGATCCCGCTGTCCAATTGCCCTGAGGCCTATACCCTCTTTCAGGTAATCCATCTCATAGAGATGCTCCCGCCATTTATTGTCTATTACCTCGAGCATAACCAGGCGCTCAATATCCCTCACAACCTCCGGGCTGAGTTCTTCTTCACGCTCTATATATTTATTCGTCGCCGCTTCAATGAGCCTTTGCTCAAGCTCTTCCTGCGTTATTTTGGTGATATCGATAGATTCTTTACCCCATCCCAGTGGAAAGAGCTGATTAACATAGGAGAATAGGCCATCCCAATCCCACTGCTCAGGGTAGGTAGCTTCGCTTGTAAACATCATGACAGCGCCTCTCATTACGTCATCAATCATAGCAAGCACGCGATCCCGCAGGTCTTCTCCTTCGAGAACCCTACGTCGTTCCTCATATATAACTTCGCGCTGCTTGTTCATCACGTCGTCATACTGGAGAACATGCTTTCGTATGCTGAAGTTCTGCGCTTCAACCTGCTTCTGGGCAGTTTCTATCGATTTTGAGATTAGATTGTGCTCGATAGGTTGGTCATCCGGCACACCGAGACGCTCCATCACACCGCCGATTCTCGCCGAACCGAAGAGCCTCATCAGGTCATCCTCAAGCGAGAGGTAGAACTGGCTTGAACCGGGATCGCCCTGGCGACCCGATCGACCTCTTAGCTGGTTATCAATTCTTCTTGCTTCATGGCGCTCGGTACCGAGGACATGCAGGCCACCGGCCGATTTTACCTCTTCCGCCCTTTGAGCATCAGGGGGACTTCCGCCCAAGATTATGTCAACGCCTCGACCGGCCATATTGGTTGCAATAGTTACCGCACCTCTCTTACCTGCCTGGGCGATAATCTCAGCCTCTCTCTCGTGGTGCTTGGCATTTAACACCTCATGCGGTACTCCCCGCCTTTTTAGCATCTTAGAGAAACGCTCGCTCCTTTCAATTGAGACCGTTCCAACGAGAACTGGCTGACCACGATGGTGACGCTCGACGATGTCATCTATTACCGCCTTGAACTTAATATCCTCGGTTTTATAGATGACATCCGCCATATCATCCCTGACCATGGGCATATTCGTTGGTATAACGACCGTCTCAAGCTTATATATGTGCATGAACTCATCGGCTTCGGTTGCCGCGGTACCGGTCATGCCCGCGAGCTTTTCATACATGCGGAAGTAGTTCTGAAGGGTGATGGTGGCAAGCGTCTGGTTTTCTTCCCGGATCCTTACCCCTTCTTTAGCTTCAATTGCCTGGTGCAGACCTTCGCTATATCTTCTGCCCTCCATCAAACGACCGGTAAACTCATCAACGATGATGACCTCGCCGTCCTTAACGAGGTAATCTACGTCCTTTTTGAATAATGCGTGGGCCTTTAGCGCCTGCTGCAGGTGATTTACCAGCTGGCTATTTACATGATCGTACATGTTATCAATACCAAGAGATTCCTCTACGCGCGCTACGCCCTCTTCGGTCACCGCGACCGTTCTATGCTTCTCATCAACCTCGTAGTCGCTCCCCTTCTTCAGCTTGGGCACGATCCTTGCAAACGCGTAGTAGGTATCGGCCGATTGCTCAGGCTGCCCGGAGATGATAAGCGGCGTCCTTGCCTCGTCGATGAGGATGCTGTCGACCTCGTCTACGATAGCGTAATGATGGCCCATCTGGGTTCGCTGACTAATATGAGTTACCATATTGTCGCGCAGGTAATCGAAGCCAAATTCATTGTTTGTGCCGTACGTAACATCCGCCTGGTAAGCATCGTATCTCATTTCCAAAGGCATCTCCGCCTGAATGAGGCCAGTGCTAAGCCCCAGGAATTCATAGACCTTGCCCATCCACTCGCTATCTCGTTTGGCGAGGTAATCATTTACGGTTACAACATGTACACCATTGCCTTCAAGTGCATTCAGGTAGACGGGAAGCGTCGCCACGAGAGTCTTACCCTCGCCGGTCCTCATCTCAGCGATCTTGCCCTCGTGAAGAACGATGCCGCCCATTATCTGAACATCGAAATGGCGCATCGATAAAACTCGCTTGGAGGCCTCACGAACGGTCGCAAACGCCTCAGGGAGAAGATCATCCAGGGTCTCTCCATCTGCCAGCCTCTGCTTAAACTCCGCGGTCTTTGCCTTAAGCTCGGTGTCGCTGAGCTTAGCCATCTCGGGCTCCCATGCGTTCACCATCGCCACTTTATCTTCGAGTATCTTCAGCTTTCTGCCCTCTCCCATACGGAGAACTCGCTCAAGTAAGCTAAACAAGTCATTCAACTCCAAATTTGATATCTCATTTAGAATACAGCAGTCGGAGATCAGAATCCAGAAGGGGGATTGCGGTTATCAGCTCACAAATCCCTTGAGGTCGAATTACTACTACCGGGCGATTGTGTGCAACTAGTTCTAAACATTCGTTGTAAACCCTGTAATCCTGGCCTCTCTATTCTGGCCCCTGCACGCCCTTATTTACTTCTTTCTAATATGAACAACCAGATGTATTTTAACATTTTTCTCGGGATGGTCATAGGAAAGATTGCCTGGGAAGCCTTGCAGGAAAACAGGTGCTGAAAACGGGTACCTATCACCGCACAAGCTTGCCACCAGCTAACTTAACACAGCATATTAGAGTAAGCCTGTATTGGTCAGCGAATGCGGACTCTAGTTTCCTCTACAATCCATAAATGATGCTTAAGTGATTCGCGGCCAATAAGAGGCATGATACGCTTAAAAATCTTTATAAGATGCTGCTTTGCCTGGTGATTAGCCCTTACAACAATGATGCCCGGAAAATCTTCTGGTGGATATGCTCTAATATTAGAAAAATCGATATCCAGGGTAACAAGAACACGGTCTTCGCTGCTGCACATATCGATAAGAATAGCGTCTTTTGTACCTTTTAGCTGTTGATCATTAACAGTTTTTGCATCATATCCAGCATTAACAATTAGCTCTGCAATTTCAATCGGTAAATTTTCATCTATCTTGAACTGCATATTTACCTACTCTGCTACAGATACTAGCCTTTCGCGAGATAGTTCAGCGGCATATGATATGGCCGCCTTAATATCTTCAAGAGTCAAAGACGGGTAGCTTTTCAATATCTCCTCTTCGCTTACACCTTCTGCTAGATTATCAAGTATAACAGATACCATAATGCGTGTGCCTTTAATGCAAGCCTTTCCATGACACACAAGTGGATCAACAGTTATTCTCTCTCTCCAATTCATATGCAATCCCTCTTCATGGATTCCTCTTTGTACCGGTATAATATCGGTACAATATAATTGTATCCTAATTTTCCTGCCATTTATAATATAATCCGAATCGTCTCAATTAAAATCCTCAAGCGGAAATTTATTTGAGGCAGGAACTCTGGCGGTTGACTGGTTCTGAATGCTGATCTTTAAACTCTTCTCGTATGAAAACAGACGACTATTACCGCACAAGCTAGATACCAACTACTCAATACAACATCGGTGAGAAAGTGTACACTTGCAAACTCCATAGATATGGATGCCCTCTCCCCTGGCAAGACAGGATAGCTACTCAAGTAGCCGCTGGTAGTCTTTTTCATCTTTAAAGATCCGGTCGGGATGGTCATAGGAAAGATTGCCTGGGAAGCACGGCAATATACCATATAAGGCTACTTTTAAGAGGAGAGGATAGCTTTATCCAAAGAAAGCGACCAGGCCTGTGACGCTGTGTGACCTGCGCTTGCTACCATATTAGTTACGCAGCGGTCAGATCGATGCCTTCGTGAACAGCTTCGCGAACAATTGTTATCTGATTAAGCTTTTCTTTAAATTCTGCCGGTGTGTAGCATAGCGCTTCCAATGCCTGAGGTTGATGCCAGTAGCTATAGAGCATTTTAATGCGATCGGTAAAAAAGACTCCTTCGAAATCGGACGAAACAACTATAAAGTCATAATCGCTATCCTTGAGAGCGTCCCCTCTAGCTCTTGAGCCGAAAAGAATTATCTTATCGATGCTTAAATGTGCCTTTATTTCGTGCACAAATTCCAAGATACGTGCATCTACTTCAAATTTCCCTTTACCCATTCAATAATCTCCTCAGCTTGGGCAAGATGCTTACTGGCAAGCTTTTCGTCATAAAGTTCAGCTGGTACCCCATAAGCAGCATCAGGGTATCTGCTTGTAATATATTCAGGCCCCAAATCTCTTATTGCTGTCATGATTTGATCGGGAGCCTCCAGAGACTTTCCCAACGCTATAAGGTTATGCGTTTTGGTAGGCATTTCACGCATAGTTTAGATGAAGAGCGCTTTTAGTGATTTCTCCGCTGCCTGATGAGCAAAGAATACACAAGCATAATAGCGCTGGGCATTTAAATTAACCCGCGCTGTTTCCAGATCTTCAATTGCTTGTTTCCACCATAGCTCAGTCTCTGGTCTCATTCTTTACCAAGCCTTTAACCATTATTAATTATAGCCGTAATTTATCCTACTAGCGATAATTTTTATCTTCCCCATTCTTACTTGTAGCATAAAGAATAGCTTTAGACTTTGAGGTACGTAGAGCTGAGAGCGCAGTGGAGCGGTAGGGTCGAAGGCTGGCGCGCCTCTTTAGGTTGATGTTTGTTTTCTCCGTTTCCGCCTAGTTTCCCGGTGGTGCCACAATATTTCAACCATGTCAGTATGATAGAGTACGGAATTTGCCGCCTTCCTTGGGGATTTGGACATGGCGGTGCTTTTGGTGGGTAGATAAGTACCGTCTCTTGCTACTACAAGCCCCTCCGCCACCCTCTTGCCATTTTCGACCCACTTCCCGGTTTGTCGGTTATAGGGTCTACCTTTTTCCGGGGATTTCGCCCCTTTGACAAGGAGGGTTTCTCCAGTTGCTTTGCATGTCGCCCTCCACGTGCCACCGCTACCGCCCCACCGGAGTAGGTCTAGCCGTTTCATCCACATTTCGATTGCCTATACTGCCTTCGTTTTACGTCCGAAAAACTCGGCCTGCCGGGGTTCAGAGCTTTTGGGGTCACCTGTGCGTTCACTTTCGTTGCGGCCCGCGTACTCGCTTACACAAAAAAACAAATGCATCGATAAATCTAGCTGTGTTACCTTCTTCAATGTAGTCATCAATTGCATCAGGAAACAGTATTATTTGCTCTTTTGGTACTCCTTTGATATATGCCATATTTACCCCCTTTAGGCCGGTTTACCTGGTAATATTATACCAATAACTAGCTTAAAAAGCAGTAAAATGAGGGGGGGTTTTCACACATTCTGACGTCCCTCATTTCCGAAGCGTCCCTCTTTTGCCTCGCTGGTCGGCGATTACCATCCAGACAATGACACTATTGAGAGCAAACCAGGGTAGCGCGGACGCTAACCCAAGGACGAGATCTGCAGGCTCGCGGAGGAGGCCTGTTAGTTAGCAAAGTTAGCAGCTTTACATGGGCAAATGAAAGAAATTGAGCACTTCCCCTGCTATTGCAGTTGCAATCAGGAGATTTCGCCAATGCCTTTTGATAAAACTAAAGGAGTCGCTAAAGACCTCAAAAAACGTGTCGGTTTGTTGTCCTTTTATCCCTTATCATAGCTAAGTTACGAAGAAAACCATCCCGCCTTTCGCCATAAAGCAACGCATCAACACAGTGGAGATGCCGGGTCTGATCGCCGTCCCCTCTAATTATAGGGCTTCTTTTTGCCAGGCTAGAGCGTCAGAATATGCCTTGTGCTCAATTTTGGCGCTCTTTTCACACAGATGACGTGGTTGCGTGGGTTGTAACTATAACCGCAACCCACGCAACCAACGTCCCTGCTCTTCTCCTCTTCTTGGCCTAGGCAGTTATGAAAAAGTTCTCTTACCTTCTCTAATCTGTTTGGCTAATTGAGTTCGTCGTCTTTTAGCTTCTCTAAGGGATTCTAGTGATTCTTCGTAGATCACCTTTTCATCCTCAAAGGCGTCCTCAAAAACTGCTACAACTTTAACCGTATATCGATTCCGCTCACCAAGAACAAGCCGTCGATAAAGCCGCCATAGTGCATAAAAAGGTGAAAGTACTATCAGGATGGCCAAGTCCATTCCTGCTGCTTCATCCATCATGACCTCGCCTGTACCTTTTGGCATTTTTTCTTTAGTTATTTGAACTCTTAAATCCTGACTCATAAAAAGCTCACTATTAGTTATTTAACTGTAGGCGGCCACTTTATTTGGCACAAGTTCGGCCAAATTAAATGACCGCCTAATGCACAAAAAATCATCACTCGCTTTCAATCTCGGCTACAGCCCTTCTTGCAGTAGCCTCATCGATTATCGATTTTTTCTCCAAATATCCCGCCATTAAAGCTTGTATTGATAGATTTGGATCAAACGTGGTTGAGACCACCTACGCGCTGAAGAAATCAAAGCTTTGCCTTCGCCTTATCTTTAAGTTCTGCCCAAAAGAGGACTGTGGTAAAGACAAGGTCTTTGAATTCTTAACGAACAGCCCAGTAGATGAAGCGGCGCAGATCATTGAAAAGTATCGCAAGAGATGGCAACTGTCTTACTGCCGGCAAGAGCCGAGAGCCTCCCCAGGAATTCTTCGTAGTCTTTTTCATCGGTAAAGATTTCTCTTCGCTCTATCCCTCGGCAGATAACGTGGTGCATCATCCCAGGGATTGCAAGACGAGCTAACCGTGGCATAGGATAAGGCTATCGCTTGCACATTATCCTTGTCAAGTATTTGCACATAGATGCTTTTGTGTCTATAGAGAATTTTGCGTATGTGAACTACGTCCCTCATTCCTCGTTGAGATCGATGAGATATTCCTTGCAGAAAAGTCTTTGTTTCGGTGTTAGCTTTGCCATAAAACCACCCGCAAAGTAATAAAAATAAAGAAGCCGCCCCTTCGGACGGCAATAAAAACAGACCCTACAGTAGATTTACCGTAGGGTCTCGCTGAGATGTTAGCGCCATAGGCCCTTTTAATGTGTTTGCAAGCAACTATTGACAATATCTAATTGTTGCTTGTCTGTACAGATCTTCTTTCAATTCTTCTTTAGCTTCTCGGAGAACCTTGCCTCTCTCTTCCTCTGTTTGTGCTTGACTCAGCCTATCAGCGAAAAGTTTTCTAATCGCGAGACGATCCTTACATATAGTTCTGTGATCGCTACTCAGCCAGTACTTATCAAGATCTATGTCTCGTTTCTCGTAATATTCTCTAAGCTTTTGCTGCTCCTCTGGTGATGCACCCTCAAATTTTTGGCGGTCCCTCTCTACCTCTTGGTCTATTTCCTGCTCTGACACTATAATCCCTCGTTCGTTGGCCTCTACTACTAAGAGCATTTCCTTAGCAAGTGCTATAACTACCTCCTCTTTTATTGGGGCTGGCTTACCCGCATCTTCGCAGTTAGCCTTAAGTAACGCTTCATGTTTAGCAAATTGTTCCTTTGTAATCGGTATCCCGTTCACCTTCGCAACAATTTTGTCTGAGTTATCACTTTCATTAAAACTTATGTAAGCAATTGCCGCTACTGCGAGCAATAAAATGATAGGAACAGCTGTCCCTATAGCAGCTTTTGTTGTTTCCATAGCCCACCCCTTAAGTAAACTTTCTAAAGAAAATTATTATTTCAGTTGTTATTGACAGACCGGACATTTAGCGCCAATACACAGTATATCGGCATCGTAAGAGGTAACTTTTACAGACAGTTACTACTAGAATGAGTGCATGCTAGCTAAAAAAAGCCGCCCCTTCGGATGGCAATAAAAAAGAGCCTTGCCGGCTCTTTCGATATTTCTAGTTATATTGAATTTTAAGCGGTTGTTTGAAGTTTTGTCAAGTTATTAGGTTACGTCGAAGAAAATTAAACTTGGCTCGATTTCAACTAATACCCAATACGTTAACTAATAGATAGACTACCGTTCACCCTTAACCACTGGTTCAAGTTGGTGGCTCATATCCACTTGCAAGTTTATGTAAGGGAGTTTCTCAAGGAAGTACTAGTAATCCTTCTCGTCTTTGACTATCTCTTTTCTTTCTGTCCCCCGGCAAATTACATGATGCAGTAAACTGGGGGGTATCAAGTCTTAGCTGCCTTGGCATATATAAAGCTTAAGCGGTAGATAGAAGACCTGTCAACAGTTTGCACCGTTGTGCTAATGATCATATGGGCTACAATAGCTGTTGAGCTATGTCCCCCTTTCCCCCACGTCTTAGGCCTTTGGTTAATCTATAGAATGCATATAAAACCAGTAACATAGTTGTTGCAAAACCAATGACTCGATTTAACACATGCAGTTCATAACTTGCTGCACTAGGATTAACTGCAAGTGCACCTATAAGCTGAACAGACCACCAGAATAAAAAGAATAATCCAAAAGCCAATAAAAAGATTAATGAGCCTCTTGCAGCAGATAGCTTAATAAAAGCGATGATAGCAGCCCAGAGTGTTATCGAAATGATTCCAAATACTAAGAATTCACCCCAAGAAATAGGAGCCGGGAAACCCATGCCGAGAATTACGTCATAGCTAAATTGAACAACCAATCCAAATGCTATAACTATGCTTATTGCTGCATTTACAACAGATTTCTCATCTGCCATCGTTTTCTCATCTGTCATCTTTAAACATATCCCTCCTGCTTATATTAAAGTTGCCAATGATGATGCTTGCAAAGTGTAAAATATCGGTGCCTGCTAATACATGTCAGTGTGCTACTGTTATAATACGCTCTGCGCTAGATTATTATAAGAAATACCACTGGTAGTGGCCACAATTTACGATTTGATCTCTCTGGTCTTGCTAGCAACGCTATAGCCAGTACTAGGGAGAAAGGTCCCTAGTACTGGCTTAAAGCTTTTGTTAGCACATTAGGTGCGGTATGAGCACCGCTCGCGCATAAATTAGAGCAACCACATCAATCTAGCATATATGTCCCATACCTGCCTATTCCAGTCGTATCCTGACACCCCAATATCAATCGGATCAGCATGATCTCGTGTCCAATCCAACACGCGCTGAATATACGAGTCCCACTCGAAGAGTCCAAGTATACTAGCCAAGATACCCGCATCCACGTGCCCGATTATTTCTAACGCCATTGATTTCTGCGTTACGGCGAAGTTGCCATGAAACATACTATTCCACGTTTTTTTCAGTTGATAGGCAATTTCATAAGCGCCCCCATAGCCTCTGGAGACGACAATCCACCATACTGTCAAGTCGTTTTTTAATGAAATCGCAAACTCTGTAAAAGCTGCGATTACAATTTCACCAAATGGATATACTTTGTACCAATCTCGGTAACTGTGCCACTTGGGGTGGTCTTGGCCACTCTTAACCCCCGGTAATCATATTCGTAGGTGGCAACCTCTGTGCCATCGGATACCCTGGTGACCCTTGTGAGCTGATTTTCGCTGTTATATTGATAGTTGAAGGTACCATCACTGGTTAAGTTGCCGTTGGCATCGTAGGTAAAGCCGGCGTTGGTGATTTCGTTTGCGGCATTGTAAGTATAGGTCTTGCTGCCCTTCTTTGTTAAGTTTCCTACTGCATCATAGGTGTAGGTGGTAACGGTTCCTGTATCACTCGTCCAGCTGGTTAAGCGATTTATAGCATCATAGGCAAAGCGCTCTACACCACCTGCTCCTGAGGCAATGGTGATGTTGCCATTGGCATCATAGATGTAACTTAGGCCTTTTCCATTGGGGTTGCCGGGATCTGAAATCTGCTTTACCCTGCCAACTTCATCGTAGGAATTAGAGGCTTTATATCCGTTGCCTTTGATGGTCTGAAAGAGGCGACCAGCCTCATCATAGCGGAATCTGGTCTGCCTTCCGGAAGGATCGGTTAAAGCAAGAAGCTGGTTAGCAGAGCCATAAGCGTATGAGACGGTTTTGTTGTTGGAGTCGGTAACGGTGGTTATATTGCCTGCACTATCCATAGTGTAATTTAGCAGATAGCTAAAGATGTCAGTTGCGCTAGTGAGGCGATTTGCCTTATCATACGTATACTGATAGCTTCTTGAGCTATTATCCTGGACTTGACTTATATTACCGGCTGAGTCATATGAGAAAGAGTACGTTGTTGGATCAGAAGAGTAGCTCTTTTGGCTTAACCTATTTGCCGCATCATAAGTATGTAGCACCTGCTTTCCGTTCGGGAAGGTGGTAGAAGCCAGGTTTGCCGCATCATCGTAGGTGTTAGTCATCTCTCTTCCCCGAGGATCGGTTATGCCGATGAGCTGATTTAGCTCGTTATACCTAAGTGAGGTCTTGTAGGTGTTATCTTCCGGGCCGCTGCTTCTTGCATCCCGGTAGACCACCTGCATAGATACCGGGTCATACTCGTATCTTGACACCTTGCCTAAAGCATCGGTAACCGATGTTAGGTTGTTTAACGCATCATAGGAAAAGGAAGTCACATTCCCCTTAGGATCCGTTGCCTGAGTGCGGTCCCCCACTGTATCATAGGCAAAGGTGGTTCGATTACCAAGGGAGTTAGTAATGCCAGTTATGTAATTTGCATTGGCATCATATTCATATCTTGTGGTTGATCTTGGAACAAGTTTGAGATTGTCAAAGTAGGCGATTCCGGTAGATGAGAACACGGCCCCAAAAACTATCGCACGATTTGTCCCAGCCGGTGGGGTAGCGGCGATAGCGTAGCGGGTGTAATCCTTGGTTCCCGTCTGATACTCGGTTGCTTGAAATCCCAGGTAGTTGTTGTTGACATCGTAGTACTGCACCTGCACACGAGCCCCTGTGCCTGCTATATCTACCGTCTTTACAAAGCCTGAAAGGGTAAGTGGCTCTCCAGCTCTTACCGAGATATCTGAGCTTCTTATCCAGGCAGTACCCGATGTGGTTAGGTTGATCTTTGCGCTATATGCTCCCGCCCATGGGGATTCATTGCTTACAGTGGTTTCTCCATCACCACCGGCGTACCAGTAGCTGCTTGCCATCTCAAAGCTTGAGTTTTCAACGTAGTCAAACCTGGTTAGGATATGGCCCTCATCGCTTTTTACCGGGCTCTCAAGCTGGGCTCCGTCAAACCAGACGGTGCCCTTTGCATTCCATAGTATCAAACCGGTAAACATGCGGCTTGCATTAGCGGGGGCATCTGAGGTGACCTGCAGATCGAGGTTTCCAGAGCCTACGGAGGCGGGGGAGTACGAGCTCCCCAGGTAGTTGCCATTGGCATCGTAGTATTCAAGGCCGATGCCTACGCCGCTTGATCCTGGGGTCCCTGCGACGTTATCCATCCTCACAGGCACGTTTAGCGTTAATTTCTGCCCAGGGGTTACGCCTTGCGAATGGCTGGTGAGATAAGCTGTCGTTGCTTTTTTGCTGCTGACCTTGGCCGAGAACTTCCCGTATAGGGATACTGAGCCATCTATGCTGATGGCGTTGGTGTCACCCCCTAGGTACCAAAATTCCGGCCTTCCAGCAGCATCCTTCCACTCAAAGCTGCCGTTTTGTAACATGTTGTACGTTGGTGCACCGGGCTCAGTAGAAGCGGTCACGTTGCCGTATTGATCATAGGTGTTTGCATCAGCTTCTTTTCTAGCCGGGTTGGCAGTTGAGAGATTATTTGACTCTTCATCATACTCTGCAGTTACCTGGTTCCCG
>JACUUO010000079.1 GCA_014859275.1 Actinomycetota bacterium | reverse complement strand
TTGTCATCCTGAAGAGCCGGAGGCTCTGAAGGATCTAAATCGTATTTTCTATATTCTTAAGCATTAGAATGCCTCTTTATCATCTAACTTCTTTTAAGCCTAAAACCATCTCTTGTCTTTTAAGTCTTTCCTTGTAATCCTTAGAAATAATGAAGGTATTATTTAGATTCTTCAGCTCCAGCCTTCGTTTACACTCAGGCTTCCGCTTCAGAATGACAAGCCTCTAACGGCTTAAGCTACGTTTAAGAATGACAGCTTCTTGCGCTACGTTTAAAGAATGACAGCTGTCGACAGCTAGAAGCATCTAATTGCAAAATCCTTGAGCTTGATTAGCACTGCGATACGATTCTATAACCTTACCGGGATGTCCTGCCTGGCCATATACTCCTTTACCTCTCGTATAGATAGCTCACCGTAGTGGAATAACGAGGCGGCAAGTACCGCATCCGCACCGGTCTCAATCACTACCTCTGCAAAATGCTCAAGTCTACCAGCCCCTCCTGATGCGATGACCGGTATATTTACCGCATTAACAATCGCCTTAGTAAGTGGCAGATCATAACCATCTTTTGTGCCATCCCTGTTCATGCTCGTGAGAAGGATCTCCCCTGCCCCTAGATCTTCTACCCTCCTGGCCCACTCAACAGCATCGATGCCAGTCGGTACCCGGCCACCATTTACGTAGACCTCCCATTTGTCCCGGCCGATGCTTCTCGCATCTATGGCGACGACTATACATTGAGATCCATATCGCCGCGAAGTTTCCCTAATTACCTCGGGATTCCTAACCGCTGCGCTATTCATCGATATCTTGTCCGCTCCGGTACTTAGCATCCGGCGTATATCATCGCTAGACTTAATTCCACCACCAACAGTATATGGGATGAAAACCTCCTCCGCTGTTCGTGAAGCGACTTCAAATATCGTATCACGACCCTCGTGGGACGCCGTTATGTCTAAGAATACTAGCTCATCGGCGCCAGCCCTATCATATGCCGAGGCTAGTTCTACTGGGTCTCCAGCATCACGCAGGTTTACGAAGTTAATGCCCTTTACAACCCGTCCCGCGTGAACGTCGAGGCAGGGAATTATTCTAACGGTGAGCACTATCCCACCTCGCAACCTCAATTGCCTCCTTGAGGGTAAAGTTCCCCTCATAGAGCGCCCTTCCGATTATCACACCTTCAACGCCCGCTGCCTGCAAGGGTTTTATCTGCCTTATATCGCTTAAGCTCGACACCCCTCCGGATGCGATAACCGGAATGTTTATATTTTCAGCAAGCTCCTCAGTGGCGAAGAGATTTACCCCCGTCTGAGCGCCATCCATCATTATGTCGGTGTAGACAATCCTGCTTACACCGTAGAGTTCAAGCTGTATCGCCACATCGGTTGCGAAGATACTGGTGTCCTCGACCCATCCCTTTATAGCGACTTTGCCCTCCCTGGCGTCAAGGCCGGCAACGATTTTACCGGGATGCTTGGCGCAAGCCTCCTTAACCAATTCGGGATCGCTAATTACAGACGTTCCGAGAATTGCTCTGGCTATCCCCAGCTCAAAAATTCTGTCCAGATCATCCAAGGTTCTTAAGCCCCCGCCCAGTTGAACCGGGATATCAACCCGCTTAACTACCTCCTCGATTGCAGCGAGGTTTTGTGGCGAGCCTTTAAATGCACCATCAAGATCGACTAGATGCAAGAACCCCGCCCCTTCATCCTGCCACTTTTCGGCCATATCAGCAGGAACGCCGGCATATACCGTCGGGGCGTCCGCCCGACCCTGGTATAGGCGGACACACTTACCGCCCATAATATCAACGGCCGGATAGATTATCACTCACATAACCTCCCAAAGTTCTCCAGCACCTTAAGGCCCACACCACCGCTTTTTTCAGGGTGGAACTGAACAGCAAAAATATTCTTAAACCATATGCTGGACGTAAATATCAACCCATAATCAGTCGTTGTGGCTATTATCTCCGTGTCGGTAGGATCAACATAGTATGAATGGACGAAATAAAAATTAGACCCTTCAGCTATCCCCTCGAAAATAGACGGCTTATCAGTATATCTTACCTGATTCCACCCCATATGGGGGATCTTCTGACTATCGGGAAGCCGGTGCACCCTACCATTAAAAATTCCCAAGCCCTTATGAATGCCATCCTCCTCGCTCTCCTTAAAGAGAAGCTGAAGGCCGAGGCATATCCCAAGGAAAGGCTTGTTGCTATCAATGCTTTCGCGCACTGCATCCTCAAGCCCAGCCGAAAGGAGATTGGCCATGCAATCGGCAAAAGCGCCTACTCCGGGTAGCACCACCCCATCGGCCTGCTTTATAAAACCAGGGTCATTTGAGATCGCAACTTCGAAGCCAAGCTTTTCGAAGGCCTTCTCGACGCTTCTAAGATTGCCCATACCATAATCTATTATCGCTATCAAAAAATATCACTCACTTTTATCTGTAATACTACCCTTCTAGCAAGCCTTTCGTGCTTGGAATTATCCCTGTCGCTCTTGGGTTGATCTCAACTGCTTCTCCCAATGCTCTTGCCAATCCCTTAAATATACCTTCAACCATGTGGTGGGCATTTCTTCCCGCCAGCATCTTTATGTGGAGGGTAATGCCAGATGTGCTTACAAGCGCTTGCAAAAACTCTACCGTGAGTGCAGTATCATAGCTTCCTATCGTCTCAACCGGAAGGTCAACATCATATACCAGGTACGGCCTCCCACTAATATCCATTGCTACCAGTGCGAGCGACTCATCCATCGGCATCAGGCTGCTCCCATAACGCCTTATTCCTTTTTTATCGCCGATAGCCTGATTAAGTGCCTGGCCAAAGCAGATACCTACATCTTCCACCGTATGGTGGCCATCTATTTCAAGGTCACCCTCGGCTTTTATCTTGAGATCCATCAAGCCGTGCTTACCAACCATGGAGAGCATATGATCGAAGAAGGGTATTCCGGTGTCCACCTCTACATTTCCCTGACCATCCAAGTTAAGTTCTAGCTCAATATCTGTCTCCCTCGTTTTTCGTGATACTACAGCTCTTCTACCGCCCATCATAACCCCTTATTAATAATTGTAAGAATAAGCTCATTATATCTCTACCTATATATCGGTTCTAAACCACTTCACGCAGGGCTTTGAGGAATATATTATTTTCCTCTGGCGTACCCACGGTTACACGCAGGCAGTTTTCAAGAAGCGCCTGGTTGCTACTATTTCGGATCAATACACCCCTGTCAAGCAGGCCTTGCCATACTTGTGTTGCCGGTTTTTCCGTCCTGAATAATATAAAGTTTGATTCGCTCGGGAAGACCTTGATGTGATCAGTTTTAGATAATTCCGAAAAGAGGCGATCTCGCTCCTTTAAAATCACTTCGATTTTGGCTTCAAATATATCACGGTGTGTAAAAGCGATCTTTGCTATAGACTGCGATAACCTGCTGAAGTTAAAGAAAAGTTTTACCTTCAGCAAGTTCTCTATGACCCCTTCTCTTGCAAGCAGGTACCCTGCCCGCAATCCGGCAAGAGAGAAGGCCTTAGAAAATGTCCGCAATATCGCTAGATTCTCATATTCAGAAAGAAGCGGTACTGCCGTCTGCTTGCTAAACTCGGCGTATGCTTCATCTATAATAACAAGGGCACTGGTGTTGCGTAAAAGTTCATCTATCTTTTCGGGCGATACCATGTCCCCAGTAGGATTATTCGGACAGCACAGGAATACGAGCGCCGCATCAATATCGTATGATTGCGCAATCACCGGTTCCGCTAGCAGGTCCTCGGGTAAGCGTAGTATGGAGACCATCTCCGTCCCGGTTATCCGGCCGGTTATTCCGTAAATCTCGAACATCGGATCGAAGGTAACCGCCTTGCGTCCTGGCCCGCCATAGGCGAGAAATAGGTTTTGGATTACCTCGTCGCCACCGTTGCCGACAATCACATTATCAGCCCCGAGATTATAGCACTCACCTATAAGTTGCCTCAACTCCAGCGACAGTGGGTCGGGATACCGGTTGTAGGCTACCCGGTCAAACTCTCTTTTTATCTCATCTATTATGGATTGAGGCAGGTTATAGGGACTCTCGTTTGCGGAGAGTATTACATCCGCTTTAACATCTGGGAGATGGTATGGCTTAAGGGCTGCAACCTGCGGCCGAGGACCGATCATGCTACTCCTCCGTGCGGTATCTTACCGATTTTGCATGCCCGCTAAAGCCCTCACTATCGGCGATGGTAATCGCTGAGTTGGCAACCATGCCCAGTGCCTGCTTCGAGAAGCTCAGTACGCTCGAACTTTTTAGAAATGTATTAACACTTAGCGGCGAATAGAACCGTGCCGTTCCACCCGTTGGTAGGACATGATTCGACCCGGCAATGTAATCGCCGACAGCCTCGGGAGTATAGTATCCCAAAAATATGGCTCCAGCATTTCGTATCGACCCCAGCGCCTCGAGCGGATTTTCAACCATCAGTTCGAGATGCTCGGGGGCGATTATGTTTGCCAACCTTAAAGCCTCTTCCAACGATGCAACTACGAATATCCTCCCGTTCTCCTGAAGAGATTTCTCAGCGATATCCCTACGATCAAGCTTACCCAGCTGAATCTCGACTGCCTCCGACACTTTCTGCGCCATTTCTTCTGCATACGTAATAAGGATCGCAGAGGCGTCCGGGTCATGCTCGGCCTGGGCCAACAGGTCCGCCGCCACATACGCCGGTTTGGCGTCAGAATCAGCGACTACCACAACCTCGCTCGGGCCGGCAAGCATATCGATTGCGACTGAGCCAACAACCATCTTTTTAGCTAGCGTAACGTATATATTGCCGGGCCCCGTTATAACATCAACTTTCCTGATCGATTCGGTGCCAAAGGCAAGCGCCGCTATTGCCTGCGCCCCGCCAACTTTATACACCTCATCAACACCAGCCTCAGCCGCTGCCACCAGTACCTCAGCGCGCGTCGCCCCCGGAACGACCATTGCAACTTCATCAACGCCAGCCACCTTTGCCGGTATTGCGTTCATCAAGACCGATGAGGGATAGGCCGCCCTCCCACCAGGCACATAGATGCCGGCTCTCTCGACTGGACGCACCAGCTGGCCGAGAAAGGCCCCGCCTTCCACCATAAACCAGGAATTCTCCCTTTGTCTTGCGTGGAAGGACCTTATCCGCTCCTTCGCCTCCCTAATGGCTCCTAAGAATTCACTCTCAACCAGAGAGTATGCAGCATTAAATTCCTCTGGAGTCACCTTTACTGTATCCGCCGTTAGGGAGACCTTATCAAATTTTCGCGTATATTCAAACAGCGCCTTGTCGCCACCCTGCCTCACAGCCTCCACAATATCACGTACTGCCGCTTCGACATCTGGCCTCTCGAACAAGGGCTTTACAATTGATGCGCGCGCTTCTTTCTCACCGAAGCCGGCACTTAATTTTATCTGCTTCAGCATTTAATCACCACTTTTTATAAGGGTCCAAGAAAACCCTTTCGACCAACTACAGAGTTATTATATAACAACCTGGCACTTTAGTAAAGTAAAGTGCTAAAGCATCCTCCCCGACTCAACTACAATGCCAACGTGCTGCTGTCTCAACAACCATTTGTAGTTGCCCCATTTATGGGGCGATCTCTCATCCTACATAACACGTAGTTGCCCCATTTATGGGGCGGTGTAGTGCTAGCGTCCGCCCGATGAATCGGGCAACTACGGGCGGAGATAAACTCCGCCCTTACAGCACTGGGTAACTCTACTCTCACTCTAGACCCACATCCCCGGTCACCTGGTAACCTGGTCACCGATTCACCCATTTACCTATCCTACTACCTGTACCGCTCCCTTACCGATAAGCTCCTTAAGTTTGGCAAAAAGGCCGTTATGAGGAGAAACTTTATAATCCTCTGACAGGGCAAGTATAGTTGGTTTTCCGCCGTTTTCTATTTTGAGAAAAACGGGTATTGAGCCAGGCTGCGATCCGAGGATCTCCTTCAATCTATCGATAAAACTCGGGGTCATCATGGATTTGGTTATAGTCAATACCAGCACCGATTTTTCGGTAATTTTCTTTCCATTGTCGTTTGGCTTTGCTTTACGACGTCTACTTCCCTCATCACCAGCTTTAGCATTAAACTCTTGCATCTCTAAAGAAATGACTTTAAGCTCATCCTCCTTAATATCAAGCCGACCCTTAATTAATACTATCTTGTCTTCTGCGATAAGTTCTTTATACTTTTCATAGGCTGAGGGAAATACTATAACTTCAACAGAGCCGTCCAGATCTTCAAGGTTTAAAAAGAGCATTACATCGCCCTTCTTAGTGGTCATTTTGGTAATTTTTGCGATGATCCCGCCAATCCATGCAACTGTTCCATCCTTCTGCTCTTTCAGCTCAGTCGTAGAGTACTCGGTCTGGCTTACCAGCGCCTCCCCTATGTTCAGAAGCGGATGGTCAGATACATAAAGGCCAAGCATCTCCTTCTCATATGCAAGAAGCTCTTGTTTTTCAAATTCAGGAACTGTCTCATCAACCGGATCATTTATAGCCCCGGTACCGCCAATGTCCCCATCCTCATTGAGGTCAAAAATAGTAAATTGCCCAGCGGCCTTGTCTTTCTGGTTCCTAACACCCAAATCAACCGCTTTTTCATATGTTAAGAGAAGTTGCTTGCGACTCACTTTGCATGAATCAAAAGCCCCGCCTTTAATCAGGCTTTCAATCGTTCTCTTATTAAGCGAGCCCATATCGACGCGGCGGCAAAAATCATAAATCGATGCAAATAACCCTCCGCGCTCGCGCTCATTTATGATCGTGTCGATAATACCCTCGCCAACGTTGCGCACTGCCGAGAGACCAAAGCGGATGGCCTTTCCAACCACCGTGAAATCTTTAAAGCTCTCATTAACATCAGGTGGGAGGATCTCGATGCCCATCCGGCGGCACTCGTTGATGTACTGGGCGACCTTATCCTTGTTGCCCATAATACTGGTGAGAAGCGCCGCCATAAACTCCACCGGGTAGTTAGCCTTCAGCCAGGCGGTTTGCCATGAAATAAAGGCGTAAGCGGTGGAATGGGAGTTGTGGACTATCAAGCCATTTGCGATGAAATTATGGGTTCCTACAATTTCAAGATCGTATGTTTGCTCAACGCCTGCGTATTCAATTCTGACGATCTTATCCCAGTAAATATCCGAGCTCGCATGCTTGGCCAGTTCGACCGAACCAAAGTAATCCGCTAGTCTTTTGATTGTGCTTCGCCTAAAACCCCGTTTCCGTGAGTGAACTGCTCCAATGAACTCCTTCATTGAAAGGTTGCTTTCTTGCTCAACCTGCGACCAGCCAACACCAGCCCGTATTTTTTCCTGCTGAACTAAAGTCTTTACGGCAAATGGGATAATATCCCGGCTAACCTTATCAACTTCAATCGATTCATAGTAGATGCGTAAGTCCATAAGATCCCTAGACCGGCCGATTATATGCTGGCCAATAATATCGATAAAAGCTAAGATGCTCTCTTTTCCCTGCAAGTAGACAGCATGGCCAGGCCGCTCCTCTCCCCGATACTTAAACACCTTATCAATAACCCTACTTATAATCCCAAATCTGCGAAGCAGATGCTGTAGCTGCACCGCCATCTTTTTAGATGATGTCGCATAGAAGGGGATTTTATTTGTCCCAGATGAGATTAAGAAGCCATCTCCTGCCCAGAGTCTGCCGATGAACGTAGCCAGCGATTCAAAATCTAAAGAGAATACTTGAAACGGGATAAACTTATCAGTAGCGCCTTTATTAATAAGTCCGAGGCTTTCAAGCCAAAGTCTTGCTCCTGAACGTGGGTTCTGCCCATTAACCAGCAACCCTGGTTCTTTTTCAAGCTTGTTCCAGGAAAGCTGCCCTTTTTTGAACTTTGCGTCTCTGCCAGTTCCGGCATAAACCTCATAAAGCCCACGCCGCTGGCGCACTGTTGCTCTAGTATCAGCAAATTGTTCAAGATTAGAAATAAGATCATCGACCTGGATATTATCCTTACTATAATAGTAAAAGCCACTTGGATGGCAGGTATTCCCCTCCGACAGAACGTCTGCTAGAACTACTAGTTTGTGCTTGGGCCAACTACAATTGCCAGATACAGGCAAAACACGAGTCGACGCCACCCGACACCCGACTTCTAATTCCTTCAGTTCTTTCCAGCCCTCAATGGTTAGGAAGGGATGGTTATCCGTTACAGTAATCTCGTGTCCAAGTTGGGTTTTGACGTGGTAGACCGGTTTTTGACCGTTTACTACGCAATCAAGAATTGGGCGTTTAACAATCTTATAATCATTATCACAGCTAAGGGTATTGACATACCGTCCTGAACGGTATATTTCCTCAACCGTTATAACCGCTCCCGTATCTGCATCAACTATCTCGGTTGATCCAATAACGCATTTATTGAATCCGTAACCAGCAAAGTGGACAATGAGATCGAATATTTTGCCCGCAAGTTTTGCGTCAACCTCATTGGAAACCGAGCCCTCGATGAACTTTTCGCGGAATTTCGCCAGCACCTCGGGCAACTTTTTGCCCATCGCCTTCCGGAGGGTATCGCCCTCGCCCATCGAAAAGCCGGCCATAGTCGAGGCAATCCGCATAACTTGCTCTTGATAGACCATGACCCCATAAGTTTCCTTTAATATCGGCTCGAGCATCGGGTGCAGGTAGCTTAACGGTTTTCGACCGTGCTTGCGGTCGACGAAGTCCTTTACCATACCGGAGCCTAGTGGCCCCGGGCGATACAGTGCCAGCAGGGCGATTATATCGGTAAAGGCGGTCGGCTCCAGATCATGGAGGAGTGCACGCATGCCCGTGCTCTCAAGCTGGAACACGCCGGCACTTTCGCCCCTCCGAAGCATCTCATATGTCTTGGTATCATCAAACGGTATTTTATCGATATCTATATCTATTCCGTGATTTTTCTTTATGTTCTTAACAGCATTGTCTATAACAGTCAGAGTCCTGAGGCCCAGAAAATCCATCTTTAAGAGGCCAATCTTCTCGATACAGCCCATGCTATATTGAGTAACGATTTCCGCATCACCTTTTCGCTGGACTGGAGTACGATTAGTGAGCTCCTGATCAGAGATAACCACTCCGGCGGCATGAATAGAATCCTGGCGCACTAAACCTTCAAGATTCCTGGCCATATCTACAACCTGCCTCGTTAGCTCATCATTATCATAGACCTCACGCAATTCCTGCGACGCTTGTAATGCTGCTTCTATCGTCCATTGCCTACCATCATACAGGCCGTCCGGAATGAGCTTTGCGATCTTATCCACCCTGCCATAAGGGATGTCGAAGACCCGGCCCGCATCGCGGATGGCTGCCTTGGCTGCCATAGTGCCGAAGGTTATGATCTGTGCAACCTTATCCTCACCATATTTTTGGGTAACGTAATCGATCACCTCCGGGCGACGCTCAAAACAGAAATCGATATCAATATCCGGCATGCTTATCCTCTCCGGATTTAAGAACCTTTCAAAGAGAAGATCGTATGCCATGGGATCGATGTTGGTGATCTCGAGAACATAGGCAACCATGCTCCCGGCTGCCGAACCCCTCCCCGGACCGACCTTAATTCCTCGGGATTTCGCGTACCTGACGAAGTCCTGAACCACCAGGAAATACCCCGGGAACCCCATCTGTTTAATTACTTCTATCTCATATTCCAGCCGGTCCCTTTGTTGCTCTGTCGGTTCTGGATACCGGTTGGCGAAGCCTTCGCGGCATAACTTTTCAAAATAGGAATCCACGGTATACCCTTCAGGTATATCGTAATTAGGCAAGAGATACTCGCCAAACTTTATCTCCACGTTGCAGCGCTCTGCAATATCAAGCGTGTTTTTTAGGGCATCCGGCCGTCCCGGGAAGAGCGCCGCCATCTCCTCGGCAGATTTTAAGTAGAACTCGTCCGTCTCAAACTTCAACCTGCCCGTTTCAGCAAGCGTTGACCCAGTCTGAATACACAGCAATACATCGTGCGCCTGCGCGTCTCCCCTATCTGTGTAGTGAATGTCATTGGTGACGATGATGGGAATGCCGAGCTCATCGGCAAGCATAAACATGCCCTCGTTCACCTTCTTTTGCTCAGGAATCCCATGGTCCTGAACCTCCAGGAAGAAATTGCCGTCGCCAAATAATTTATTGAGGTATACAGCTTCCTCTTTTGCAGCCTCGTAGTTATCCTGCTTAAGATACCTTGCAACTTGACCTGCAAGGCACGCTGATGTAGCAATCAATCCATCATGGTATTGCTCGAGAATTTCCTTGTCGACACGCGGCTTATAGTAGAATCCATCGAAAAAGCTTAAGGTGACAAGCTTCATTAGGTTGCGATACCCCAGCTCGTTTTCTGCAAGAAGAATCAGGTGGGTGTACGACTCATCGCCCTTGGTCTTATCAAAGCGGCTGCCGGGCGCGATATAGACCTCGCAGCCAATTATAGGTTTAATGCCTTGCTTGATAGCCTCTTCATAGAACTCGATGATGCCGTACATAACTCCATGATCGGTAAGGGCAATGGCTGGCATCCCCAATCCCTTTGCCTTGATCACCAGGTCTTTCAGCCTCGAGGCTCCGTCTAGTAATGAGAACTCTGAATGCGTGTGAAGATGGACAAATTCCAACAAGGTGGCTCCTTGCAAATCGTGGTTTGAATTAACTATACCCTAGCAAATTAACGCATAAAGGGAAAGAGGTCTAGGATGATGAGCGGTTGTAAATTGTGTATCAGCTATCAGCACATAA
>JACUUO010000078.1 GCA_014859275.1 Actinomycetota bacterium | reverse complement strand
CGTACCTTGGTACTTTAAGACAGTACCCACACCTCATTCCCACACTCTGCAGCACTGCAGCACTGGGTAACTGGATACCTATATCTTAGCTTATGTGCTATTTCTTAGGGCCGAGCCGAGACAGGCTCGGCCCCTACATCCCCGGACCCTGTGGTCCCTGGCCCCCCGGACCCTGGTCCCTGATCACCTATTCATCCATTCACCGATTCACCGGTTACCTATAACATTCCCTCAATCCTAAGGAGTCTCTCCTTCCACCCAGGTAGGCCGCTCCAACCGCCGATACTCCTATCGCTTCTCAACACCCTGTGACAGGGTATGATTATGGGCACCGGGTTTTTAGCCATGGCGTTACCGACGGCGCGGGCTGCCCCTGGCCGCCCACAACGCTCGGCCAGGGCCCGGTAAGATGATGTCTCACCATAAGGTATGCCTCTTAGGTGTTCATATACTTCTTTCTCGAACTTGGTTGCCAATCCGTAATCTACCTGAATATCAAAGTGCACTCGCTCACCTCTGAAATACCTTTCTAGAGTTAAGCTTAAGGTATTATCCAGATTTTGATTATATTTGCACGCGCCGAACCTTCTGTCGATCTCACCTATCAGCTGGACATCGTCCTGTTGGGGCAATGCGATCCCAGCAAGCCCTCTCTCGCTGAAAATGGCGGCGCCGACCCCCCATTCCGTCTCATAAACACTGAACGTCCTCAAATCCCGGCTCCCCCTAAATGAAAGTGTTTATGAACCCGCTCTGCAATTATACCTGGAAGCCCGGGAACGCTTTTAAGCTCCTCCAGGGTTGCACCAACAATCGCACTTGGTGAGCCAAAATGTTTGAGCAGCAGGCGTTTCCTGCTCTCGCCAACGCCCGGTATCTTATCCAAAACCGACTCAACCATCGCCCTGCCCCGAAGCTTTCTGTGATACGTAATGGCATAGCGGTGGGCCTCATCCCTTATCCTCTGTATTAACTTTAGCGCCTCGGAACCCCGATCAAGCAATATCGGTTCGGCAAACCCGGGTACATATATCGCTTCTTCTCTTTTCGCAAGGCCGATGACGGGAATATCGTCGAAACCGATCTCCCGCATTGCCAAAATAGCTGCAGAGAGCTGGGGCTTTCCACCATCAACGATAATAAGGTCAGGCTTACTGGAGAAGGATGGATCGAATTTGACTTTTAAATGCTCCAGCCTGCGACATATTACCTCGTGCATCATGGCGTAATCATTTACGCCACCATCGCATCTGATCTTAAACTTCCGGTAATCATCCCTAGTGGCCCGTCCGTTATTAAAAACGATCATCGACCCCACGGAATTATGCCCCTGAATGGTTGAAATATCGAAGCATTCTATGCGAGATGGAGGTGCTGAAAGAGCCAAGGCCGAGGCGAGCGATTCAAGCGCAAAAATCGAAGATTCTTTCTCCCATGAGCGCCTTATTACGGACATCGCCAGCGCGTGCCCCGCATTCGCCGATGCCATATCGATAAGTTCACGCTTATCACCGCGCTGTGGAACCCTGAGTAAAACCCTCGTCCCTCTTCTGCCGGTAAGCCAGGCCTCAATGAGCTCCCTGTCCTCGACTTCCACCGGTACAATAATCTGTGGAGGAATCGCAGTTGAGTTTACATAATGCTGTTTAATAAAGGCATCTAGGATATCTCCATCCGATTCGCCTCTGTCGAGGACGAAGTTCTCGCTTCCGATAAGCTTACCATCACGAACGATTGAGAGATTCACGCATCCCAGAGAGCCATCGATGCTGACGCCGATGGCGTCATAATCCTCCCCGGCTTCCGAAACGATCTTCTGTTTCTGGAGAACGTGCCTTGCCGCCTCGAGCCTATCTCTTACGCGCGCCGCACGCTCGAACTCAAGGCTTACCGCCGCCTCCTGCATTTCCGCTTCAAGCTGCTTAATTACAGGCTCAGGACGCCCCTCCAAGAACAACTCAATCTTTTCCATCATGGCCCGGTATTCTTCCTTTGGTACAGCGCCCACACATGGTCCCATGCACCGCTTAATATGGTAATTAAGACATGGTGAGCCGGTCGACTTTCCCGGCTTGCGGCGCCTGCATGTCCGAAACGGAAATATCCGCCTCAGGGTATCGAAGGTCTCCCTCACCGCCTGGACGCTGGTGTATGGGCCGTAATACTTGGTATCCCTCCTGTGGTGCTCCCTCGTTACCATGATGCGCGGGAAGTCATCCTGCCAGGTTATAGCCAGATAGGGATAGCTCTTGTCATCCCTATAGGAGACATTAAATGCCGGGCGATACTTCTTAATGAGATTGCACTCAAGAACTAGGGCTTCTATCTCATTATCCGTTACATAGAACTCAAAATCTGTAATCCTCTCAACAAGTGCCCTTGTCTTCGGGGTGTTGTTGCCCCCTTGAAAATAGGAGCGCATGCGGTTCCTAAGAGACTTCGCTTTACCGACATAAATAACCACTCCATCGGAGTCACGATATACATAAACGCCGGGACAGCCAGGAACGCTCTTTAGTTGTTCGATTAGTCTAGCTCTGTTATTCATTAATCAATCATCAACTATCTATATAGCTATTAGCCATCAGCAATCAGCTGTCAGCTCTTGAATTTATCAATCCCCTGCTGATCGCTGACGGCTGAAAGCTGATAGCTAAATTATCGACCGTTCTTTCATATACTCGATTATCTCGCCAAAATGCTCATAGGGCACGCAAGAAATCCCCTTCTCTTCACAATGCCTAAGCAAGCTATCCTTGGCAAATATCAGGTCGGCATGCTCTGCAGCACACCTATCCGACAGGCCATTTCCGATATAGATGATATAATCCGCATCCCTGCGTTTACGTCCTATAATGAATTTCTTACAATTTGCACACAACGTGCAATCCGGGTGCTGATTATTAAATTCTAAAACCGGTCTGCCACCGGCAAAAGATAGGTGGTTTGAGTAATATTTAAGATCGGAGAGACCGTACCGCCCCATTATCTGTTCGATATAAAAATCAAATCCATCGCTTACCAGGTAGATTGGGATATTAGAACTGCGGCTTTTTTGGACAAACTCCTCAAAATAGGGATCGATCTCTATCTTATCGATAAAATCAAGCAATTCCGTTTTATCTACGTTTACGAGGGTCCAGCACTCCTCGTAAAGCTCGACCATGGATATCTTGCCATCATGCCATTCCTGATCTATCTCCTCCCACCTGTGATTAAGCCACTTGGCAAAGATGGTATCGGATACATCCTGCTTGCTTATTGTGCCATCAAAATCGCAGAGTATAACGGGCCTCGACGATTTCTTGCTAATTACCCCCGAGCCGGGAATATCGGCCAGGGTTATACTCTCAAATTTGGAATGGATAAGCTCTTGAACCTGTCTTAAGACGGGCTCAAGCTGGCAATTCCGGTTATTACATGCAATATCTTCCTTGAGGCAATCACTTATTGCGATCGGTCCCTCGGCAGCCTGGATTATTTCCAAAAGGTTTATCTTATCTGCCGGGCGTGCAAGAAAATATCCTCCGCCCTGGCCACGCCTCGAGATTAAAATGCCCGCCTTGGTGAGCCCCTGAAGTGTCTTTGCTGTAAAAGAGACCGATAGATTCTGTGATACGGCAATTTCATTTATATCGCACAACCTACGACTTCTTGCCAGATAAAGGGCGCTTAAGATGGCATACTCCGCTCTCTTTGTAACCTGCATATTCCTCCTGCTTGAAATCGGTCGGCACTAATTTGCACAAGCGACTACGCTGGAATCAATCCGGACCGTTTTTGTCCTATTTTATAAAACTTATATCTCAGCTGGAGGAATGTCAATAATAGGGGCCGCGCTCAAACCCCTACCCTGCCCACACAACACGTAGCAGTTGCCTGATTCATCAGGCGTATTGATGTGGATAGTAGATGAGGGTAATTAGCCAATGGCCAAGATAGAAGACCCTGTCATTCTGAGGGAGCGGTAGCGACCGAAGAATCTCTCCCACATCTTGTGCTTACACTAACTGCAGCACTGCAACACTGCAGCACTGATAGAGATCGCCCGATGAATCGGGCAACTACGGGCGGACACAAGGTCCGCCCCTACAACACTGCAGCACCGGGTAACTGGATACCTATATCTTAGCTTATGTGCTATTTCTTAGGGCCGAGACAGGCTCGGCCCCTACATTTGGACACAAGGTCCGCCCCTACGTATAGGATGATCATGGGGAATCCTTCCCCATGAGTAAGTCCCCCTTGGGGCTTCGCCCTGGCTCGGCCCCTACATTCCCGATCACCGGGTAACCCGGTAACCCGTGCATACCCACACCTCTTGCCCACATCCCCGAACCCTGGACCTCGATTCACCCATTCACCAATCTTCTGCAGCACTGAGTAAATATTCCCACACCTCTCAGCTTGTCCACACGATATGTATAATTCGCCGATCGATGTCACCACCTGCCCCGAGATACAAGAGAAGATTAAGGCGGCATAGGTGTCTTGCAGCTAGATTTTGTGGCGTAGAGGTAACTCACATTACCTTCTACGCCTATTTCTTAACGAACTACTTATCTTCTACACGGAGAACCTGCATGAAGGCCTCCTGGGGCACTTCCACCCGGCCGACCTGCTTCATCTTGCGCTTTCCTTCCTTTTGTTTTTCAAGAAGTTTACGCTTCCTTGTTATATCACCGCCATAGCACTTAGCTATAACATCTTTTCTCTTTGCTTTCACCGTTTCGCGGGAGATAACCTTACTCCCGATGGCCGCCTGAATCGGCACCTCAAACATCTGCCGTGGGATTATCTCGCGCAACTTGCTTACCAATTCTTTCCCACGCTGGTAGGCTTTCTCCTTTGGCACTATGCATGAGAATGCATCAACGGGTGTGCCGGCAAGCAGTATATCAAGCCTCACGAGTTCGGTTGCTTTATATCCTTTAATCTCATAATCGAGTGATGCATAGCCACGGGTGCGCGACTTAAGCTGGTTGAAGAAATCGAGCAATATCTCTGCCAGCGGCAGGTCGTATTGTAGCTCAACCCTGGTTTCGCTTAAGTACTGCATATTCTTAAACTCTCCCCGCCTATCCTGGCAGAGATCCATTATCGTCCCGACGTAATCGGGCGGCAACAAGATTACTGTCGACACAAAAGGCTCTTCCATCTTCTCGATTTCATGGGGCTGAGGCATCTCGGACGGATTTCTTATCGTTATCTGCTCACCGCTCGTCTTCGTAATTCTGTAGGCAACGCTTGGCGCGGTTGCAACCAGTTCGAGGTCATATTCTCTCTCAAGCCTCTCCTTTATAATCTCCATATGCAAAAGACCTAAGAAGCCGCACCTGAATCCGAAGCCTAAGGCCGATGAAGTTTCGGGCTCATAGACCATAGCTGGATCGTTTAATTGCAGCTTTGCCAGGGCATCCCTTAGATCTTCATACTGACCTCCATCTACCGGGTAGAGACCGCAGAAAACCATCGGCTTTGCCTCGCGATAACCCGGAAGCGGCTCGAGTGCGCCATTTTTTGCATTTGTTATCGTATCGCCGACTTTGCTGTCTCTAACATCCTTAACTCCTGCGATCAGGTAGCCAACCTCACCAGCGGAAAGACCATCAACCTTTTCCATCTCGGGGCGCAAAACGCCGATTTCCTCAACTTCGGCCACCCGCCCGGTCGCCATCATTCTTATCTTCTGCCCTTTTCTAATTGACCCATCAACAACCCGAATGAATACAATTACTCCGCGGTAGGAATCAAAGAACGAATCGAAGATAAGCGCCTTCAGAGGCGCATCGAGATCCCCCTTCGGCTCTGGAACCCTCTGAACGATCGCCTCCAGAACCTCCGCCGTCCCTTCCCCGGTCTTTGCGCTCACCATTAAGGCACCGCTTGCGTCGATCGCAAGGCCCTCTTCAATCTCCCTTGCAGCTCTTTCAGGATCGGCACTTGGAAGATCGATCTTGTTTATTACAGAAACGATCTCTAAATCGTTTTCAAGAGCGAGGAACGCATTGGCCAGTGTCTGAGCCTCCACTCCCTGAGCTGCATCAACAACAAGAAGTGCCCCCTCACAGGCAGCAAGACTTCTCGACACCTCGTAGGTAAAGTCGACGTGACCGGGCGTATCGATGAGGTTGAGGATGTACTCCTGCCCATCCTTCGCCTTGTAGTTAATCCGGACGGCGCGCGCCTTTATCGTAATCCCGCGCTCCCGCTCAAGATCCATCGAGTCAAGAACCTGGTCCATCATCTCACGTTCCGAAAGCGTATCGGTTGCCTCGAGCAGCCTGTCCGCCAGCGTAGACTTACCGTGATCTATATGTGCAATTATGCTGAAATTTCTTATGTTTTTTCGGTCCATTAAGTTGGGTTCACCTTTGTTCTCACAAATTTTTTCGATAACTTTCTAATAAAATCGACCTCTTCAACCCTGAGCAATAGGGCCAGGCCTATATAAATTACGAAGCCGATGCCTGCTGCACCGGCAATTTCCGTTGTCAGACCGGCCATACGCGACAATTCCAGGCTCTCGATACTTTGATACACCAAGTACATTGCAACACCAGCCGGAACGGCCGCGACAAGCTGTTTTGCCATCGCCCTTAATATAAATGAGACCCCAAGGGGGCCTATCTTCCGCCGTAGTACATACAACTGGACTATGACGGCAAAAGTAAGTGCCAGCGCGTATGCCAGCGGCAGACCGCGGACTCCCAAAATCCCTATTAGAAGGAAGTTAAATGCAACCTGCAGCGGGACGCTGATGGCACCGATTTTTAGTGGCGTTTTGGTGTCCTGTAAGGAGTAGTAAACCCTGGTCAGCATATTATAAAGTGAAAACACAATTAACGCAAACGCGAATGAGGTGAGCACCTCCGACGTAATCTTCGTGCTAGCTACATCAAATTTTCCATATTCAAGCGTTAGGCTAATTATCGGCTTGGCCATAATGGCCATAAAAATGGCTGACGGGATGGTGATGAACGAGGTTGCGCGCATGCCGAGCGAGAGCGTCTTCTTAAAGCTTTGAAAATCCTTCGAATTGGCAAACCGCGCCAGCTCGGGAAAGATGGCCGTAATAATCGAAACAGCAAATATGGCATAAGGAAGCTGGAAAAAGGCTAACGCATAGGTATAAGCTGCCGGTCCTTTACTATATGGCTGCAATAGTTGGTAAATGATAATCGTATTGATCTGCGTGGTAACGGCAAAGCCAAGCATCGGCAAGCCTAATTTTGCTACTAGTTTAACCGCCGGATGCCTTAGGTTAAAAATTAGACGGGGTCTTAAGCCTAACTTTATAGCAGATGGAATCTGCACTGCGGCCATCGTTACTACACCCATCATCGTACCTATAGCCAGCGCAGCTAAGGCGAATTGTGGATTGCTCTCGCTAAACGGCACGTATAGCCCGAACACGGTTATGATCACAACAAGATTATTGAAAATCGGTGCGGCCATCGGTATGGTGAATCGCCTCTGTGAATTAAGCACCCCTGCAAAGACAGCCGCCAGCGCGTAGAACATGATTTTAAGAGCAAATATCCTGAAGAAGAAGATCATCAGTGGGGTTGCCTTTGATGGGTCCTGTATGGTGATTAGCTGGACAAGGTATGGCGCAAAGATAACCCCGAGGAAGCTCAATATAGCGCCCAAAGTAAAGATAATATTTGTAAGATTGCTGATCATGTAACGGGTCTCATCATCCCTTTTTTCTGTAAGATACTGGACGTAGACTGGGATAATGACCGAGCCTAATATACCACCCATAACAAGCTCGAAAAGAATACTGGGCATAACATTAGCGGTATGAAAAGCATCTGCGATCGGGCCGGTGCCAATCGCAATGGCCAGCGCCATGGCTTTTATAAAGCCAGTCGCACGGCTAAAAGTAGTCGCCACAGACATCTTGGCGGTTGATTTGGCTATTGACGGAGCCCTTCCCTCTTCTGCCGAAGCTATGTACTCTTCACCCTGCATATTTACGCCCGATACCTTAAATAGAATAAGCAATCAATAATGCGTTTTCCGGCTAAAATCTTCATAATTATAGCATAGCGACTTTGAATGAGTATCCGATCACCAATACGAAGTAGGAGACTAGTAGAGCTGGGTACAACCGAATCGAGAATAAGCATGTTGCAGTTCTCGCGACTCCGTGATAGAATTTTCTTGTTTTATGTAAAGGAGGATAGCCTTGGCTAACATAAAGTCACAAATCAAGCGGATCAAAGTGGCAGAGCGCCAGCGCATTCGCAATAAGAGCATAAGATCTGCTCTTAAAACATATATTGCTAAGTTTGATAGTGCGGTAGCCTCCGGGGATCGAGAAGCCGCAGAGATGGCACTTAAGACTGCCGTAAAGAAATTGGATAAGGCCGCCGAAAAGGGAATTATTCACAAAAATAACGCCGCCAATAAGAAATCGAGCTTGACGAGAAAGTTCAACGAGATGGCCAGCTAGCTTTTCCTTAAAAAGCCGTCTTCAAGAGTTTAATCATTTAAAATGGGCCGGTTCTAAAACCGGTCCATGTTGCTATCTGGTTGCTATCTATATAGATGCGCCGCTGGATGCGCCACGCTTCTCCACACCAGTTGGAAAGTCCTTACCTTCCTTCATGGCTTCTATCAGCTCATTCATCGCTTTCTCATCCGGGAATACATAGCTTACGCCCTTTATCATCCCCGTTTTGCCAGGAACGATTGCTGTCTGTAGCTTAACATCAGAACCCATAAAGGTCCTGCCTAAGCCAATCATCTCTCCCATATCCATGTTGGTTTTCGTGTGCGAAGCAACTATCGATGCTAGCCCAGGGATATTCGTGTACGAGGTCATCATTTGCTTCATGGCCTCAGCTATAAAATACTGCTGGTGCTTTATCCGGACAAAATCGCCACCAGGATAAGTTCTCGGTTGAAGAAGCGCCAACGCCTCTTTACCGTTCCTTTTATGGTAGCCGGCACGAATACCCGTGCCGCGCAAGCCTTCCTCCCAGTTTTTGTCTACGTTTAAGTAAACCCCTCCAACGGCATCGACCATTTCACTGAAGCTCGCCATATCAACCTGGAAGTAATAATTCATCTCCAGGTCCGTATAGCACTCGACCGTCGCGATCAATAGCGGCGCCCCGCCGTACGCCAGCGAATGGTTAATCTTATCAGGGCCCTGCCCCAGAATTTCGACACGCGAGTCCCTCGGGATGGAGAGCAAGTGCGCCTTCTTACTGTTGGGATCGACCCGCAGGATCATAATTACATCGGCGCGAGCAGCCTTCCAGTCAGGTCGCTTATCCGCACCCACCAGGAGAATATACCGAGGCTCACCCTTCTTCGGCTCCGTCGTTTCTTTCTTAACCTCTGCCGCCTCTTTGGGCTCTAACTGCATCTTCTTCTCAAGGCTCTTCACTAATGAGTAAGAATAGACCACCGACCCTGCAACAAGAACAACCACTACAAGAGCCGCTATTTTCAAGAACTTCAGTAATATCATCCCTCTTTTGTTCCTGACCTCGCTCAATCGTCCCCCTTGCTTTGATCATCACACCTAATAATCTCTATAGGTTGTTGACCCTATGTTATACCTCATCTTGTTAATTGCCGCTCTCTGATTCTATCAGTAATGACCGGGTAAGTTAAGTAGATAGCTTGTGCAATACTGGCACCATATCTCCTCTGCGGCCATGATCTTTTGCCACAGCAGGACCTGCAGGAATTCTTATCTATAAGTAAACTCCACGCGCGGATGTATAACTAAGAGGGAGCCAAAAGCCTGGCCCCCTCTTAGCATCTTTAAACACTGATCTCTGTTATTTCTTACCACATGCTAGTTAATCCTGTAATTACCAATCTGACCGTAAGCAGAAGGTTTAGTTGAGCCCATTTCTTTTACATAAACCCCTATCGTGTATCTCCCCACTACTGTAGGCGTCCAGGTAAAGCTGTAAGAAGATGAGTACGCTTGAACTATTACATCATCTACCCGGAATTCATAAAGTAGTGGTTTTGTCCCACCCGTTGCATCCGCTGTAATCGTTATCGTGGTACCTGCTGGTTGTGGACTGTCTGGATCAGCAATTAGGCTGTTTATGGTTACCGGCTCGACAATTTTATAGTAGCTAATCTGACCATAAGCATCTATACCCTTAGTCGTATACCTATACTTCACATAGACCGATATCTTGTATTCCCCCGCTGTCGTGGGTCTCCAGACAAAGCTGTTAGATGTTGAGTAATCTTGGGCAACCGTCCAGCCTGTTCCATCGTTTACCCAGAATTTATAGAGCAGCTCTGCTCCACCTGTTGCATTGGCCGTAACGGTTATCGGAGTGTCTTTTACCTGTGGGCTGGCCTCGTCTGTAGTTAGGCTATTTAAAACTACAAATTGGTCGACAACTTTATAATAACCAATGTGACCATAGGCATCTATGTAGTTCGTTATTGTATCCCTATCCTTTACGTAAACCGATAACTTGTATTCTCCTGGACTTGTTGGTGTCCATACACAGGTGTTAGAAGTTGAGTAATCTTGAATAACTGTCCAACCAGTGCCGTCATTTACCCAGAACTTGTAGTAAAGCTCAGTCCCACCGGTTGCATCTGCCGTAATCGTTATCGGAGTGCCGGTAAGCTGCGGACTAGCTCTGTCAGTGGTGAAGCTGTTGAGGACCACGAACTGATCAAAGACTCGGTAGTAGCCAATCTGACTGTAGGCATCTACCCCTCTGGTTGTATCCTTATCTCTTACGTAGACCGATAACTTGTATTCTCCTGGACTTGTTGGTGTCCATACACAGGTGTTAGAAG
>JACUUO010000278.1 GCA_014859275.1 Actinomycetota bacterium | reverse complement strand
GCGGTCTCCCGTTCTGTACCAGCTCGTGCTCCTGCATGACCAAACTGCACCTCGGTGGGAAACACCTTAGAACATGTGCCCATACACCACGTAACAAGAGGCTTAGTTAATTTACCACTCTTTAAAGCTTCAACAACCTCATACTCATCGACACCACCAACCTCTCCAAGGAGCACCATCATCTTGATGTCAGGATTAGCTTCGTATCTCAGCAGGTGCTGAATAAAAGTTGAACCAGGGTACCTATCACCACCTATAGCCACCCCTTCATACACACCATCGGTATTACGAGCGATAATGTTGTTCAGTTCATTCGATAATCCACCGGATTTTGACACATATGCTACGCTACCGGGTCTATGCAAACGAGAAGCGAGGATGTTATCCAGCGCCCCAGCAGTATTACCTATCCTGAAGGCCCCTCCAGCTATGCCTCCAACCGTGGCGGGACCTATAA
Source organism: Actinomycetota bacterium (assembly GCA_014859275.1). Taxonomy (GTDB): domain Bacteria; phylum Actinomycetota; class Aquicultoria; order Aquicultorales; family Aquicultoraceae; genus Kmv33. Next base: position 1,368 of record JACUUO010000278.1, on the reverse strand, counting down.
TCCATTTTTTCCTTGAATTTGCAATCTTTATCAATTCCTTGGTTCTACGCTCAGGTACTCCCTCTGCAATAATAGCGACGGTGCGTATTGTGTCGCTCTCTAATGCTTCTTTGGACGTGGGATATGCAGATCTAAATGAAGAGAAATTCACCATGACATCTGCATCTGGATGCTTCTCAGTTGCCTCTTTGAGCGTTCGATATATGGGTAAAAGTATTTCTTTGGCGCCCCAGAAGCATTTATGCCAGCCCCCCTCACCAGTAGGATTCACGATACATGCAACAGATGGTTTTTCTCTACGACAAACGTAATCAAAATCAAGCATCCTCTGAATCGCATTCTGCTGATAGCCATAAACAATAGCTGTCGTGTCCCTATCGAATAAAATGTAATCCGGTCTCTCTTTTGCCATCCACCAGCGCCTCCCTATTTAGCCTCCAGAGCCATGTTAACTATGCTGGTCATATGTGTTTCAGGTCCATAAACCTCTATAGGGACACCGAGATCCTTACCGAGTTCTCTCATCATCCGTAAACCCTCGTTGTAATTCGGGCCGCCTCTGCGAACAAAAATTTTAACATTCGTGTCGATGAGCTTCTGTTTGTACTCCTTTAGGGCCATTATTATACCTTTAAACGTTTTTGCTACGTCAGTAAAGTTCGCTATCCCGCCGCCGATCAATAGAAATTTAGGTCTTCCCTTTGGATCCTTCTCACGTGTCATAAGATCTAAGATTGTCTTCGCATACTCGTAGGTTTCGCCGGTAGTTGGATTGCCACTATACTCGCCATAATTTGCTAGTTCTTCTCCGTAGCCAAGATCAACAATTGTGTCCGTATAGATAATGCTTGCTCCACCACCTGCAATCATAGTCCAAACTCTTCCCTTTGGATTAAGAACTGTAAGTTTCAATGAAGCACCGGTCTTCTCATCCATATCCTTTATGTATTCTTCCTCTTCCGAAAGCGTTCTACCAAAAGGGGCAGGGAAAGATAAATCACCCCACTTGCTTGCACATTCAAAATGAGCTGTATCATCAATCCTCGCTTTAATATCTAGAGGAACAATGTTTCTACCTGATACAACAAAGGGATTAATTTCAAGATATGCATAACCTAACTCTGTATAAAACTTAAAGAGTCCTCTAATAAGATCAGAGAACACTTTCTTCTTATCCGCAGGTGTATCCTTAGGGAGTTTGCTTTCGATGTCAACCTTATCGATGTCCTGATCAATACCAATACTGATTGTGGCAACCGTATCCCAGACTTCTTCTATGTCTACGCCACCATGGTTGGAAAAATAGATGGTGTCTCCGTTTCTCTCACTTTTAATCGCTACATAAAATTCTTCTTTATGAGGAACAAA
>JACUUO010000277.1 GCA_014859275.1 Actinomycetota bacterium | reverse complement strand
CGGGTGCGTGATACTTCCCCCTTATATAATCGGTACGCTGCCTCCTGGCGTACCAAAATACCATCCATCCATGGACATAAAGCATCCACCGCGTACCACTCGGGCGGGCGCCTCAGCTCAACAGACACACTCCGCCATGTTCCGCACGGTAGATAAATGTTTAGACGTTATGTGTTTAGCCTGAGAGGAAATAGATAAGTTGGAGATGATACTTAATCCACCGATGCCTATAGCATCAGATGAGTTTTACAAAATCATCCTATCAGTATCAGGTGTTTTATTCGGTATAACCTTCGCTGCGATGCTGTTTATATTGCAAAGTGGATTTAATTCCTTCAAGTATTCGAGGAGGATGTTTTTAGAGCTATATCTTCATTTTGGCCGGCAGCTTCTATACGCATTGGCGTATTTAACAGCTGCCCCGCTATTTATGCTGTCTTTTTCAAATGCTGAGCACTTTGTAACCTGGGTTTATGCGCTATTCCTTGTTTTTTTTATGAACGCGTCTTTGGATCACGCAAAGGAAGAGGGTTATATTATAACGATAAATTCAAGAAAGTATGTTCCACGATCATATGGCCGGATTAGAAGTTATTTTAGGCTTATTTATAATAGAGGGTTCCTGAGAAATTTACTTTCTTTGTCGCCAATCCTCATGCTTATTTTTTATCCCTACTTTATTTCTATAATTGAAGGCCAGACGCTATATCTTAGTGAAGTTGCAGTTTTTTATAGTTGCTTGGCAGTTTTTGTCTATTCCTTATACAAAATAACTAAATTTATACCTGAATTTTTCACTTACACAGGTATGGAATTGGCCTCCAGCAATCAGACGCCTAGAGAGGAACCAAGCGAAGAAGAGAAAACCAAAAATTTCACAGAGGGAGTTGCTCTAAAAGAATATCTGATAAAACGTGGAGTTAAGGAGATCGATCATGAAACCCCCTATATCCTTAAAGATGGAAAGTTGACTGTAAGCTTTGTTCCAAGCAGAGATAGGGCTGAAGCATGGTTCAACATATATGTGGATATCGGACGATCTTCTCCAGATTCGATCAGGAAAGAAATCCTGACTTATGCTTACAAGCTAGCAAAATTCCTTCACCTGTCAAAAGCTGAAATCAATGTATTTGTTCTTTCTTTCCATATCGACATTAAAGATGATACTTCGAGAAACATGTTTTTCCGATTTGATCGAGCTGAATTGGAAGCGGTTTTCGCTATCGGAAAGGATGATCCTGAAGATATGGTTAAAATGAAGAACGTTTTATTCGATGACCTCTTTAAGCAGTAACCACATAACAAAGCAATGCACGCGATGGTCGCGTGATTGCGGCGTTGAATATCAGCTCCTGGGTGAACTGCGGACTATCTAGCGCTCAATCACTTATGGCAGCTTTGGTCGCTATGCGGAAGTAATGAAAACAATCGTCAAAATTTGATGCAGTAGGGTGTGAGTGATAATGATCTGATATGGCAGATATTTCCTCTGATACCGTATGTTTCTACCGGCAGTTTCCCGCCTTCCGATAGCCTGCGGCGATTGCTTCAGCCTCATTGGCAAAATTCACGATATTCTGCGGTGCTATACGGTCATAGCTGGGGCAGCCTGAGGATAGATGATACACCTTGCTATTCCGGTTGCCTCTTATCTGTAGTTGGCCCTCAGCGTTTGCGTCTTGATTGTCTCCAGGCAAGCCAAGGGCAGGGTGTCCTTCTGGTATGGCTGTGACGATACCCTCAGCATGATTCCGGTGTCCAAGCGTCCAATTACGCTCTCCCGTGACGAAGGGGTTATGGTGGCCCATACGGGTGGCTATTCGTCGATC
>JACUUO010000077.1 GCA_014859275.1 Actinomycetota bacterium | reverse complement strand
TTAGGTTGCGCTGGCCCAGCAAGGGTAAATATCGAAACATCGGTCGATAGCTTTACGTTTTCGAAGGAATTTAAAGAAATAGCTAAAGCAAGCAGAGTAGAAGAAAAAGAGAGTACAATTGAGTACCTAGGTATAACTACTCGAGGTGGCGAAATTGAATCATTTCAGCTATCTTTTTCGGCACCGAAGAACCATCAATATGCTGGATATAGCGCGGTGATGGGTAGAGACCAGGTCCTATTCATTGAAAAAGCCAGAGAGGGTTCGCGAGCAGCTAATACTGTAGGTGATTTAACGATGGCTGAGTTTGCTTCTACCATGGGCTCACTATCTTTAGCTGATCTTAGTGTTGGGTTGGAAGGAGGAGGTATTTATTTCCAACTTGAGTACGTTCTAGCGGGAGAGCCTCTTGTTAGCATTGACAGACAGAGGGTTTTTACTCTTAGCAATGGTAAGCTAGCTAAGGTAAAGGAAAATGAATCGGTTACAGCAACTACACCAAGCAGAAAATTGGTAATTACCAGTAATTCCGCTACAAATATAATCCTGCTTTCAGATTCTTACAGTTCAGGTCAGCTTTAAAAGAATTAAGCTGGCTATAGGTGTAAAAAGCCAGTTTTAGCTTTGAAAAGCTGGTAAGTTTTACGCTTGACAAAACAAAATTGGAAAAGAAGACATTCTTGAAGCGATTCGGACGGTCGGCTTGAACATGTCCCCATAAGAAAGTATGGGAGTTTTCGCTTGGGATGAAGCAGCGTCTTGGCATCACGCAGGCGATTATGGAAAAGCCGAAGTTGTTGGTCTTAGATGAACCGACAAGCAGACTGGACAAAGCAGGCGTTGAGCAAGTTCGTGCTCATTGGGCAATTGAAATTGCAAGGAACGGCTATTTTAATCGCAAGTCATCTTAGTGAAGACATGGAAGCGTTAAGCAATCGAGTGTATGAGATGGAAATTGGTGTATTCCAGAATGGCTCTAATAAGCTAATCGCTTCTTCAGTATCTGGTGGTACTAACCCAGAACAGGCGCACTTTACTATTAGTACCTCTGGGACATATTATATTAAGATTTATGGTTATGCAGGTGCTTATAGTACCATATACCCATACAAGATGATGTTAACTAAAGGAGATACACCATTTTATATGGAAGGCCAGAGGTACAGATTATACCCATATGCTTTCTATGGCCGGCTTTTCAACGGGACCGAATCCCATACTACAGGCGTTGCGTATAGCTATGGCTCCAAGGATTCCATAAGCGGGTACCTGTCCAAAATGGTCGAGGCAGATCAATATAAGACAAAGCCCCAGGACAACTGGAACGATTATAGTGCAAGTCACCCGAGGCCTGGTCGCTGGAAGTCGGAATATGATAACGGTGATCGCGGACAGGCAAATTGGGCCGGGATAGATTGCAGCGGCTTGATATGGTATGCTGCAAAAGCTTCGAATATTAGTTATGCAATCGAAGGTATGTCTGTTTTGGATGTGGGTACAGAGGCGATATATAATAACTCTACTGCAGTCAGTCTTAGCAGCGCTGAGATAGGCGATGTTTACGTAAAGTCAGGCGATCACGTCGTGTTTCTTTCCAAGTTGGCGCTGGTATATGAAAAGGATTCCTTTATAATTCACGCTTGGAGTGGACCTAGCGCTAGAAAAGTGCAAGAGACTTCTATTGGCGCGATCACTTATAATCAGTTTAAAAGAAGAGCCTTAAATTAGTAACAAAGGGGGGATTAATATGTTTAGAAAGGTATTGATAACATTATCAATTATAGCCCTATTTGGCTTTATGGTAGTGGGCATCCCAAAATTAAATGCTAGTCTATTTGTCGACTTTAGCAAAAAGAACCCGCCTGCGCTGGACGAAGGATTCAAAAAGGAATCAAGAAAGCTATTGAAAAGAGGCAAGGATATCTCAAGCAATTTCTCAAAGCAAGTGCTGCTTGATATTTCTTACGGGCCAAATGATGAGAATCTGGGGTTCAAGGAATTTACTGAGGAGCCTCCTGGTTGGGTCATAGCCCCTGGAGCCATTGCCGTTGGCGTAAATGGGATATATACATAGCTGACCCGGTAAATACGGCAATCAAGGTGTACTCAGGGCAGGGAAAATACCTTAAGAAGGTAGAGGTTCCAAAAAATCAGCCAGGATGGATGGGGGATTTTGGAATTGATGCACGAGGCAGCTTGTATATCCTCGAACGACTTGGTGCACGGAGTGACCCGTATGTTCCCGAATCCTGGAGGGTCTACAAAAAGGAGCCAGGTCAGGGTTCCTTTGAGCCAATTGGGCCAGAGCTAAATGAGGCTGTTCGGATAGAGGTTGCACTGAATGGCAACTTTAGCGTCCTCGATAAAACCCTGCCGTCAGAGGGAGATAACTTACGAGTGCAAAAATTCGATAGCCGGGGAAAGCTTTTAAAGACCACCGGCGAACAGCACAATTTCGACCTCAATATGTTTGAGTTTGAGGACGAACAAGGGCATAAAGTAAATTTGCTTAAGCTAGGTGGTGGGCCTGAAGGTGCACAGTACCTGGTGTCAAGGCGTGCGCTACAGAAGGAGGAGGTAATTTATGAACCCTACCTTCCAGACGGGTATCACTATAAGGATAATGCGGTTAAATACTATTATATAGATGGCGGGGTCGTAGGCTTCGATGTGAAGGGCAGTATGTATTTTCTCAGGATTATTGGCCCGGATATACCGATCGATGATGATCAAGATATTATCGAAAAGGAGAGCAAGACGGAAGTTTGGGTAGATGTCATCGACACGCGGCTAGGAGAGATCTCTTCAGTTCGCCTTGAGGCTGACAAAACGCTATATGGAGAGTTCGCAACACGACACTTCTATAAGGTTGATAACGCTGGAAACATCTATCAATTGCAGGTAGATAGACAAGGTGCTAAGGTGTTGAAGTATTCACGGAGATAGGTACCCGGGGTCGTAGCAAAGGGCATACTTTGGCTGATGCCTGCTGATTTAGCTTATACCCAATAAGATCGAGTAGGTTAGCGTCGCATAATTTATCCCGCGACGCTGACCTACCCACGGAACTATCGATGCCTGTGTAGAGGCGATAAAGCATAATGTGTGTCCGGCGTCCCCCTCCGGATAGAGGGAATAATAACTGCTAAAATGGAGGCGGCGGTTCATTGAGAGCCGCCTCTTTATCCTCTTCACTATATCAATCGGGTTTCCATTACTGTCCCATTGTCCAGGAAATTTATGCTTCAGAGGAAAAGCCCACTATAGAGTGGCCAAGAACCCCCGAAGTTCACACCGCAAGAGGAAAGAATTGTGGATCTTATGGTTAACGGATTAACCGTTAAACAAATCGCATCTGAACTTGGCATCTCCCTCAATACCGTAAAAACTCATATCAAAAACATTTACCGAAAACTTGATGTAAATTGCCGATCAAGGGCCATCCTAAAGCTTACGGGTTATTCCACACCAACGCCTACTGATCTCATAGAGAGACCCAAAGATTAAACACCAGGTAAAAGGCATACCTACCCAAAAGTACTAGCCCGTTTTATGGCACCTACCCATTAGTACTAGCACTAATGGGTGAGTTGGTTAAGGGAAAAATGGTACTTTTGGGTGAGTGCTTTTTGGTGAAAATGGTACAAATGGGTGATTACTTTTTCTTGCGCTTTCTTTTACTCTGATGGCACGCAGGTATGCCTGAGGGATGGTTTTTTGGGTTTTGACAAGGAGGTGATTTTACCAAAAATCATGAAAAATCATGAAAGGGAGTGATGATGTTATGGGGATTAGCTTACCCAGTTTTAATATCGAAAGTGTATATACCAATTAATCAAAAAAGCGATAAATGTAAATGCAATAAGGAGAAAATCATGGCGATAAAACGAATCCTAAGTTTATGCTTGGCCGTGCTGGTTATTTTCTCAGGTATACCTGTTGCTGTAGCGGAGAACAACCATGGTCGACCGGAAAAGTTTCAATTAATAAGGATTGCTCTTACACCCAGCGGCAGTGCTTTTGTCGCTGTACACGCTGAAACTCGGATCGGATTCACTGATTTAAAAAGTACATGTCTTAGTGTATTTGCTGGTAGTCAAGAACCGAGCAAGCAAGTTATTTTTAAATCGATTAGGGTGATCGACGATTTGAGTGCTAGAATTGTTGGAAACATAGATGTGGACGTGGAACTGAAAGATATATCCGGTCTTCTACCAACAAGAGCCTCAGCGCAGGTAATAAATGAGTTATTTGAAGAGGACGCCGATAGCCAGAAATCGCGTATGCTAAGGGAAAAATTATACAAGAACATCGGCGTTTTGGTTGATTTGGAGGGTCAAAATTTGAAGGAGGGCGATGCGCGAGATTATCGCATAGAGGCCACTTTTGATATTATTGATCGTAAGGCTGCAAATGCTAATGGTAGGAAAACACAAGCATTTAGTTCAACACGAAAAGATACAGCTATAATCAATGATACATCTCAAACTGTAGAGTCGGTTGGAATTATAACCGAAAGTGCGAATGCAGATACAACGCTGATTGTGCAAGCATTGCCAAGTCGCCCGGGCTGGCACTGTGGTGATTTACATATTCATAGTGATTGGGCTATACCTGTATCTAATGGTGGAGGCGGATGGAGTGATGGCACAGGCTCACTTAGAGAATTAGCAAATAGAGCGAGAGATAAAGGTTTGCATTGGCTTATTCCAACCGATCATGAAGATAGGATAAGACTAAAAAAGGATGGCGGTGTTTGGGCTGGTGGTTGGAATGCTTACTGTGACTCAACACTCGTAGCGCAGATAGGTAGTGGGATTTTAGTTGCTCCTGGTGTGGAGATAACTGCAAAAGATCTCTATAACAAAATAGGCGATTGCTTAGCATATTGGATGAGGCAATACTCTCCGATTCCGGAGAATCAGTCTCTTCCAGCGCAGCTTTTGATAGATGCGATTAACCTTCAGAACCCTGGCTACTCATTTGCTGCTATAGCGCATCCGTTTGGTCGTCCATCTTGGCCAGATTGGAATGCTACAGGGTTCAGGGGCATGGAGCTAATATCAAACTCCAAAACCATAAATAATAAAGCTTATAGCAAGTGGCGTACAATTTTGAATAACAATTTAGCAAGCACCATCAACGGTAATGGTTTTGTTGTTGCCCTTGGTGGCTCGGATAGTCATTTTGGCCATCCTGGTAATACTGGTCAAACTTGGATATATGATGGTAGTTTCTCTTATGATAACAGGGCAATTACTTGGAGCGCGTTAAGAGCTGGAAGGGCGAGTGCATCTGGCTCCTGCTCCTTGGGTGCAATAGCTATAAATAACTATCCGCAGGGCAGGGTAATCACGCCAACGGGAGGACAAGATATGACCGTTAAAATTGTTCAGCAGCCAGTAAGCGGCGTAACCTGTAAGGCTTACTCGCTAAGAGATAAGACCGGTGCAATACTTTTATCTAAGACTTATCCTCCGACTGAAAACTATCATACGATTAAATCGCCTCCTAAAGGCCAGCTAAATTTCTATTTTGCAGTGTTTGATTTTAGCGATGGATCGCACGTTATAACAAACCCGGTATTCGTCAATCCTCAGTAGCCTTATGCTGTAGGAAATTTACGTACAGGTAGGATCTCAATGGCGATTAAAAAATGGATAGCTATGGGCGCTCTGTATGGCTTGTTTAGCCTCATTGTGTTTGGCGTATATGAACGTTTCACTATGGGTGTGCTTGGTGGGGAACTGACTTTATATCTCGTAAACCTAACGCCGTATGGGTGGTCAATAGCTCTCACACGGCTAGTATTCCCGGGGTCTTACCTATATCCTGGGTTTCCCGGCGTATTTATATTCGTTACGTCCATATTTTTAGGGGCCGCTACAGGCGCATTGTTATATGGTTTTTACCTGTTAGCAGGGCGTTTAAACTGGAGGATGAGAGCTCTACTTCTTTGGGTGGGCGGTGGTGCAATTTATGGCTTTTTTAGCGACTTTATCTTTAGGATGTTTCCGCTAACTCGAGAATACTTTCGGCTCAACGTCCCTCCCGAAGTGACAGAATTGTTAGAGATGTTAACGCCGTTTGGGTGGACCAAGGCTCTCGCACCCTGGATCTACGGCACATGGCTATATTCCCCGACAGTATTTGGCGCTATTGTTGGTGGGCTGGTGTATGGTGCCTATCTGTTAATTCATGCGGTAATAGTTAAAAGCAATAATAAGGTTGCAAAAGGATAAGAGATACCGATTAGGATAATAATTACCATTTAAACAAGAGAGGCGGTCAGACAGGCCGCCCCTCTTCTTATTCTTTCTATACCATCAATCAATTTTGGTTACTGCCCAAACCACTCCATGCTGCCGAGCTTTATGAGCCTGCAGCGCGCTCCTTCTCATACTGGTCGATGATCTTCTTCGCGGTATCAACCGGTACCTCTTCATAGTGGTCAAACTCCATGTGGTAGGCGCCACGACCTGAGGTTATCGAGCGCAGTGTGCTTGCATATGTTGCCATCTCGGCAAGGGGCACCAGCGCGCTTATTGCGATGTTGCGGCCGCGTGGCTCAGAGCCGAGGGGCTTGCCCCTGCGGCTTGAGAGATCACCAATGACGTCTCCCATATACTGCTCGGGGACGACGACCTCAACCTTCATTATCGGCTCGAGGAGGACTGGCTTGGCATCCATGAAGCCCTTCTTCATGGCAAGGGAGCCCGCGATCTTAAACGCCATTTCCGATGAGTCGACCGCGTGATACGAGCCGTCGTAGAGGGTTACCTTAACATCAACGACCGGATATCCCGCGAGGATACCCTGCTCCATGGTCTCTTTTATACCCTTCTCAACAGCAGGGCGGTACTGTTGTGGTACGACACCGCCAACAATCTGGTCAACGAACTCGAAGCCCTCCCCTCTTGGAAGCGGCTCGATCTTGAGCCATACGTCGCCGAACTGGCCGCGCCCGCCAGACTGCTTTTTATGGCGGCCCTGAACGGAGATGCTCCCCTTAATCGTTTCTTTATATGGGATTCGTGGTGCTGATAGTTCTGCTTCAACGCCAAACTTTCTCTTCAATCTCTCGGTGATGATATCCAAGTGCATGTCTCCCATTCCGGAGAGCACTGTCTGGCGAGTCTCGGTATCTCTTCTAACAGTGAGGGTGGGGTCTTCCTCGGTAAGCCTGTTAAGGGATGTGCCGAGCTTCTCCTCATCGCCCTTGGTCTTTGCAGCTGCGGCCACCGAGATGACTGGTTCTGGAAACTTGATGGCCGGGAATAGGAGGGCCTTGCCCTCCTCAGTGAGGGTATCGCCTGTTGTTGTATCCGCAAGTTTTGCAACGGCGCCGATGTCGCCGGCCGGAACTTCCGTAATATCCTCCTGGGTCTTTCCTCGAACGGTAAATATGTGACCCACCCGCTCTTTCTTGCCTCGACTCGCATTAATTATCACGGAGTTTGCTTTAAGGTTGCCTGAAAAAACTCTGAAATAGCTAAGTTTACCGACATACGGATCAGCAACTGTCTTAAATACGAAAGCGGAGAGGGGCTCTGACTTAGATGGTTTTACATCCACGTCTTGATCGGTTTTTGGATCGATTCCAGTAACAGTTCCCCGATCTATTGGGGATGGGAGGAAATCAACTATTGCATTTAACAATCCCTCGACGCCGGTCGCGGTAAAGGCTGCAGTGCATGTTACCGGAATAACCTGCCCGGTAACGATTGCCATTTTCAATCCGGATAAGATCTCACTTTGGGTTAGCTCGCCCTCTTCCAGGTATTTTTCCGTTAAGACATCATCACTTTCGGCAACTCTCTCGATGAGCGCCTCGCGAGCCGATGCGACTGCGTCGACCATATCGCCAGGAACATCCTCAGTCGAGGTCTTTCCGCCATCCGTTATATATGCCTTTTGGTTTATCAAATCAACAACGCCTTTAAAATGAGCTTGACCCCCAATTGGGAGCTGAAGTGGAGTAACCTTGTCGCTATAGACTTCTTGTAGTGCCCTAAGAACCTCATCAAAATCTGCATGCTCTTTATCCATCCTGTTGATGATAACTACCTTTGCGAGATTATATTCATCGGCAATTGCCCAAACCCTTTCAGTTTGAACTTCAAGGCCTGAGACCGCGTCTACAACGATAGCCACGACATCGACGGCACGCAGCGCCCCATAAACTTCTCCGATGAAATCGGTATACCCGGGTGTATCAATGACGTTAATCTTGTGGTTATTCCACTCACAGGGTGCAAGGGAGGCGTTAATTGAGAACTCCCGTCTTATTTCTTCGGGGTCGTAGTCGGTTGTGGTGTTGCCCTCATCAACCTTACCAAATCGGCTGATTGCCCCGGTGGTAAAAAGCATTGCTTCGGCGAGGGTAGTTTTGCCGCTTCCACCATGGCCAACCAGACCTAAATTTCGAATATTTGCCGTTACATATTTTTTCAATAATATCTCCTCCCTTTAGACTCTCGATTTGAGAGCTAGCATAGATTATTAAATCACCTAGTGGTGATCGATAAAACTTAAGAATTTACCAACGGGATATAATTTTGAGTCTATTTTATAAAATAAGCTTTAAACATTAGTTTATAGAATAGCTCAGATGCCTTTGTTTAAGCAAAGCTTTTAGAGAAGCACTATGGAGCTTCTGGATTGAGTCTGGATACGATACTATTTGCCATTATCCAAAATGGCAAGTAGATCGGGTGCTATTTCACAGCCACCTTTACTATTCGCCCTGGTAGCGCAATTGAGCTTTGGATAATAGTGAATAAATACCCAGAAACTTGTAGTGATTTTAGCAATGGGCCGATCACTTTTTACCTTTGCTAACTTATTACCTTCTATAATACCGTTTTCTTGGCAGTATAAGTACCAGTAGCACACCTGCAACAAAGCCCCCGATATGTGCGAAGTAGGCTACCCCTCCACCATTTGTACCTAATCCGAGTTCAAATAGGCCTGAGAATAGCTGGAGTATAAACCAAAAGCCGATGAGTATTACCGCCGGAACCCTTATAATCTCGATAAAAAATATTATAGGGATGACTGTTAAGACCCGGGCATTCGGAAAGAGCACAAGGTATGCCCCAAGAACGCCCGATATAGCGCCACTTGCCCCAAGGGTTGGCACAGTTGAACCCGGATCGGTCGCAATGTGGGCGAATGCTCCAGCAGTGCCCGCCAGAAGGTAGAAAATTATGAATTTGACGCGCCCAAGCACGTCCTCGACATTGTTACCGAAAATCCACAGGAAAAGCATGTTAAAGGCGATATGTAGGAGACCGCCATGCAAAAACATAGAGGTGATGATTGTAAGAAAAACCGGTTCGATGGGATTTCCCGATATTCCCTGGCCGGTGATTGTTCCGGGGAAAAGTGCAAATCGTGCAACGAACTCGTTGAACGTGGCCCGGCTTGGCAGAACAAGGAACATATAGATAAAGATAGCTATATTAAAAGCAATTAACGCTATGGTTACAATAGGAAACCGCCTTGTGGGGTTTTCGTCGCGTATTGGGATTAGCATAATTCCTCCGCAATTATAATTCTCATTACGTTATTCCCCCTGTAGCATTAGCATAACATGAAAGCCTAACTGGTGTTTAATCGGTTCTAGGTTGGCACTTCTAAAGGGCTGTGGCGTTTTATGGTGCTATAATGCTAAAGGTAGACAAAGTTAAAGTTTTGCTCCAACAGCAATGCCAATCATTGCCGGACCCTAATTTCACCATCTGTTACCGGCCAACCTCATTTGGGGAAAATATTAGCGGTCTTACTTTTAACGTGCAGAAAGAGAAGCCAGCATGCAGGTAGATAAGCAGATATACGATGTTATAATTGCCGGGGCAGGCCCAGCTGGCTGCGTGGTCGCCCATTACCTCCCCGGTGATTTTAATATAGAGGTGGAGTTAAAGCGAGAACCGGAACGCATGATAATCATATCGAGATATCTTATCGGGGTGATGGTGCAAGATCTCTAGTGAGGCAGCAGATGGGTATTAGTAAAGTAGGCATCCATGCCACTAGAAGTGGCACTATCAGAGGATGAAAGTAGCGAATTTTCAGGGTAGAATATTGGCGCAGAAGGGAAAGGTTACAAGAGCTTGGTAAGTTAAGGCCTATACTGATATCCTTATTAAAGCTGATCACTGATCGCTGAAAGCTAATAGCTATCTTCAAGGTAGGTATGTGAGATGCCGGAACTTCCGGAAGCTGAGACTATAAAGCGTGAGCTTGAACAGTCTGTGATCAGCCTGAAAATAGTGGAGGTCGAGGTTCCCGTACCCCGCGTTTTGCGCATCCCCCCGGGTGAATTCGTACGGCGGGTAAAGGGCGTTACCATAACCGGAGCCGATAGGCGTGCAAAAATAATTATACTCCATCTCTCTTCGGGCGAGGCGCTCCTGTTTCATCTTATGATAGCAGGCTCTCTGCTTTATACGTCGGCCGGTGTCCCTAGAAAAAAGACGACTCAGGTCATCTTTGCGCTGGAAAATGGCTATGAGTTGCGTTATCGTGATCTCCGACTTTTCGGTTATATAAAGTTGCTTGAGGAGGGCGATGTCCTGAAATCGTCCGAACTAAGCCACCTGGGTCCTGAGCCTCTCTCAGATAAATTTACCCCCGCCGTCTTAAAAGAGATGTTGGCAAAAAGACCGAGAGGCAAGATAAAAGCCCTACTTCTCGATCAAACCTTTATTGCCGGTATAGGAAATATCTATGCCGATGAGGTTCTTTTTTACGCGCGAGTTCACCCTGCTAGGCCTGCGGGCTCATTAACCGATCGAGAGATTGAACGCGTGTACGAGGGTATGCGCTTGATATTGACTACGGCCATAGAGAAACGGGGGAGTTCTATCGCCTCCTACGTCGATCTCTATGGCAACAAGGGTAACTATACCAACCTTTTAA
>JACUUO010000076.1 GCA_014859275.1 Actinomycetota bacterium | reverse complement strand
TCGACTTATCGAGCATAACCCGAAGTACTATGATGATAAAGTCGCATGGGCAGAGAAATGAGCGCTCATATTACTGGTTATTTGCTCTGGGAGGTCATGATCGCCACAAGTCCAGCTAAAGCTGACCCTTTATACGCCGTAATGCTTGTCGCAGGGTGTGGACGACAGGCATCAGGGTATCGAGCCCGAGCGTGGTCAATATGAAGGAGGTAGGGCCGCTCGCGTTAACAACAACCATTTTGCATCCAATCTTGTCAAGCTTTTCTTTGCCGTATACGGGGGCTTCGTGGCAGCTGCCATCGAGGTAATCCATCGCCCGCAAATCTACTATAAGATGACCCACATCTGCCTCAGCCGCGTAATCAAGCGCCTGCTTTAAGGCAGTGACAGGGTATGCATCGGCCTCCCCGATAGCAATAAGGACTGGCACGCCGTCGAACTCATCGGTATGGACCTTATATGATCGCGAATACCGATCGGTCGATGCAATAACCCGCCAGAGATGATAAAATCAAAGGGTAAATAGGGCTGTTTTTAGCCCTAGATGGAGGAAATCGTTTGCAACTGGCGAGTCAGTATCATAAGATTGCCAATTTAAGCAATCAACAGATAAAGAAGATCGAATCGGTTAGAAAGAACATCCAGCTTATAGCCGATTTAAGCTACTCCGACATCGTTATCTACTGCTTGGTCGAGAGGGGTGGTGTGATCGCTATAGCTGCGGCCAAGCCAAACACTTCAATCTCGGTGCGCCCGGATAATATCGTTGGCCAGGTCTCTAAAAATCCCCCTGAAGCGGTAGAGAAGACATTCATTACCGGCAAGCGTGTGGAGGAAAAGAGCGGCGAATTTAACGATGTCCCCGTAAAGATTCGCGCCATCCCGATAAAAGAAGATGATCGTGTTATCGCAGTCATGACGAGTGAACGGCGCTCACCTGATGATTGGCGCCCGAGTGAGATGGAACAGATGTATATGGGGGCGGCAGATGATCTGATACAGATGATGGAGGCGGGAGTTGATGTTGGCATCGATTTTCCACCCTCCAAGGAAGCCGGTGATGGCCTGATTCGCGTAGATCCTAATGGTATTATAACCTATGCCAGTCCAAATGCAGTTACTATCTATCGACGCCTTGGTGTTGAGGATGCGCTGACAGGTCAATCGATATATAAGATTGGACTTAACGAGACCCCGGTTTCAAGTGCTCTAGAAGGTCGCAAGGCCATCAGGCTTGAAGTAACGGAGAAGGGTATGACGGTGGTTAAGCGAGCTATTCCCCTGATAGAGAAGGATAGGGTAAAAGGGGTTGTCGCTATTATTCGCGATATCACCGATGTGCGGGCACGTGAACAGCAGCTGAAGATAAAAGAGGCGACAATCAGGGAGATCCACCACCGGGTGAAAAACAATCTCCAGACAATTGCAAGCCTTTTAAGATTGCAATCACGGCGGATGACATCACCGGAGGCACGTCAAGCCCTGATGGAAAGCGTCGGTCGCATCTCAAGCATTGCTGTTGTGCATGAAATACTATCACAGAGCAGCAGCGGTATCCTTGATTTCAAAGAAATCGCTGCCAACATTAACAAGGTGGTTCAAAGTGGGCTCGTCCAACCGGACAAAAAAGTAATCATCGTTACTAGAGGAACGAGCGGTAGAATTCCATCACCCATGGCGACAGCCCTTGCTCTTATATTAACCGAGCTGGTGCAAAATGCTATCGAGCATGCCTTTGGTGATCGGAAGACTGGAAAGATCACTATCATGCTTAAACGGCGTGGTAATATGCTTATCATGATCGTTAGTGATAATGGTATAGGATTGCCGAATGATTTTGACGTTTCACGCAATAGTAACTTAGGGCTGCAGATAGTGCATACGCTGGTCTCGGATGAACTTGGGGGGAGCTGGGAGATGAAGAGCAGCGGCGGAACTAGAGTTGCGGTACGGGTTCCGGTCGATCAAGCCCAGCTCTATAGGTCGGCGAAGGAGCAGGGATGGCACGGTTAAGGATATTAATAGCCGAAGATGAAGCGATAATTCGGCTTGATTTAAAGGAGATGTTGGCTGAACTAGGGCATATCGTAGTTGGCGAGGCCTGGGATGGAGAAACTGCGCTGGAATTAGCGGAAGCGTTAAGACCTGATCTGGCGATTTTAGATATTAAAATGCCGGGAATTAATGGGGTTGAGGTGGCAAGAGCGATAACCACAGCTGAAATCTGTCCTGTTATAATGCTAACCGCCTATAGCCAGAGATCACTTATTAATGAGGCAATTAAGGCTGGTGCTATGGCGTATTTGGTGAAACCTTTTGATAAATCCGGTCTGATGCCGGCAATAGAGGTGGCTCGAAGCCGCTTTTTAGAAATGAGGGAGTTGGAAGGGCAGGTAAAAGACTTAGAGGAGCGGCTTGAAGTACGCAAATTGATAGAACGTGCCAAAGGAGTGCTTATGCATGAGCACGGGTTGGACGAAGCGGCCGCATTTCGAAAGCTTCAAAAGTGGAGTATGGATAGGCAGCTTTCATTAAAGAAGGTGGCCGAGGAGATTATACAATCGCATAGTTGAAGGTTAAGAGCTCGGATGGTGAGGCCAAATTAGCTGTTATCGGTGACCTAAAGTGGGTATCTATAACCATTGATGAGTTCGCTCTTTAAGTTGATAACTGGTTGTACTGAGAAAATAATCGATTTAGGCTATAATCACTATGAGATTCGAGATGAAAGGTATGGAAAGTGGCGCAGCGTTTTTGGAATACGCTCAGTGAGTTTGTAATATTGGTCTTGATTGCTTTTGTGCTGGCGCTGGGTATAAGGACGGCGGTGGCTGAGGTTAGGTGGGTGCCGACCGGTTCGATGGAGCCTACAATTATTGCGGGAGATCGCCTGTTTACCGTGAAATTGAATTACTACTTTAAGAAACCGGAGCGGGGCGACATTATTATATTTAATATCCCCAATCAGATAAAAAAGGAGACGAATACACCGTTTGTTAAGCGGGTAATCGGCCTACCGGGCGATACCATTGAAGTTCGCGGGGGCAAGGTATATATAAATGGGCAGGTCTATGAAGTTGGTGCCGCCAGCATGCCCGAGTATATCTACGGACCAGCTAAGGTCGAAGATGGAATGCTGTTTGTGTTGGGAGACAACCGTAACCATAGCTCCGATAGCCACGAGTGGGGCCTTCTGCCCGAAGAAAACGTTATTGCAAAAGCTGTCTTCGTCATCTGGCCGCTCGATCACATAAAGGTGCTGAAGTAGAGCATAACTCGACCCTTGGTATAATGTAAGTTAGGTATCAGAGGAGGATGGGTAAGCTCTAAAATATCCTTCGGATACGATGGGTCTCAAATTTTGCTGTCTCAGTATCGAGAGAAGATGGGATGCGCTCGTGGTGCGATTAGCTCAGGCGGATGGTGCGGTGGAAATTCAAATCACCGGCATCGTGCAGGGTGTGGGCTTTCGTCCCCATGTCTATAAATTGGCAACATTGATAGGATTGAAAGGCTGGGTAATTAATACCACGGCTGGTGTTACCGTGAGGTTAGAAGGGCCCATGGCGGGCACACGGCGTTTCATAGAGGAGCTGTTTAACGCGCCGCCCCCCTTGGCCCGCATCGAAGGTTTTACGGTGAGCGATGTTCAGCCTGAGGGTTTCGCCACCTTTTTCATCCGCGAGAGCCGTATCGCACATAATACAGAAGTATCAATCCCTCCTGATATTGGCACCTGTTTGGATTGCCTATGTGAATACAACGATTTAAGCGATCGCAGGTACGGTTATGCCTTTACGAACTGCGTTAATTGTGGCCCACGTTTTTCGATCACGCATGCCATACCCTACGACCGCAAAAACACCTCAATGTACGCCTTTGCGATGTGCGAAAAGTGCGATGCCGAGTACGCCGATCCAAAGAACCGGCGCTTCCATGCTGAACCTAACGCCTGCCCGGTATGCGGGCCTCAGGTGATATTGACGTCCCGGGATGGTGTCCCTTTTGCAGGTGATATACGCACGCTGCTAAAGGAGGGACGCGTATTGGCTATCAAGGGCATTGGGAGCTATCACCTAGCATGCAATGCGCAGAATAATTCCGCAGTACAGCTCTTGCGTTTACGTAAAAGGCGCCATATAAAGCCATTTGCGCTTATGTTCCGAGATTTAGAGACGGTGCGACTGCACTGCGAACTTTCACCGGAAGAGGAGGAGCTGCTGGTCTCACCCGAGCGGCCTATCATCTTACTCAGGCAAAAATCTTCAAGCATGCTTAGTATGGAAATTGCACCGGGGCTTGATACTCTCGGAGTAATGCTGCCATATACGCCGCTTCATTACGGCCTCTTCGATGAGGATCTTCCCATCTTAGTTATGACTAGTGCTAATATAAGTGGTGACCCGCTCATTCTTACGGAGAAGGAAGCATATGCCGAGCTCGGAACTTTGGCGGAAGTTTTTGTAGTGCATAAGCGCAAAATTATTAACCGTGCCGATGATTCAGTTGTCATGCTTTTCCGTGGAGAAGGGTACTTTGTTCGCCGTGCAAGGGGTTATGTACCGCAGGGTGTGATGTCTCCCCGTACTGTAACGCCTACTCTTGCGGTGGGGGGTGATAAAAAGAGCGTTTTTGCGTATGCCCATGGAAAAAAGGCGATCCTCAGTCAATACTTCGGCGACCTGAGTAACCTTAAGAATTTGAAGGCATATGAAGACGGGATACGCTTTTTCGGTGATTTTTTGCGCATTGCGCCGCAAAGACTAGTGTGTGATCTGCATCCTGATTATATTAGCGCAAGTTATGCCGAACGTTACGCCAAGGAACTGGGATTGCCGCTTATAAAGGTACAGCACCACAAAGCGCATTTTGCATCTGTTATGGCTGACAACGGTCTCGATGAAAAAGTCTTGGGCGTTGTATGCGATGGCACCGGCTACGGTGATGACGGCACCATTTGGGGCTGTGAATTTTTCTACGGCGACTATGACGGTATCGAGCGCGTCGGCTCACTAGCGCCCTTTCCCCAGCCGCGCGGTGATGGAGTTGTGAGATACCCCCTGCACATGGCGGCTGTTTTACTCTACGCTCTGTGGGGGAATAAAGGAAGAGTACTCATCGCCCTACCGGAAAGTAATAAGCTATTGCCATTCGCTGAAGCGCAGGCGGTGAGTAAAGCGTTAAGCATCGTGTCCTCAAGTTGCGGACGAATCTTTGATGCCGCCGCCGCCTTATGCGGCTTTACCGGTAGAGCAACTTATGAGGGTGAGGCCGCTATGCGTATGGAGGCTCTGGCGCACTCCGTGCCCGATGCCGAGCCTTACCGCTACGATATTATGGATGGCGATATGCTCCGCTTATCCTGGCAGTTCTTAAGCGAAATGGCGGAAGATAAACTACATGGAACAGAACCCCCGGTACTTGCGGCGCGCTTTCACAGCACTATCTCAGCCGCGCTCTGTGAGGCGATTAAAAGATTATCTGCTCGCTACAGCGCAGATAAGGTCGTTTTTTCGGGTGGGACTTTTCAAAACCGCCTTGTTATAAGCATGCTTGCTAAAAGACTTCCCACAGCAGGGATCGCGCCATACTTTCACCGCCAGGTGCCGACAAACGATGGTGGTTTGGCGCTTGGGCAAGTGATGCTTGCTACGGGAGGGAAGTAAAGATGTGTCTTGCTGTACCATCTAAGATTATCTCAATCGATGAGTGTCTTTCCCTCGCCGAGGTTGATGTCATGGGCAATACCAAAAAAATAAGCATTGCATTCACTCCAGAAGCGCATGTTGATAACTGGGTACTAGTCCATGCTGGCCAGGCAATTTGCATTATCTCTGAGGAAGAGGCCGGTGCTTCGCTAGAGATATGGGAGGAAATACTTCGTGATTAAACCTGTTGGAAAGGAGTATTTCCACCTTTTGACAGATAAATTGCACCAGATTGCCAATCGCCCGTTAAAGATAATGGAGGTATGTGGCACGCATACGATGGCGATAGGTAAGGCCGGTATTAGGGAGATATTGCCGCTGGAAGTAGAGCTTGTTTCCGGTCCGGGGTGCCCAGTATGCGTCACCGCCGATGCTGATATTGACACTTTTATGCGCCTAGCGGAGGATGAGCGTGTTATCCTTGCAACATACGGTGATATGATGCGCATCCCCGGGACCAAAGGCAGCCTTGCCGAATTAAGAGCACAGGGCGCCGATGTAAGGGTAGTCTACTCAGCACTCGAAGTGATAGCATTTGCTCGCTCTGAGCCAGATAGGGAGATCGTCTTTTTGGGCATCGGCTTTGAGACGACCGCTCCCGCCACCGCACATGCCGTGGTTGTAGCAGAGCGAGAAGATCTGACTAACTTTAGCATCTACAACCTGCATAAAACGGTACCCGAAGCGCTAAGGGCGCTCCTTGAGGATGATAAAACGGATATCGATGGCTTCATCCTTCCCGGCCACGTAAGCGTTATTATTGGTGAGGTGCCCTATGCTTTTATTGCCAAAGAATATGGTGCCGTGGGAGCTATCGCTGGTTTTGAACCACCGGAAATCATGGCTGCTATTCTTAAGCTAGTTAAGAATATAAACGCCAGTACGCCAGCAATATCCAACCTCTATCGCAAAGTAGTGCGACCAGAGGGAAATATGGCGGCAAAAAGATTACTAGAAGAGATATTTGTTCCTTCAGATGCCGAATGGCGGGGCCTAGGCATTATTCCCGAGAGTGGATTAGCGCTCAGGGAGGGATATGAGCGCTTTGACGCCACACGAAAGTTTAATCTTGAGCACAGGAGCGTGAAGATTAGCCCCGGATGTCGTTGCGGGGAGATACTGAAGGGGATTATACGACCACATGAGTGCCCGCTATTCAGCGGGCGCTGTACACCCGAGCGCCCAGTAGGGCCATGCATGGTATCATCCGAAGGCACATGCGCAGCGTACTATCTTTACCATGGTAAAGATACATGGAGGAGACTATTTTGATAGAAAAGATTCGTCTGGCACATGGCAGCGGCGGAGAAATGATGGCCAGTCTTGTTGCGGAAGTTTTTTATGCTTCCTTGGGTGGCAATATTAAAGATGCTAATGACTCTGCAATCCTTGATCTCCCCAGTGGTAAGGTTGCATTTACCACTGATTCTTTTGTTATCGACCCACTCTTTTTTCCGGGAGGAGATATCGGTAAACTCGCCTTTTGTGGCACCATCAATGACCTTGCTGCTGCGGGAGCGCAGCCTATTGCCGTATCCGCTTCGTTTATTATCGAAGAAGGAACGGATATCAATGACCTCAAGCACATCGCGGCTAGCATGGGTACGGTCTCCCACCGCACGGGGATACCGGTTGTCGCCGGTGATACTAAGGTAGTCGATAGGGGAAATGCCGATAAGGTATTCATCACCACCTCAGGTATCGGAGTTATTCCAGAAGGCGTAGATTACCACCCGCGTAATATCCAAGAAGGAGATAAGATTATCACCAGCGGCACCATCGGTGATCATGGGTATTGTATTACCGCCATGCGTGAGGGTATATCTATCCAAAGCTCAGTTATCAGCGACTGTCAACCGCTACATGAACTTGTAGCATCTTTAACTCCCCTCGCCAGCGAAGTGCGCACGGCGCGTGATGCAACGCGCGGGGGAGTAGGGATGGTTCTGAACGAATGGGCGCAACAGAGTGGTAAAGGCATTATTATCTTTGAGGATATGCTGCCCATTAAAGAGGAGGTGGAAGGTGGATGCGCTCTGTTGGGACTCGAGCCCATTTACCTCGCCAACGAAGGAAAGATGCTTTTTGCTGTTGCACCACATAAAGCTTCTGAAGCACTCATACTCCTTAAAGCTCACCCCACAGGGGAGAATACGGCGGTTATAGGAGAAGTGGTAGGTGGTAGACCGCAGGTGGTAATGGAAACAAGGTGGGGGACAAGACGACTCGTACCAACCCCGAGCGGTGAAATACTACCGCGTATTTGTTAATTGACAATTTAACGTAAAATTAATATAATTTTTAAAACAATTAAAAACTTTGGCAATGACGCCAGCAACCTTTCGGTTTGTTGGCGTTTTTTGTTTCTACAGAAACGACTGATCATTTAGTAGCAAAGTTGATTTGAGAACGATATAGGCAAGCAAATCACTACAGGAGGTATTGTTTTGGAAGGTCGGATACACCGCAGAAATATATCGGGATGCGGCTTAGCTGGCATGATGAGCGAAGACGGCAGGCTTATGAGCGGTGAGGGAATCATCCGCTCCATGGAGGTTTTACACGACCGCTCAAACGGTCTTGGTGGCGGGTTTGTCGGGTATGGCATTTACCCCCGTAAAAAGGATTTCTATGCGCTGCACATCATGTACGACGACATCAAAGCCAAGGAAGCTACCGATGTGCTTCTCGACGAGCGTTTTGATATTGATAGCGAAGAAGTCATCCCGACGAGAAAGTCTGCAGCCATACCCAGGGGGCCGTTCCTCTGGCGGTATTTTGTGAAACCTAAAGTAGATTTCGCCGATTGTGGCCTCTGCGAGGAAGACTACGTTATCGAGGCAGTAATGTTGGTCAATGCGATGATTGAAGGTGCCTTCATCTTCTCCTCTGGTAAGAACATGGGCGCCTTTAAAGCGGTTGGTTATCCAGAGGACGTGGGTAAGTTCTACAGGCTGGACGAGTACGCGGGATACACCTGGATTGGACATGGCAGGTTCCCGACCAATACGCCGGGCTGGTGGGGTGGCGCACACCCGTTCACCATCCTTGATTGGGCGATCGTCCATAACGGCGAGATATCGTCTTATGGTATAAATAAGCGCTACCTCGAAATGTTCGGATACAAGTGCACGATGCTTACTGACACCGAGGTGGTAGCCTACCTGTTCGATCTGATGTTGAGGCGCCATAATCTTCCGCTTGAGGTGGCCTGTAAGGCCCTGGCGGCCCCATTCTGGACGGATATCGATCGGATGAAGGAGCAGGGCAGAAAAAAAGGTGATGTCTTTGAGGCGCTTAGAATGGTCTATGGCGGCGGTTTGTTAAACGGTCCATTTGCGATCATCCTCGGCCATACCAACGGCATGGTTGGATTCAGTGACAGGGTTAAGCTGCGCCCACTAGTGGCCGCGAGAAAAGATGATATGCTTTATATCGCAAGCGAGGAGTCGGCTATTCGAGAGGTTTCATCAGAGCTTGATATAGTGTGGAACCCAAAAGCTGGCGAGCCGGTGGTTGGTAAGTTAAAAAAATCGATTAAGAGAAATGAGAGAAGAGCTCCAGTATTGGAGGAGACAGTGGCTTAAATGAAGACATATCAGCTGCCCGGGGTAATAATTGAGCGGGATGAGGACAGGTGCATAAATTGCCAAGTTTGTGTCCGCCAGTGTGCATTCGGTGCCCACAAGGTGGATGAGGATGGAGAGGTATATGGCGAAGATGCGAAATGCGTTGCCTGCCAGCGCTGCGTCACTCTTTGCCCAACCAATGCACTATATATAAGGGATAACACACCATTTGTAAAAGATAATGCTAACTGGACTGCCGAGACTCAGAAGTATATCTGGAAGCAAGCGGAGACGGGAGGTGTGCTCCTGACCGGTATGGGTAATCCCAAGCCATACCCGATCTATTGGGATCATATGCTTCTAAATGCAAGCCAGGTTACAAATCCATCGATCGATCCGTTGCGCGAACCGATGGAGCTGCGTACCTACCTTGGTAACAAACCTGATTATGTCGAGATTGAGGTGGTCGATGGTGAGCCAGTGCTTAAGACAAGATTAGCCCCGCAGCTAAAAATGAAGACGCCTATACTATTTTCGGCGATGTCTTATGGCGCGGTCAGTTATAATGCATGTGAAGCGCTGGCGCGGGCATCCAAAGAGCTTGGCACCTACTGGAATACGGGTGAGGGCGGTCTCCATAAGAATCTCTATCAATATGGACCGAATACAATAGTTCAGGTGGCATCGGGTCGCTTTGGTGTTCACAGCCAGTACCTAGATGCTGCGGCCGCGATAGAAATTAAGATCGGTCAGGGTGCGAAGCCGGGTATCGGTGGGCATCTACCAGGTGAGAAAGTGGGGTCCGCGGTCAGCCAGACGCGGATGATCCCGGTGGGTTCAGATGCCCTATCGCCTGCACCACACCATGATATCTATTCGATCGAAGACCTGAGCCAGCTTATTTACAGCCTGAAAGAGGCGACTGAATATACAAAACCGATATCGGTTAAGATATCGGCAGTTCATAACGTAGCGGCGATCGCCAGCGGCATCGCTAGGGCGGGTGCAGATATCATCGCGGTTGATGGCTTCCGTGGCGGTACCGGCGCTGCTCCAACGATGATCCGCGACAACGTCGGTATTCCGATTGAACTCGCGATTGCAGCTATAGATACCCGTTTAAGGGAAGAGGGAATCCGTAACCGCGCATCAGTAGTGGCGGCGGGCGGCTTCCGAAATAGCGCTGATGTTATTAAGGCGATAGCGCTCGGTGCCGATGCGGTCTATCTTGGTACGGCGGCACTAGTGGCAATGGGCTGTCATGTATGCCAGAAGTGCTATACCGGCAAGTGTAACTGGGGTATTGCAACCCAGGATCCATATCTCGAGAAGCGCCTTAACCCCGATATTGCGGCTGAGCGCCTCTACAATATGGTGAGAGGATGGTCGCATGAGATAGCGGAAATGCTCGGCGGCATGGGCATAAACGCGCTCGAGAGCCTTCGTGGAAATAGGTTACATCTCAGGGCAGTCGGCTTAACGAGAGAAGAGATGGATGTATTAGGGATTCAAATAGCTGGCTCGCCAATGGCTTAGCCCTCTGGCTAAGCCATCCCCTCCCTTGATGGGAGAAAGGGCGTTAGCCCTTTGAAGGGGGACTTACTCATGGGGGAAGTATTCCCCCATGATCATCCATATAAAGGGGTG
>JACUUO010000004.1 GCA_014859275.1 Actinomycetota bacterium | reverse complement strand
CCATAGCCACCCGAAGAACCATAACCATTTCCGTCTAATGGCTTAGGAGAAATTACCATTTTGTCAATACCCGAGAAGCTATAAACCATCAGCACAGCTAACACAACTACCACTATAGCAAATACAGCTACCAGTGCTTTATTCGTACTTGCCTCCGTAGGCACAGCAGATTACCTCCTCGCTTAACCCTTTTCGATTTTCATTATAATTTTGCCATCCTCGTGTTTCTTATCTAAAATATCGTGACCCGCCTGATCGCACATCTGCTGGATAGTTTCGGCGGATGACGGATTATCCATTATTACCTCTACGACATCACCTTCGCCCATCTTTTCCAGGGACTTTTTAGTATAGATCTGCGGATGCGGGCAGACATACCCGCAAACATCAAGCATGTAAGTCCCCTCACCTGTTTTTTCGAATTTCATTGCCATTAACCTCATCCTCCTAAATAAATTCTCTTACTATATGTCAAAGGCTTGCATTTGCTTTTCCATCTTCCGTTCCGTATACCAGTTGAGCCACTTAACCCCTACAAATGCACCGGCTGCCATACCCAATAAATATAGCCAGCCATTAGGGTCCCCTCCGGCTGCACGGATAAAGAAAGCACCAATATTACATCCAAGAGAGGGCCTGGAACCCATTCCCATCAATAGTCCACCGATGATTCCAAGAGCGATAAGCTCGCCTTTTGGTAATTTAAGCTTGAACTCTTTATTTATCAGAGCAATGATCGCTGCGCCAAATATAATGCCTATCGACATCCAGAGTGCTGGGTTACGCCAGAGTTCAGGGATACCGTTCACGACGCCAAAGAAAACATTGGATCGCATATCAATGCCAAATTTCTCCATTATCCAGGCGGCAAACTGGGCCTCCTGCGTGGTGATATACCAGTATCCAGGATCAAAGACCGTGCCTCTTATGGAAACATCTCCTGCATGTCCCATCCTCGTCAGAAGCTCACCGAAATTGCTAATTGCAAATTTCTTTTGCATCCCAGCTAATACCCAGATATGAAGTCCGGCTGTGATGCCGATCAGTACACCCATTATGGTCGTTCTCTTGGATGCGGTAATCATGCTCCAGAACCCGGCAAGGTCATCACGCAAGCTGCTGCTGCCCTTGGCTTTCTTTATTTTCTTAATAAAGCCTTTTCTGACTACAGCAATATAAATCAGCGTTAGTAATAATATTGCCGGTATAATAGCATTTAGTAGCGCATCGCCCACAAAGTACGCGGATGCCCCGGGAAAGGTATTTTCTATAAATTTCGTCTTAGATATTTGAATTGTTGGTTGATTCCATACATAGCCGGTAAGATATACATCAAACCAAGAGTTTACCATCTCGGGGGGAAGGCCTTTTGCGGCTGATGACTCTATCCAGGATTGGGGAAGGAGAGACCTTAATGGCCCACCTGCAATTGCAAAGATTGCCTGGCCAAAGCAAATCCCCAAAAGCGCTAGGAAAGAGGTTCCATTTCCCTCACCGACCTTATACAGTGTACCTGAAGCACAACCACCGGCAAGCACCATTCCAATACCGAAGATCATCCCCGCAATTGGCATGTGAATACCGAAAGGTGCTGGGGTGAAGGTACTCATATCAGTAGCATGTAGTATTGCTTGCACCAGGCTGAAAAATACAAGCGCCACCATAATACCTACTGCCATCCTCGGGACTCCAGCGGCAAAGAGATCTCGCGAGGCCGACGCCATACAGAACCGACCATATTGAAGCATCATCCCGTAAGTCAAACCAAACCACATATATACGACTAAATACATGTAATACCTGTCGGCTTGAGCATACACCAGACTAGTAAGAATAAGGAGACCTAAAATGAAAAAAACCCAGAATAGACTACGCTTGTCAGTTGATCCCAAGCCCACCTTGTTATTCGTTTTAGCGCTTACTTTGTCGATCGTTTCCACTCTTATATATCCCTCCCTTTTAAGTTTTCCTTCCTGTCGCAACTGCTTCTTATAAAGCTTATATTCCCTATTTTAATTCCCTATTTTATCCCTCCCTGTTGGTTAGTTTGTTAGATATTTGTAAGTCATCGTATAGTAAAAGATCAAGCAAAGTCAATACGATACACGATAATATGCATATAGAATTACTAGGAAATGGTAGTCCTTTAGCAATTGCCCGCTGCCTTATTAAGATACCGGATTGACCTGCGATAGTAATATAATATCCGTAACACAGGTGCAGTAAGGTTGCAATACCCGGGTAAGTATAACCGGACAGTGAGCTGTGCTGTTGCACAACAGCTATATACCATTACGTAGCAGCTAGATACTGCTATATGCAGTTGAAATAGCTCTGCCACTTAATAAGGGTGCTATCTTTTGTCTATATCGGTTGGTATACCTTGACAAGGGTTTAACAGTGAAGCTTTAGAAATGTGCAAATCGCTTAAAATAAGGTCTTCACATCGCTTTTTATCCAGCCCCCAAGGTTGTAAGAAACCACTCCAGGTCGCCTAGGCGACCTGGAATATGCAGAAGTTATGTCCTGCTTGCGATATACCTGCCTCTTCCAAGCAGCATCGAGCCGCGGAGAACGGAGGACTTAGTCTTTAGGTTTAGGTGTTCCTAGTTGATGCAATATGCCTCTCACTTGGTATTAGATTCTGTCAGGAATGAATCTTATATCAGTTAACGATCTGGTCTAGAAGCGTCACCGCATCAAGATACCTTCGCGGATGACGTTCTCGGCATCTTGACCTCAGAAATAGGTCGGCGAAGCAAAGCCGCCACCGCCACCGCCAAAGCAATAAAGGCTAGTATATAGGGTCCGACTCCCGATGTTCTAGTAGTACCCGACTCTTGGGCAATTGGTTCAGCCTTACCAGCTTCCGGAGAAGGAGCACTGCTGCCCGCTGCGGGCGCACTGAGTTCTTTTAAGGTTTTATTGACCTTGGCGAAATTATAGTATGTCGCGTTTTCGATCGGTAGGCTGAAATTGCTCCCCCACTCGATCCATGAAGCATCGTAATTTCGAACGTTATAGCCGAGTTCACGTAGGATGAAGTAGGTGTTGGTTGAGCGCGTGCCGGTCTGGCAGTATACTACGATATTCTTGCTCTTATCGAGCTTGGCAGCATATAGTTTTTCCAACTCGTCTAGGGGCTTGAGGACAGTCCCTTCACCCTGGAAGTTCTCCTCGTAGGGTATGTTGATAGCTCCTGGGATGTGGCCGCCCCGCAGGCTGCGAATATCTTCTCCTTTAAACTCATCCGGGGTACGCACGTCCACGATCTGCACGTTGGGATCCTTTGTGCTATCAAGTACCTGTTGCGTGGTCGCGTACCGGGCTGGGTCTGGATTAGCGCGGAAGGTTGTTGCCGGGAGCGCCCTGGCGTCAGAAGTCATCTTGCCGTTGGCCGCCTTCCATGCCTCAATGCCGCCGTCCAGGACACGGACATTGGACGTTCCAAGATGATCTAGCATCCAGAGTGCCAGAAAGGCCTTCTCTTTACCCTCACCGTAAAGCACTAACTCTTTCGAGCCGTCAATACCACTACTGCCCAGGATTTCCTCAACCTTAGAAACCGGATGAAGAATAGCGTTGGACTTCGTCTGCAGCTTATCAACCTCAATGTTAATCGCACCAGCAATATGACCTGCCTGGTAGTCCTCAGCCGGACGAATATCAACTATAATAACACCAGGTTTATCTAGATTTTGCTTTAAGCTCTCTACGCTCACTGCTAACGGATGTGTCGATTCCCCAATAGCGACACTCGCCCACACTGCAGTTAAGTATACCGCTAGAAGAACGATCAACCAGAGTCGCCGTCGCTTCATCGTTTCTCCTCCTTTATATTTTCTACCAATACAACTTCTCTCGTACCATCCAGCCCTCATCGCATCACTCCTCTCTTGATTTAAAGCTCTGTTAGAGCCTTTTTGATAAACCTTAAATTCCACCTCCCTTCATTTCTGGTTGGAATCCTGTTATCATGCCTTCTCATCAAACGGATGGTGGTTGTGTCTAAGCCTGGCCTTTTATTTTAGAAAGGATGGGTATATCGGCTGGGCGAGTGCGAACTTCATTAAACTGGAGCATTATTTTTGACAGGTTTAAGTGTTTCTGGTGGAGTACTAGAAGCGCTCTGGTGCTAAACGCCTTGAAAAGTCATCTTTGGTCGTCTCTTGCCAGTACAGATACGTTATGGCAAGTACTTATGTCAAGGAGCAAGTCTTCAGGGTATGCTTGCTTGACAAACTCATAAAAGAGACATATCGCAATATTAAAATATTAATGGTAGATATCGATGCTGTATAAATCAATTGATTATGGCAAGTATTCCTATAGTAATTAAAGGATTTCTTTTAAACTACTTTACCAGCTTTCTGCTGCCCTGTCAAGCTGCGGATTAACCTGCTATAGTAATATGCTATCCTTTAACAAAGGATAGTACCCGGATAAGTATGGCCATACAGTAAAGTATACTGTCGCATGGCTGTTGCATACTATCACACAGCTGCCGTAAGCATAGCGTGCGATTGTGATAGCCATATCATATAGGTGATATGTGAGTCATTCTTTCCCTACATCGGTTGGTATACCTTGACAAGGGTTTGATGACGGAAGATTCCCACAGAGGTTTTAAATACTTTTAACAGGCGGTAATCCTTTAGCCTTTGGGCGATTTTATTTGGTAGGACCTCATCTTCAGCCCCTGATATTACCACAACCATTGTATTTTCCTTCAAATTATTGTTGAAGGTATAGTACTGCGGGTTCTTGTAATCCCATGTGAACCTGAGGGATGATGTTTGAATCTTTTCCCAAGGCGGCGAAGGATGGTTATAGCGATAAGTGATATTCTGGTTAGAAAAGAGGTCCAGAATTGAAACGGAGACAGCTGGGTTGACCTCGATAAAATCCTTTGAAAGTACTGTAAAGACTTCAATGTCTTCTGCGCCGATGGAGTTCAAATACTCGCCAGCACTTTTCAGGTTTACGGTGCTCATGCGCTGCAAGAATGGATAGTAGGCGAAGACTGCGACGGTGAGTGATGAGACTATAGCACAAAGAGCGACAAATTTCCTCAGGTCTCTGTCTCTG
Source organism: Actinomycetota bacterium (assembly GCA_014859275.1). GTDB lineage: Bacteria > Actinomycetota > Aquicultoria > Aquicultorales > Aquicultoraceae > Kmv33. The sequence continues at coordinate 41,685 of JACUUO010000004.1, read as the reverse complement.
ATCTCCTGTAGCCCATAGGAAGCCATCAAGGCGAGCATCGGAAATACCATGATGATATACCGTATCCTCTCAATCTGCAGCAAGAATACAAGGAGTACCAGCCAGCTAATTATCGCATACCTTAAATCCTTTTTCTTCAGAGCAGCATAGGCGGAGTACAGTGCCGCCAGGGTAAGAAAAGGATGTATCTGAAAGAAGAAGGTTGAATAAAAACTCTCTCCCCACCGTTTTAGACCGGGCTGCTGATAACTTACCAACAGTTCAATCTGTTCTGAAATGATACCAAGCTTTAAAAAAACCATGGTCCCTATGAGAGAAGCGGAGATTAAGACCACAGCAACACCCCTGTATAAAATCTTACGTTGCCTCACTTGTCCAAAAAGGAACAACCTTTCAATGAGCATTCTTCCTTGTCTTCTCTCCTCGATAAAATAAACAATAAATATGACCGCTAAGACGGAGAGCATTAACCATGTCGAGTATTTAGAGAAGAAAGCAAGGAATATGGAGATAGCTGAGATTATGATCATCCCAGCCCCACCTTGATCAAGTGCTTTGATGAAGGTAAAAATAGCAAGCGTAAAGAAGAACATCGTTGGTATATCAACTAGCATAAGCGGTATTTGCGTAAAAATATAAGGGATACCGAGCAGCAGCAAGCCTCCAAATAAGCCAATGTCTTCGCCCCATAGTGTTTCTCCAATCCGGTAGGTGAGCACAACCGTAGCGGAGAAGAGAAGGGTTGTAAAGATCTGGATGTAAAGCCTGGATTCTCCCAGAAACTTAAAGATCAGGCCGTAAAGAAAAGGAATAAGTGGCAGATCGGTCCAGGCAACAATACTCTGACCCCATTCCCTGAAGAAATATCCGATTCCATATACTTCTAGATGCTTGGCCTGTGTAAAGTACCTGGAGGTATCTACGACAACCTCCGGCATCCTCCAAAAGATAGCAGCGATAATAAACGATGAGATAAAAAGAAAGGGGGCAGAGTAACGCTCTGGCAATGAAGCTTTAGAGAACAAGTAGGCAGCGATGATACCTATAACAAGAACTAACAATAACTTATTCGGGTCCATACCGAGAAATACCCAATGCCAGGAGGTAAGCTTGTTATCATCCAGACTACGAAAGACAACAAGCGCTAGGTATGCTACTAGAGTAAGCAGAGAAATCAAAACATGCTCTGCCTTAATCTCCCGGAGAAGGCCAAAATCCCTTATTCTATCCGCTAGCATCTTCATTTAAATCATCTTTTATCAAATAGTCTTTAGTTGCTGCGCCTTTTATTTAAGATCTTACTTAAGAATAAAGACCCATTCCAGGCTTAGACCTGGAATGGGTCAGAAGTTATGTCCTGCTTGCGATATGCCTACTTCTCCCAAACAGCATCGATACCACAAAGAACAGAGGTCTTTGTCTTTAGGCTCGGATATTCATCGTGGCAGCCTCTACAGACCGAGGTTCCGTTACCGATGAGCGTTCCTTTCTCGATATCCACGAGGAATATCTTTCCGTCCATTATCGGGTCGTTTACCCCTTCCACCATGAGCGGTACGCGTACTGCCAGGACGGCGTACTTATTGTCTGCGGTTGCGATGACATCGTGGCACTCATATTGGGTATCAAATTCCTTCGGAAGGTCAATCTTACGAACGGTCTCTAGAGTATCAGCATCGATAACCAGAGCTCTGTCCCTGCCCGACTGGAGGAGGTACTTACCATCGGTGGTGAAGTGCTGGCGGAAAGCGATTGATGAATTAGGATCTGCCTCAACAGAACTGCTCTTTACAATCTTTATCTTTCCTTGCGTAAGTTCATCCATATCCAGCAAGTACAAGAGGAAGTTCGGGTTACCCCTAGGTGGCGCTTTCTTTGCTAAGTTCTTGCTGGTTTCATTTAACGATAGAAGAAAGTGTTTCATATCGGGCGTGTGGACTCCGTGAGCAAAGATGTAGTCCTTGGTAATCTGATCGTCATCAAAGAAGACCCTGTGCTTTAACTCCAGCGACTCTTTATTGACAACATCAATCCATCCCTCGTATCCCATCATTACCGGGAGAAACATGTCTTTACTCTGGCCCGAGGCGCAGTACATGGGTTGCTCGATAAGTCTTTCGTGGACATCAAGAAGTTCCTCTTGTGTCATTTCTAAGTTGGCGAGATCAATTTTGGCTACGCGAATTTTTCCATTGGAGTCTTTAACATAAGAAGACGAGTAGGCAACATTGTTGTCCTCCTTATCAACTCTTACATCGTGAGTTGCCCATTCTTCCTTGTTGCCTAAGTGGATCTTATCCAGCTTTCCAACGATCTTTATCGGTTCGTCTGAATTCGAAGGATCGATCTCGACGTTGGCTACGGCAATGTGACCACCCATCCCGGGGAGATAAACAGTGCCTTTGAGCAATGCTCCCCCTTCTTCAGGTTTGGGGGTTGTACCTTCTTTTTTGCCCTCTGGTGTTGATCCACCACAACCAGCTACCAGCAACATCATTACCAGGAATAACCCCATCACTATAATGCTTAGTTTTTTCAGGCTTCCCAAATTTTTCACCCTCTCTTTTTAAACCCATACTTGAGCTTTTCGAGAATACGATTCCTGCTGCCTTAATTGCTTTCCTATCCCCCCTTCCTCAATGTGCCTTCTGGCACCTAAAATCCTAATTGGATTTCAGGTGCCAGCCATGCATCTTTGTGCGATTACTGCCCGCACGCCGAGCATGGCTAGCTATCAGACATCAGACGCCAGTGATTGTATGCTCAGCCTCCATGATCAGTTCAACGACCTGTGTATAATCAATCACTTGCGCCTGAGGAATAAGTCTCCCTGCCAGCCCCCGGTCCTCGGCATCGCCTGCAACGGCATATATTTTTACTGGAGCACCAGCCAACTCTGCCGCCGCCTGGCTACCGCTCACCAGGCTGTAAATACCATCGCCATAGAGCACAAGCGAAATGTTTTCATCGGCTCCAGCCAAGCTGCTTACTAAATTTAGTAAGCGATTCCGGCGCCCAACATCACCGGATGGCAAAGCACTTACACATACTGTTGCCATAAAACCAATCCTCCTCTCATTAAATCAGCCTTACAGATAGTGAGTTGTATTCGCCTGACTTACTATCTCCACTACCTGTTGCGCCGGGACGACCTTCACATCAGGAACCAAGTCTTCTTCACCCAGGCCACGAGCAGCCAGGTCTTCCTGCACAACGTAAACGAGCATGTCAAAATCTATACCATCCACTACACTTAACCGGGATGTGTCCCTGCCACGAACTTTTTCCGGCAATTCGTTTAGGGCGTGGTATACACCGTCGCCCTCCAAAACAGTGTGAATCTCAACAACGTGGCTACCCAGAAGCGTCAGTCCCAATGAGAAGCGTAGGATCTCTAACGAGTCCCTGGTTCCAATCGGGGGTTGGCTAACAACGGCGCAAAACTTTATTGGCTCAGACAAGATCAATCACCTCACCTTGTAAATATAAGAGTCCGGTCGTGATTTAAAAATTCCATGGACGCATCAGGAGTCGATGCTTTCCTTGCGCTCTCCAGGACTTTATTTTCCAGACCCCTCTGTATCACGTTATGGTTACAATACATTAGGTTCAGGTTCTCCCTACCCTCGGTTTCAGCTAACCCCTCAGGCCCTACTCCTTCCATATGGGGCACCAGGTAGAATATCCCGTCTCCAAACATATGGATCGTAACCTTGTGCCCCTGTGCCTCCGCCGCCTGGGCCAGATTCCAAGCAAAATGCGCGTGCTCTTCTTGCTCTGGCGCTGCTTTCAGTACAATAAACAAACTTCCCATAAGCGTTTATCCTCCTCTCAGAACTTATTTCCATGGCTCATGTCTTGACCATCCCACTCCCTTGATTAACTGAATGTATAGCAACTCTGATTTTCTGTACTACCTGCGTTGGGACTTCCAGATGCACAGAGATTGCTGGTCATAATAATGGCTTAGTATGCCGTTCCTTCGGATATTATAGAAGTCCTCTTACGGGATATGATAGTCTCTGCTGGCACATTACGCTTATATCTTCTACTATTTAAAGTATAGCTAGATTACATATAGTTTCAATAGGAATTTTTAACATCGTAACAATTGTTTCAATTGTCTGAATTGTAACAACTGCCTATTTTGTTGTCAAGCTGTGAATTGATCCACCAAAAAACCTAATGCTTATCCTAAACCACTTGTTATAAGGCATAAGCAATTGGGGCCCTAAATTAATCAACAATTCATAATATTTATCGCAATCGCCTATTGACAAGTCCTACCGGAATACTATAGATTACGGCTAGTTATAGTTTGTTACAGTATGTTATAGGTTGTTAGGGTTAGAACATTGTTTCTCAGGTTGGTGAAAAAAGATGTTAGCGAATGAGCGTAGAGAAAGAATTAAAAACCTGATCCGATCCCGGCACAATATAAAGATCTCTGAACTAAGCGAACTTTTCGGTGTCTCCGAGATGACGATTCACCGTGATATAAAACCACTGGTTGAAGAAGGAATAGTGATTAAAACATTCGGTGGAATCACAATTGCCAGAAAGGAGCCTGAACATGCACCAGGAAGCAATGATTGCGTCTTCTGTCACCGAAAGATCGATCGTAGGCTGTCATACCGGCTGATTTTACCAGAAAACAAGGTAGAAGCTACTTGTTGTGCTCATTGCGGTCTTCTTCGTCACCAGCAGTTAGGGGATAAAGCAATCCAAGCGATCTGTCATGATTTCTTATTTCATACAACCATCAGTGCGCCGATGGCTTATTTTGTTATGGACGCGTTGTTAGATATCGGCTGTTGCCAACCGCAGGTTCTCACCTTTGGGAAAAAGGAGCATGCGGAAGGGTTTGTTAAAGGTTTTGGCGGCTTAGTTTTGTCGTTTTCCGAAGCATTGGAAAGAGTCCACGTAAAAATGGAATGTTGTGGGACCGACAAGTCGCCACCAACGGTTTAAGAAAAAGGGGTCACTTATAAAATTGTAAAGGCGGTGTGTATGCAGTCAAAAGTAGCCATAACCATTTTAAGCATGATCGTGGGCTTTGTGCTAATAATCACGGCGGGTTATTATCGCGAATCCACGATGAAAAAGGAGGCGCCGAATTTTATGGTCAGCTTGAATTCGGCGGCAGAAGAAGCAGCTGAAAGCTGGCCGCTAACAGTTGACCTGTCCGACCTTGGTTTTACCAAGAAGGTATTACGGCCTTGGACAATTCATGTTAGAGCAAACTCTATCACTAACGAGGGAAACGAACCGGTACAACTAAAGTTTTCTCTGGCAAACAATTCACTGCCAGTTACCTGGGATTCACGGCAACTAGCCTGGGATAAGAACGCAAAAACCGTGGCCAGGCCTTTCTTACCGGGTGAGAGCATGAAGTATCCGCTCTCAATATACTTTCACATACCCCAGAAGTATCGCCAACAGGCGATCATTTACAACGGGGGATTGGAGATAAGCGATGTGAATACTGGACGTATTTTGGCTTATGTCCCTATTAAGTTAACCAATTCTAAAATATCTAATTCTAAAACATCAAATAGCGAGATGTCTACAGAAGGCCACGGTGAAGGAGTGTGTGATCGTTGAGATCTTTTCACTGGTTTAAGCGACTAAGCACCATCTTTCTGGGTTTTATCCTTTTCTTTACTCCATTTGCTTTATTGACCCGGTTGAGCTTTTGGGTAACGGGAAAGCCAGGATCTTTAGCCACTCAAAAGGCTTCATGTGGCGATACCTGCTTGCTGCACCCGGTAGAGTGGACTGTCCAACCGGCTAACTGGATCAGGTTTTTGGAAAACCCGCTACTTCTCACTACTTTTGTGTTGGTATTCGTTGCATTTTTGTTCGGACCTCTATTCTGTGGCTGGTTGTGCGCAGCCGGAGGTGTTCCTGAATTCTTAGGGCGTATTATTCCCAACCGGTTTAAGCTTGACTTGCGCAATAGTACCGAACCTTCAGCCATCAGGTATGGTTTCCTGGTTGGCTTTGTTGCAAGTTCCTTTTACGGCCTGCACATCAGCTGCGCCTATTGCCAATATGCTACCCTTCAAGACATAACTACAGCATTTATGGCTGGGAATTTCGGCGGGATTAATCACCTGACCTTTAGTGCGGGGTTAATAACCTTCTTAACCTGGTTTGTTATTTTTGGCCTTTTCACCAAGGGCGGTCGTGGTTGGTGCAACTACGTCTGCCCAGTAGGGGCATCCCAATCCATCTTTCACTGGGTTGGTGCCAAATTTGGCTTTACTTACAAAATGCGGTTTATTCCTGAAAAATGCATCGAATGCGGCACCTGCGCTGAGCGCTGTCCCATGTGGGCCATCAAGATGAACCCAGGGCCCAATCGAAACTATCACGCTTGCATAGGTTGCCGGGAGTGTAAAGCCGCTTGCCCCAATAGGGCGATCAGTTATGCACGCGGGGTAGATAGCGAGATGACGCTTTTGGTTCCAGGGGTTGTTCAGGCGACTGGTAAGGATTAAAGAGGGTGCTTAACTTGATAGTAAAAGAAATAATCAATCAGTTAAGCAAAATGGTAATCGGCATCCACCAGCGATTTTATGGCATAGCCATAGGATTGCTTAGTGGTTCTTTTCTAGTTTTTTCAACTAGATCATGCGCGGGAGCCTGTACTTCTTGTGGCGGTTGCGGGGCTACTTTGCTATTGGCAGCAGGGATTGTTTTAAGTAAAGTGGCTATTAAAAAAAGATAAAAATACTTACACATGGAGGGTAAACAGATGGGAAATGAAAGGGTCTGGAAGTTAGTAGGAGCGGTAGGTGTGCTTGTTGGCATTGTAATTGCGTTAACGCCATTTAATTTAGCTCACGTTTGCACGGGTATGATGGAAATGAAAAGTGGGATGCCAGCTGCTATGAAGTGCAATTGGATGGGAGTTGCTGAGGTGTTTCTTGGACTGCTGATAGCCTTTAATGGTCTCTTAATTATATTAGCTAAAAATGGATGGGGCAGTCTTTCGCTAATGCTTGGGGCACTGGGCATAGCTGTCATAATAATACCTACACATCTAGGAATCGGTGTATGCAAGAATCCAGCAATGGCATGTCATACCACTAAAACAATTCTAACTACTTCCGGTGCAGCATTAATAGTTGCTGCATTTGTTGGCTGGTTACCTAAAAGATCGCGCGGATAGGGATAGTAAATTGCCAATCAGCATTCTTTGCGGGCTGTAGTTCCTTAAAGCCATAGGAAGTGTGCTCAATCTCGGAAACTAAGCTTGTCTGAAAATGGGCTTTAGGAGATAACGTTACTGTAAAGGTCGCTTGTATTATCGCGCCCGAGCGCACGTTCTCTAGTTAATGCCCTTACAAATTTACCGATCGGGCAGTCAGATATGCAGTAGAGAGCGCAGAATCCTTGCTCCATGCAATAGAGGGGTTTATCTCTGAGTTCATCCTTCTTCTCGTCGCTGGCGTTGTGTAGAAATTTTAAGATTCTCTCTTTTGATGCTTTCTTGCTTAACAATTGCAAGAAGTCGGCGACGGCGCACTTCTGCACACAACAATTCAGGCAGTAATTGGCTTCTGAGCACGATTTTGTGATCTTATGAAGCCTGCGCTGCTCTTCACCTGAGAGCTGTTCCATATAGCGGATAGGCATATCTAAGTCATCCAACTATAACCAACTCCGTTAGCTGGCAGTATTTAATGCAATGGTAGCATACTCTAGGGAATATTTCACCTCTAAAGCTATCCAGAAATGGTTGTCTTATAAATGGTTATGTATTTACAGACTCAGTAATTCAGAAATTGGTTTAACCTGTAGAGGTAATTAACCGCGGAAATAAGTCGGCACTAACTGGGATACTTCCTGCGCCAAATCGGTCAAAAAATCTTGGCTAAATGGTTTTATAGTGGCAATAGAAGGCAGCATCACTGTCTTAGGATTGAATTGCTGCAGGCTATAGTGCCTTGCTCCTGCTTCGCTGAGGTATTCCGCTATGAACAACACATCCTCGCGTCCGGCTATTGTCGGAACTACCGTGGTTCTAAACTCTGTCTCGAGTTTTCCCTCTGCCTCGGCTTCTATGAGAAGCTTAATGCTCTTTCTTATCTTTCCCGAAAGGTCGGGAACTCGGGTGGCTTCAGCATATCTCGGAAAGCTGGTCTTTATATCGAGCGCAATCGCACCGATAAGCTGGTTATCGATTAGGTTCTCAAGGACTTCCGGTCTGGTCCCGTTAGTATCAAGTTTTACCTGGAAACCGAGGTTTACAATATGGCGTGCAAGATCGACGAGACTACTGCTAATTGTCGGCTCCCCTCCGGTAATGCAAACTCCATCTACCCACCCCCTTTTTGATGCAAGGGTATCGTTTAGGTTGGCCCAAGGGATATCTGGAAGGTCTTTATATCCGGTAACAAGCTGGGCATTATGGCAGAATGGGCAGCGAAAGTTGCACCCGCCCAAAAAGATTGTCGTCACCAGGCGCCCTTCCCAATCGAGCATGCTAAGAGGCACTATGCCCTTAATTCCAAAACTTTTAAAAATCTTTACAGCCATTTTTCTATAGCCTGCTTACTGGGAACCTCGCCTCTCCAAGATGCCACCTCTTGGCCGCTATCATCGGTTATGATGATGGAGGGCGTCGACATTATGCCATAAAAAGCCGCTTCTGCTAAACCATCCACCTCGTCCAGGTTAAAAAGCTCCGCGTTTAAACTGCCTGCCACAAGCACCTTAGCCGCTGGGCACTTTGGGCAATCTGTTTTCCAGAATACTTTTATCTTCTCAGACACCAGTGCATCCACACCTACTCAATCATACAAAAGTTAGTAGTTCATAGTTAGTGATTCATAGGATAGTGCCATATCTCTTACCCACATCTTAGCTTATGTGCTATTCCTTAGGGCCGAGACAGGCTCGGCCCCTACAGCACTGGGTAACTACTCCCACGTCTTCTACCCACATTCCCCGGTCCCCTGGTAACCGGTCACCTGGCAATCCGGTAACCAGTTTAACATCCGCACCCGTTGCCGGGGGCGCCCGTCTCTACAATCAGTCCGGTTCTGATCCTGTCTGTAAGCTCACCCGTTTTACCTTTATTCCAGGTAGGGACTTTTGAGTAATAACCTACGATGCGCGTTAAGCCGTAGACATCCTCGGATCCACAGCTCGGGCAGGCAACGGAGAGACCTCTTGAAGTGCGCCTGCAAGAATCACAAACGGTAAATTCAGGGCTGAACGCTATCTGCTCCGCATATGTATTTTTAAATGTCTTAAGAACGAAGCTCTCGATCGATTTTGGTGAGGGCTCTTTTTCACCTAGCCATATATGTATGATGGCGCCGGCCTCAATCAATGGGTGGAACAAGCTCTGTTTTCTCACCCTGTCAACGTAATCGACAGGAGCCTCAACCGATACATGGATGCTGTTTGTGTAGTAGTATTCGCTGGTCCTGATATTTCCTTTTATAACGCGCTTTGTCTGTTCCGGGTAGTATTTCATATCCAGCTTTGCAAGCCGATAGCCGGATGACTCCGCCGGCGATTCCTCGAGAACCATTTTTATGCCATATTGATCCGATAATTGCCTGCATTTTAGATTCATATGCGAAACGACCTTTAGACCGAACTTCAGCGCCTCATCGGATTCATGCAATTCCATGCCCTTATGGGCCTGCACCATCTCGTTCAGGCCTAAAAGCCCACAGAGATAGGTTAGCCTATCCATTCTGAGGTATGATTCTCCATCTTTTGCTGAGCACAGCATCGCCAGCGGACCGCTTGCACCAAGGTCCATGAGTTCACCGATGAACACTTTCTTCTGGATATGCGCCTTGGCGACGAGCTCCATCGTCTTATTTAGTTCGGCGAAAAGCAATTCATCGTTGCCGTGCGCTTTATACGCGATTCTCGGCAGGTTAATCGTTACGTTTTGCAGCGCCGAGAACCTCATCTTCTCAGGCGCCTTTGCCTCTTCTAGGTCTTGCTCGCCAAGTTTTAACTTTAAGCGGCAGCATTGGCTAACGGTGACTTCGTCGCCGCGGTCGAAGACGAAGTAGGTGATACCCTGTTTAGATGCGACAATACATGCCAGCTCGAGAAATTCTTCCCAGCCTTCGGTTTTAAAGAAGTCTTCACTGATATGAAGTAGCGGTTTTGGAAATACAAACGTCTTCCCGTTTGCATCACCCTCGAGGTAGACCTCAAACATTGCCTTAAGGAATGCCTGGGCTTCCTTCTCATAATCCCTATATGTTTTTCCGGTGTGCTTGCCTCCTGGCCCAACAGCTGGGGTATCGGTAAAATGCTTCGGAATATTCCAGTAGAGGTTGAAGTCGGTGAATGTGACTTGCGAGCCCCTGGCCCCGGCAAGCTGGTTGAACTCGTAGATTAACATCTGTGCAAGTTGTTTAATCTCTTTGTAGCTCTTACCGATGAGATAAGGTGCAAAGAACATGTTTACCGCTTCCCAGCCCACAGCACCGGCATAGTGCGCCTGCAGGCTTGAGGCCATCTTCACCATGTGCCCGATTAAAACCTCCGGATGCCTCGCCGGTTTTGAAGTACTGGTTATGTTGGGTAGCGCCAATCCATATTTCTTGATGTATTCAAGAGAATGGCCGCCGCAGTAAGGCCTTATAATGAATCCTAAATCGTGTAGATGTATATCGCCCATGAGGTGTGCAAGGGATACATCCTCGGAAAATACCTTCCTGAGCGCGAATTCCTTAAGGATTGTCTCAGCAAGGGTTAGGTTGATTGATTCCGGGTTATGGGTTGTATTGCTGTTCTCCTTATTCGCATTCTTAATGATCTCCTCGACGTCGAACATAGGTAAACCAAGGTGGGAATGCTTTTTATGCATTATCGTCAAGTTTCTCTGTAGAAGCTCGAGGTCTACAAGCTCCCTGATAATGCTGGTTGTAATAGAACTGAAGTTACTGTCAAATATCTTCCGCTCCACGGTATTGGCAATCTCGCTAGCTAAGCTCTCGCTAGCCCCCGTCTCTTTGATGAGGGAATCGACAATTTTGGACTTATCCCAGATATTAATCTCGGATTTTGATGTGGTACTAACAAGGAGGGCTATGTCGGTCGCGTCGCCCTCTTCGCGGTGGGTTTTGACTACGTTGATTATTCTTTCAGGCTTAATTCTACTATCCGGTTCAACTTCTACCTCAGCTTCTGCTGCTGTGATGAATTTGGGCATACCTTATTCTACCTCCTCTAAGACCGCCAATAGTTTTAAACTCGCCTTGCCTCTGTTTAAGCTACGTACGGTGCTGCGAAGCAGAATACATTAATTTCTACCACCTCTACGGCCGTTATTTGATTATTATGGTAATGATCTCAACCTCGCTGCTGCTTTAATTATTTCAACCTCTTCAATTCCTGGGTAAATTCTTCTAGGTCCTTGAATTCTCTGTAAACAGAGGCAAAGCGAATATAAGCTACTTTATCTATCTCTTTCAGTGCTCTAAGAACTTGATCGCCTAACTCTATCGAAGCTACTTCATACTTAAACTCATTTCTTAAGTTGCCTTCAATGTCATCAACAATTTGCTCTATTCGCTCCCTGGATACCTGTCTTTTAACGAGCGCTCTTAAGATGCCTTCGAGCAGCTTTGTCCTGCTGAATGGTTCGCGCTCCCCATTTTTCTTAATTACAGTAAGCGGTATTTCTTCTACCTTTTCAAAGGTAGTAAATCGGCTACTGCACTCAAGGCACTCACGTCTTCTTCTGGTTATATTGCTAGTCTCATTTAACCTCGAATCAATAACCTTCGAATCGGTAAAACCGCAGTATGGGCACTTCACGCTTACACCTTACTAACCGGTTATCCACAGGTTTATACACAACATATTGAGTGCGTACCTTAAGTATACCACTATATATGGTAGGTTCAACCCAAAATTGGAAGAAAGTTTTGCGTAGATAAAATAATCCCTGGTTAGAACAGTTAAAAAATTTTAACCGGTTGCTTAACCGATCTTTCATAGCATTGCCCCACTTCTGAACCAAGCGAACCTGTGTTTGCGTCGAACGTGTTTTTGTGATATATTCATACCGATTAGGCCATTGCCCACCGGTATCAGTAATGGCTTTAATGCAGGTATTTTAATCCGGTTTTAAGGAGGAAGGTATGTCACGTAGCGGTTTGACGAAGCGCCAGCAGCAAATCTTAGACTTCATCCTTGCAGAGATCAGCAGGAGAGGTTATCCGCCATCGGTTAGGGAGATAGGATATGCGGTTGGTCTAACATCAAGTTCTACTGTCCACAGTCACCTTGCGGCCCTTGAGAAAAAGAGATATATAAGGCGTGATCCGACTAAACCAAGGGCCATTGAAATTCTCGACTTTCGCCTCAACAACAAGGGTATAAATCCGGATAAGGTTCGGAATGTGCCCTTGGTTGGCCGAGTCGCGGCCGGCACACCCCTTCTTGCCCAAGAAAACATTGAAGACAGCTTTGCCCTTCCTGCTGAGATTGCTGGCGAGAAAGCATTTATGCTCAGGGTAAAGGGCGAGAGTATGGTAGATGCTGGCATTCTTGATGGAGATTACCTGATAGTCCGTCAGCAGCCAGTGGCGAATAACGGCGATATTGTTGTTGCGCTTGTAGGTGATGAGGCTACGGTAAAGAAATTCTATAAGAAGGACGATCGCATCATCCTAAAGCCGGAGAATAAATCAATGGAGCCGATAATCATCCCCAATGTAACCATCCTAGGGAAGGTTATTGGCCTGATGAGAAAATTTTAGTCAAACGATCTCTCTCCTGCCCATCGTTCAGCGAAAATTTTCGCGGTTAAGGTTTTAGCTTATACGCTAACTTACTGACCGGATGGCCCTATCTCCTAGTGTGCTATCGTTAAGATAAAAGAGCCTAGATGGTAGAATTAGCTAGCTCCAGCTCAAATGCCTTGAGTTCGCTCTTCGATAGTTTGCTACTATCGATTATGCTGATGAGAAGGTCGACAGGTGATCCGCTCACGACCTTATTGAGAACGTTTTCAACGATGACCAACGCCATTTTCTCTTGGTCGACCTTCGGGGTGTAAAAGTAGGTCCTTGTGCTTCTATCCTGCTCGAGGATACCCTTTTCGGTAAGACGGCGCATTACTGTCATGATCGTTGTGTAAGCAAGACGGCGTTTAGGGTATATATCGATGAAAACATCTTTTACTGTAACCCTTCCTCGCTGCCAGATAATCTGCATTATACATGCCTCAAGTTCTCCAAGGCCGACACCTTTGATTGACGAGTCGTTCTTTACTTTCTGTTTTTTTGCCATCGCAACCTCCATCTGCGTGTGGTGAGTGTACTATTATATACTAGAATATACTAGATAGTTTAGCTGCACTAATCAACCTTAAATAAGCAATTAGATTAACAGCACCACAGATATGTCCTGCTTAACCATCAGGAATATGTAAGTATCACCCTTTTGGGTGATACGGACTTAGCTACTTGTCACCGTAAAAGCCATGTACTCTTCTGCATCTGCCTCTGGGATGTCTGCGATGATATCGGTGCCTTCAGGGGTGTGGCTTTCCGAGATAACAATCCCTGAGCTATAGATTCTCCGGAGCATCGCACCTCTTGAATATGGAACTATGAGGCGCAGGCGGACGAATTTCTTACGAATTGCTTTCTCAATTGCCGCCCGAACGCTATCGAGCCACATGCCCTGTGCCGCAGATACTTGTACGCTATCTGCATAAACCTTGCGCAATCTTGCGCGATCAATATCGCCAATAAGGTCTATCTTATTGAAGACCAGAATCTGTGGTTTGTTATCGATCTCCAGGGCTTTTAGAACATCTTCAACTGCCTTTATCTGCTCTTCCATTTGAGGATGACTTGCATCTACAACATGAAGAAGCAGGTCGGCCATTCTTACCTCATCAAGAGTCGATCTGAATGCGGCAATTAATTGATGTGGCAATTTTTTAATAAAGCCCACGGTATCTGAGATAACGATCTCTTTTATATGGTCTGTATTTAGGCGTCGTGTTGTTGAATCAAGCGTTGCAAACAGCTTATCCTCAACCAGCACGTCTGATCCGGTAAGTGCATTCAAAAGCGTCGATTTACCCGCATTTGTATATCCCACTAGGGCAACATTAAACACGCCCTGCTTTTGACGCCTTTTCCGCCGCACCGATCGATTCTTCTTCAACTCTTCGATCTCTTTTGTGAGCCGTTGTATATGCTTCCTCATCATACGCTTATCTGATTCGAGCTGGGTCTCACCCGGCCCCCTGGTGCCGATGCCGCCGCCTAGTCTTTCGAGGTGTTGCCACATACCCCTCAATCTAGGTAGAAGATAATTTAACTGTGCCAGTTCAACCTGGAGTTTTCCTTCAGCGGAGTGGGCGTGCTGTGCAAATATATCCAGTATTATACCGGTGCGATCGATGATCTTAAGCTTTGGCGTAATATCTTCAAGGTTCCTTTGTTGGGATGGTGAGAGGTCTACATCAAAAATGACAAGTTGGGCACCATCTGCCCTTGCGATTTGCCAGATCTCTTCAGCCTTGCCAGGTCCGATATAAGTCCGAACATGAGGTTTTTCCATGTGCTGTCTTACCCGGGCTATCACCTCTGCACCTGCGGTTGAGGCGAGTTGTTCGAGCTCGTTGAGGGATTGTTCAGCTTCCCAATCCGATTCGGCCCCAAGCTGGATTCCAACGATAACGGCCCTCTCAGCTTTCCTTATATTACTTGCTGCTATCTCCTTAATGCCTGTTCCCTCTCCTATCAAATAAGCCATCGTTAATCTCTGTGATGGCCGAAGTTATGATAATAAAATTATTATACCTTCAATCTGGATATTGCAGTAGCTTCAGCGATAAATTAAAACCGCTGTAGAATAAGTCGAATCATGACACTTAGCACCAACGTATAAGACCAATGGGGAGTATAACACCCAGCAAATGATGGTCGCATACCAGGATCTGCAACATTTGGCGAAATTTTCCTGACTATATTAAACTTTCGATTCTATCGAGCGCCTCAACCAACCTATCATCCTTTACGCTCAGGCATATTCTTATATAGCCCTCGCCCGATGGGCCATATGCATTGCCGGGCGATACTATAACACCTGCCTTATCAAGAACGTAGGTCGCAAAGCTTGCCGATGTGTAGCCATCCGGTACTTTGGCCCATACGTATATCGTAGCCAGTGACTTGCGTGTTTTTAACCCGATCTTATTAAGCGCTTCCATAATAAGATCGCGTCGCCTCTGGTAGATGCCGCACATTTCATCGATAATATCTTGCGGTCCTTCTAGTGCCTCGATTCCGGCATACTGGATGGCATTGAATATGCCCGAGTCAATATTGGTCTTTACCCTGCCAAGTGCCTCGATAACCCTTGTATTGCCGCATGCCCAACCGATACGCCACCCGGTCATGTTATATGTCTTGGAGAGGGAATGAAACTCAACACCCACTTCTTTTGCCCCGGGGAACTGAAGAAAGCTAGGTGCAACGTAGCCGTCGAAGGTTATCTCCGAGTATGGGTTATCGTGCGCGATAATAACCTGGTTCTTCTGGGCCCAGTCGATCAAGTCTTTAAAGAAAGCGTCGTCTGCGGTTGCCGAAGTCGGGTTATTGGGATAGTTCAGCATTATCATCTTGGCATCTTTCACCGTTTTCGAATCGATAGCGCTGAGATCCGGCAGGAAACCATTCTCCTCAAGCAGTGGCACGTGAACCGGGCTAACCCCCGCAAGAATTGTGCCAGTGTTATAAACCGGATATCCAGGATCCGCGATAAGAGTGGTATCGCCTGGATCAAGAACGGCGAGGTTTATGTGAGCGATACCTTCTTTCGATCCAATGAGCGGCAATACTTCGGTGTTAGGATCAAGATCTACGTTAAAGCGTTTCTTATACCAGTCGGCTATGCTTCTTCTGAATGCAGACAGCCCAAAATAAGATGGATAGCGGTGATTCGCAGGATTGTTGGCTTCTTCGCATAGTTTATCGATGATATTTTTAGGGGTTGGCTCAACGGGATCACCGATTCCTAAGCTTATGACATCAATACCTTGAGCCCTTTTTTCAGCAACTCGCTTATCGATCTCTGCAAATACATATGGTGGAAGGTTATCAATCCGCCTTGCAAGTTTCATTACGCTTTATCCTCCTCTAATTATATGCGCCTACTTGACATCAATGGATCCGGTAAATACCCTGGCTGCCGGTCCCTGCATTATTATATGGTTATCTTCACCCCAGGTGATACTAAGATCTCCGCCCGGTAGGTGGATGGTGGCCGTTCGATCGGTCTTGTTGTTTAGGGCGCACGCTACAAGGGTTGCGCAGGCGCCGGTGCCGCAAGCTAGAGTTTCACCGCAGCCGCGCTCCCAGACGCGAAGCGCGATCTCGTTTTCCCCGACAACCTGGGCGAACCCTACGTTTGTTCTCTGGGGGAAGCGCTCACTTCCCTCAATCTTGGGCCCTAGGATGAGCACAGGCGCTTTCCTAAGGTCTTCTACAAATATGATACAGTGGGGATTGCCCATAGAAACACAGGTTGCATAAATGGTAGAGCTATCAATCGTTAGAGGTTGGTTGATAAATCGTTCCTCGTTTGATACTAGCGGAATCCTTGATGCCTCAAGGATCGGCTCGCCCATGTCTACCCTTGCACCGATTATATTGCCATTATCAACTACGAGATCTATGGTTTTGACCCCAGCCCTTGTCTCAATACTTATCGTTGATTTGTTTGTCAGCCATTCATCTGTGAGATACTTGGCATAACAGCGTATGCCATTGCCACACATCTCAGCTATCGAGCCATCTGAGTTATAGTAATCCATGAAGAAATCGGCTAAAGCTGATGGGCGAGCGAAAATCAACCCGTCGGCACCTATTCCAAAGTTACGATTGCAAAGCCGTGCGATTTGATCTGGGCTAAGTGAAATTGCACCACCCATATCATTTATAATGATGAAATCGTTGCCGAGCCCTTCATATTTAGCAAAGTTAAGTAGCATCGCTATCCTTTCGGGATAAAGCCGGTCTTCTTTAGCTCAGTCAATATTTCCTCGACCACTGCATCAACCGACTTATCAGTAACATCGATCCACTTCACCCGGGGATCAGCCCTAAACCATGTTAGCTGTCGCTTAGCATATTGCCTTGTGTAGGCCTTGATGGCATCGGTCGCTTCTTCTAATGATATCTCACCCTTTAGATATCCAATCAATTCTTTATACCCTATGGCCTGCTGGGATGTCAAAAATCCCTCATACCCTGCCGATACTAAAGCCTTCACTTCATCAAGCAAACCAGCCTCAATCATCAAATCCACCCGCTGGTTGATCCGCTTGCGTAACTTCTCCCGATCCATGATCAGGCCAAACATCGCCAGGTTATAGATCGATTTGCGTTCTTTCCAAGAACGGTGCACGTCGGAGAATGGGCGCCCCGTGAGTTCGATAACTTCAAGCGCCCTAATAATGCGTCGCGTGTTATTGGGATGAACGATCCCGGCGGCGGCCGGGTCTTTTTCCACCAGCTCTTTATATAATTCAGCCGGTCCCTCGTCACGTGCCCTTTGCTCAAGCCTTTTTCTAACCTCTGATGATATATCTCCCGCTGGGAATTCTAGCTTATCGATTGTGGCTCTGATATATAAGCCGGTGCCACCAACAAGAACGGGTATCTTCCCCCGCATAGTTATCTTATCTATTGTTTGTCTGGCCATTTTTTGATATTCGGCGACACTAAAAGGCTCAGCGGGGTCGATGATATCGATAAGATGGTGCGGCACGCCTCCTATCTCGTCCGGTGTTACCTTGGCCGTGCCGATATCCATACCCTTATAGACCTGCATCGAGTCTGCGGAAATCACCTCCCCGCCGATTTGCGTTGCAAGCTCTATCGCCACATCGCTTTTGCCGACCCCGGTCGGCCCGACAATCGCCACGAGTTTTGTTTTTGAAATATCCATCACCGCTGTTGTTTTTCGGTCTCAATTATTCATATCTCGTTACCCTAAACCTGAAAATCTCAGCCTCTTCATGGGGTAAAATTCCAGCCTTACGCTTTGCAACCGCGAGCTGCTCTTCTACCGAATTAATGCCTTCAACATCGGGCAGGAGCAGCCCGGCTTTATAGCCACGCCTGACAATAACCCCATACGTTTTATGATCTAACTGACCCTTAGATTCTACCTTTTCCGGCTCTTCTAATATATCGACGATGAATTGGAGTAGCGGTAACTCATCTATTGATATCGGAGGGAATCGGGGATCAGCCTCGGCCGCTTGAATAGCATTGGTTATGATCTCCTCGGCTACATTTGCCTGAGTAGGCTGTACTGTGCCTATACAACCCCTCAAGTTACCATCTACTTTAAGACAGACGAATACACCAGCTCGTTTTTCAAGGAGCTCGGCCGCCGTATCGACGGGCGGTGTGATTGGATGCCCCTGCTTAAAGTATTGGTCGAGGCTGTACATGGCAAGCTTTACCGGCTCGCTTGGGCTAGGCGCGACCGGTGGGAGATCCTCGACCTCAATGGTGTAGAGGTCACGTTCGGGAGAGGGCTCGCCAGGATACACGGCGGCAGCCATGTATCCCACCCCGAAGGGAGCCTCATAGGAGTAAATCTTTGTTCGCACATCAAAACCATTAAATGCCCCGGCTAACGCATATATAGAGCGTAGCCCGCACTCGCCCGCCGCATCAATAAGCGAGGGGTCTAACTCAACAAGTTCATTAAAGTAGCCGGTATCAAAGATTTCATCAATTTTAGCATCGAAATCAATCGCTCTTGGATTGTAACCTGCCGGTGCCCCCGGAATTAATCTGTGGGATAAATCACCGCTTGCAATAAACGCTACCCGTTTGGGAATTGAATCCGATGCTTTCTGTATGGCAACACCCAGAGAATAATGCTCATCGAAACCTCCGTAGCTTATGGAGAGCAAGATGATTGGAAGGTCAACATGCCTTCTGAGATAATAAAGCGGTACTAGCGCTCCATGGTCAAGCTCACCGGATTGAAAAAGTTTTACGTAACCTGAACCAACTTTGGTCATCGATAGCTCGTAGCTGTTGGCAGCCATTAACAGCGCTTCTACTAGTTGAAGGTCGTTCTGAACTGAAAAGGCGATATTAGCTGCGCCAAAATTGGCGAAAGATCCCACAAGCGTGGGGTCTGCTTTAACCGCGAAGCTATCGGCAAAACCAGCACTATGAGGGGATATAAATACAAGCGTTTCTGGGTTTGCCCTCATGACCTCCTCGGATATGCTTTCCATCGCATGAACAGTGGACTCAACGCGATCGATGCTACCTCTCCCAACCTCAGGAACAATAATCGGTGGATGAGGCATCAAGCAACCGATAACAACTGGCATATTATCCCCCAATCTTGCTACCTAACCAAGACCTCTTTTATTTCACCCGACAGATACCAGGTATGCGCCTCTTTTACATGGACGAGGGCTTCCGAATGAATTAAATCCTTTGATCCTACAAAATTGATCACTTTGTTCGTCCGGCTACGCCCTGTTAAAACGTTCTCGTTCTTTCTACTGGCACCCTCTATAAAGACTTCGACATCTTTGCCGGTAAGTTCCTGGTTTTTCTCAAGACTTGTTCTATTTTGAAGTTTGATAAGCCTGTCAAACCGATCAGATTTTATTGGCGCCGGCACCTGGTTCTCCATTCTGGCGGCCGGTGTGCCTTCCCTTGGCGAGAATATGAATGTAAAAGCCGAATCATACCTGGCCTTCTCCACTATATCCAGGGTATGCAGAAAGTCCTCCTCGGTCTCACCCGGGAATCCTACCATTATATCAGTTGTAAGACTTACCCCAGGCATTGCTTTGTAAATCTTCTCAACAGTCTCAAGATATCCCTCTTTAGTATATTTCCTGTTCATCGCCTTCAGAATGCTGTTTGATCCTGCCTGGACTGGGAGGTGAATATGCTCGCATATTTTCTCCCCGCTGGCAATTGCAGCAATAGTATCATCGGCTAGGTCCTTAGGATGAGATGTAGTAAACCTAATGCGACGCAGGCCAGGGATCTCGTTTAGTATAATAAGAAGCTTTGCGAACCAGCTTCTGCCGTATATATCACGTCCATACGAATTAACGTTTTGCCCAAGAAGAGTTATCTCAATGACCCCCCCTGAGACCAATCGCTCAACTTCGCCGACGACGTCCTCAATATACCTACTTGTCTCTCTACCCCGCGTATGGGGAACGATACAGTAGCTACAGAAGTTATTGCAGCCGATTATGATCGGAACCCAGGCGTGGTATGCCTTCTCCCGGATACTCGGAACAGCAGTCGGCATAATCTCAATCTCTTCCACAATATCGCAGATCGCCTTTCTCCCGCTCTCTATCGACTCGACCATATGGCCGAGATTCGGCATATTATGTGTGCCGAAGACTATGTCTACATGAGGCGCTTTCTTAAATATACGATCGCGTTCCGCCTGCGCAACGCAACCGCCAACGGCGATTATAAGGTTAGGGTTGGCTTTCTTAGCTGATCTCAGGTTATTGAGGTTTCCAAAGAACCGCTCCTCTGCATGTTTCCTGACGGTGCAGGTATTAAATACGATGATCTCCGCATCGTCGGAGCTATCGCTCTGCGAGTACCCGCGCTCGACTAAAAGCCCGGCCATGCGTTCGGAATCATGCTTATTCATCTGACATCCAAACGTTGTGATATGGAACTTCTTCATGGCAGTTATTGTAACAAATGCGCACTAAAAAGCCAGTGTAAAGGAAGAGATTGGTTGCCCTACTCTATAATCTACTAACTCTTCGGTATTCTTCCAACTTATCGACAACCTCATCCGGGACGAAAACTGTACCCAACCTGAGCCCATGTGTAGATAAAGGGCCATGGCAATCGGATCCGCCTGTGATAAGCAAACCCTTATCGTGCGCTACTTTTATGTAACGCTCTATATCTTGGGCCGGGTGTTCAGGGTGGAAAGCCTCTATCCCATCAAGTCCCATATCGATAAATTTATCGATATATTCATCCAGGTGTGCCAGGCCCGGGTGGGCAAAGATGGAGATTCCACCAGCCTCATGTATAATACTTATTGATCTATCCACTGGATAAACAAACTTCTCTTTAAAGCATAGCGCACCGCGCCTCAGATATTTGATGAATGCATTAGAGAACCCCGAGACATATCCTTTTTCAACTAGTAGCCTTGCGATATGGGGACGACCCACGGATGCTTTACCTGCTGTTTCCATTACTTCATCAAAGCTTAAATCAAGGCCTTGTTTTTGTAGGCACTCTGCTATCCATTCGGCGCGTTCCAGCCGGGCCTCCCTTAAGCTCCTGAGAGATTCCAGTAGTTTAAGGTTTTTGTGATTAATTAAAAAGCCGAGGATATGAATATCCCGGCTATTATAAATTGAGCTGAGTTCAATGGCCGGTATTACTTTGATTCCGAGTTTCTTACTGGAAGCCAGCGCTTCATCAATCCCGTCAACTGTATCATGGTCGGAAATTGCAATTGATTTTAAACGTAATTTGAATGCCATCTCTATGACCTGCTTTGGACTCATGCTGCCATCAGAAGCGGTTGTATGTATATGTAGATCAGCCGACATATCAACTCCTCTTATTAAGTTTTAAAAGCTTTTACCTTATTGATGCTACCTGTTTTATGGGCGAATGTTTAAGGCGACTGCGCTATATAATTATATAGCGCAGTCGCCTTTTAGCTCCATAAAAAGTAGTGAAGTTGATGCTAAGCGTTTTTAGCGGTTGCTATCTTGGCTCTACAATGAGCCTAATAGCGGTCCGCTCCTCACCATTAATTGCAATGTCAGTAAAAGCAGGTATACATATGAGGTCTATACCACCGGGCGCCACAAAACCCCTGGCAATAGCGATAGCCTTAATTGCCTGATTTAAAGCCCCTGCCCCGATTACCTGCATTTCTGCTGTTCCACGCTCTCTAATAACACCAGCTAGAGCTCCGGCAACGGAATTTGGGCATGATTTTGATGAAACTTTTAGTACTTCCATTTAGTCCTCCTTAGCGGCGTATGTGTAAGTGCTAATGTTGCAAGTGATATATAAGTTGGGCACTATTCATTTCGTTCCTGCTAATATTTTGCAAATATTGTAATTAATTACCTTTTGATTGTAGCTTAATCGTTACTTTTAAACAATCTTTCTCGGCTTGAACATCGGGCGTCCCGGATATTTCAACGAAATATTTATCGCCTATTGCCCTAAATTCACTACTGAAAAGTTTTGCAATATGTCCAAGATCTTCCTGAGATAGCCGCCTTGCAAGCGGTTCGGGCTTAAGCAGATCAACCTTCTTTCTTTCGGGCTCACTATGCCCTTCCTGCATACTAAGCGTTTCAAGCATTGTTTTAAGAATGCCGACCCTGTTGCTCATTATACGCTGAGCATTCCTAACGGAGACCTTTAACCCGAGCCTTCGTTCAGCAATATCCGCCAGAACTGTGGCTGACTTAATCGATTTTACGCATCGCCAAATTTTCAAATCCTGGATCTCATCGGCCTCCTCAGCGTCTCCATCCGTAGTGCTGAGATGATATATGGTTGTCAATATTTCTGATGGCGATCCGAGATATATCATAAGCTCTCGGTGATCAAGGTTGAATTCGAGCACCGTCCTTATGATATTGTGTGGTCCTCGTATTATTATCGGCTCCCCAATCCTATACTTTATAGCTGGGTACGTAGATTGATCTTTTCTTTCATTCAGGAGTCCAGTGCTCGCCTGAACTTTAAATACACTGCCCCTACCCGGGGCAGAAAAAACCAGTTTAACCTCATCGGCAACCTGTTTTACAGAGAAGAGCGCCATACCTCTTCCATGAATACCATAACGATCGGTTATGATATTTTCGAGCTTAGAGGTAACTCTGGGTTCAAATATCTTCTCGTGGAGTTCGGCCGGGACACCGTCGGCGTCATCGATTATCGTGACCTTTCGTATAAGGTTCTCTTCCTTCGTGGAGGCGATGAAGATCTTTGAGGCACCGGCGTCGCGGGAATTCCTGAGCATCTCTAGGACGATATCCTCCATTGATTGGATATCGTGTTTGGCTTGGCGTCTTTCTGCTTCGCTTACGTTGAGGCGGACAAATCCCTGTCCAAGGTCTTCCTCGACTTTTAGGTACTGATTGCCGGTTAGGTTCGCTACGAAGTTAAGCAAAGGGTTATTTTCACTCTCTAACATTATTAAAACCTAGCGCTAACATTGCATATTCTAGGTATATTCTTCTATGGAAAGCCCTATTTGTCAAACATTAGTATTCCTAATTTGTTAGTTTATTGATTATCGCCTACAAATAGTGTTACTCAACAGCGGTAAATGGGTGGTGGTTCGATATTCTATTGCTCCGGAAAAAATTGGAGGTCAAAAGACCTCCAATTTTTGCCTTTGTTTCACTCGAGTAACTTAAGGTTACTTAGCATATTCGACAGCTCTATGTTCTCTTATTACAATCACCTTGATCTGGCCGGGGTATTCTAGTTCACTTTCAATCTTCTTTGCTATATCGCGGGCCAACATATTAGCATTAAGGTCATCGAGATCCTCTGGTTTAACCATTATGCGTAGCTCTCGTCCGGCCTGCATCGCATAGCATTTTTCAACTCCAGAGTAAGACTCTGCGATGGTTTCGAGCTTTTCCAGTCGCTTAATATAACTCTCAAGCGTCTCTCTTCTAGCCCCTGGTCTGGCACCCGAGACGGCATCGGCCGCCTGCACTAGGACCGCCTCAATTGAGTTAGGTTCCACATCACCATGGTGTGCCTCTATAGCGTGCATAACGTTACTCGGCTCACTAAGCCTTTTAGCGAGTTCTGCGCCGATAACGGCATGCGGCCCTTCAACTTCATGGTCGATGGCCTTGCCAAGATCGTGCAGTAACCCCGCCCTTCTCGCGAGCTTTACATCTGCACCCAGCTCGGCCGCCATTATGCCAGCCAAGTGCGCTACCTCGATAGAATGCTGCAATACATTCTGACCATAACTCGTTCTGTACTTGAGCCTTCCGAGCACCCTGACAAGTTCAGGGTGTAGGCCATGGATATCGGTATCGAACGTTGCCTGTTCGCCGACTTCCCTGATATGTGCTTCTACTTCTTCACGTGCTTTCTCATACATCTGCTCAATTCTTGCTGGATGTATACGCCCATCTGCGATTAATCTTTCTAGCGCAAGCCTTGCAATTTCTCTTCTGACCGGATCAAAGCTGGAAAGAATTACTGCCTCCGGCGTATCATCTATTATCAGATTGATACCCGAGAGGTTCTCAAAGGTCCTGATGTTACGGCCTTCTCTTCCGATTATTCTCCCCTTCATCTCATCATTTGGCAATGGTACAACTGAGACGGTGGTTTCCGCGACATGATCAGCTGCACAGCGCTGGATGGCAAGTGTGATAACGTTTCTTGCGCGTTTCTCTGCCTCATCCTTCGCTTTAGATTCAATATCTCGAATCATCATCGCTACTTCGTGTTTTGTCTCGTCTTCAATCCTCTTAAAGAGTAATTGACGAGCTTCATCTGCCGAAAGACCCGCTATCTGCTCTAGCAGCCTCAACTCTTTCTCATAGATCTCGGTAAGTTCGCTCTCAATTCTGGACATATCCTTCTCGCGGTCGACTAGTGACCGCTCTCTCTTGTCTAGAGCGTTTGATCTTGCATCGAGAGACTCTTCTTTTTGACTGAGGCGTCTCTCTGTTCGCTGAAGTTCGTTCCGCCGGTCGCGCAACTCTCGCTCAGCCTCTGAGCGGAGCGCATGAATCTCATCCTTGGCATTAATTAAAGCCTCTTTCTTCTTTGACTCTGCTTCCTTTTTTGCTTCAGATAATATTCGTTCTGCAGCTTCCTCGGCGGAGGCAATTTTTGCTTCTGCAGACATACGCCGCATTAAATATCCGCCTGCGACGCCGACTGCAGCTGCTATTACAGCTATAACAAATACGATCACTGGATCCATTGCTGCCTCCTTCCCACAAATAAAAATGCCGAGCTATCGCTCGGCAAAAATCCCGCACTAAGCTAGATAGAATCAGTCAACCCAATCAAAAATTAAAGCTGGATTGATCGCAAACAGAAAAAACCGTCTTTAGTTTTTTGACAATTTATGTAAAAACTAAAAGTTTTTAGCAAAGTGCAGCATTTTTGCCAATAACAACAAAGTACAATACCATACTATAGTTACGAAAATTTGGTGTCAAGGAATTTGATGTCCAGCGGATGAACATGTATCGCTACAGTATTCTCTTGCACACATCATAGACGGTAGAAGGACTAAATCCGCGTCTAAGTAAAAATTGACTAAGCTTACGAAATGAAGATTGAGGTCCGCCACGGCCTCTTCTCCTGCTTGGTGAGGGATGTAATAGTAAATAGTCTAGTTGGTCGCATTGGCCTGGGATCTATATGTCACCCTCCGCCTGGTTATTAGCTTCACTCTTTATCAAACCGACTTTTTCCCTTACTTTTGTTTCTATCTCAGCGGTAAGCTCTAGGTTATCGGCTAGCGTCTGCTTTGCTGCCTCACGACCCTGGCCAAGCCGTTCCTCATCATATGTATACCACGAGCCGCTTTTTTGAACGATACTGTTATCCACCGCCAGATCAAGGATGCTTCCTTCTTTTGATATCCCCTCGCCAAACATTATATCGAAGTCGGCCTGTCTGAATGGCGGCGCCATTTTATTCTTTACGATTTTTGCACGAATCCTGTTGCCGGTAATCTCTGTGCCCTGCTTTATTGAATCAACCTTACGAACATCAATCCTGACTGAGGAGTAGAATTTAAGCGCCCTACCACCAGGGGTAGTCTCGGGGTTACCAAACATAATACCGATCTTTTCCCTTAACTGGTTAATGAATATTGCCGTGGTTCTCGATTTGTTTATCGACCCGGCCAATTTTCTTAAGGCCTGGCTCATAAGCCTCGCCTGCAGGCCAACATGTGAATCGCCCATCTCCCCCTCAATCTCTGCCCTTGGGACGAGTGCTGCAACCGAATCGATTACGACCACATCTATCGCACCTGATCGCACGAGCATCTCAGCAATCTCTAGAGCCTGCTCGCCGGTATCTGGTTGGGAGATAAGAAGGTCCTCCGTGCTTACACCGAGCTTTTTGGCATAGACCGGGTCTAGTGCGTGTTCGGCGTCGATAAACGCCGCTACGCCCCCCGTTTTTTGGGCCTCTGCTATGATATGAAGGGCGAGTGTTGTTTTACCGGAGGACTCAGGACCATATACTTCTACTACCCTGCCTCTTGGAACTCCGCCTATGCCAAGCGCGATATCGATTGCGAGCGCTCCTGTTGGAATAATTGAAACATCCATCCTTGCTGGATGCTCGCCAAGTCTCA
This sequence comes from Actinomycetota bacterium, assembly GCA_014859275.1. Taxonomy (GTDB): domain Bacteria; phylum Actinomycetota; class Aquicultoria; order Aquicultorales; family Aquicultoraceae; genus Kmv33. The sequence goes on along the minus strand of JACUUO010000004.1, from coordinate 15,291 downwards.
TCAGTGAACCCTTTCCATATTTTCGCTCTATCTGCTCCTTAGTTATCTCAATTACCTTATCACGGTCCATGTATCCTCCTATGGCTCTCGGTAAATAAAGAAGACTTCTTTTCTAGGCTACACAAACAAGTGTTCGCTGTCAAGATATTATGTAGAAACTATTCACCATAATGATGTACCTTAGCAGCGAAGCTGTGCGTGAGCTCGCATTATTGAAATGTGCAAAAGCACAAAACTATTAATCTTTTAACATATAGGCGCCAATATAGCAAGGATAAAATATAAATTTTATCCTTGTAGCTATCCTTGTAGCGGTATATATCTTAGCGATTCGTATTCGGCTCCAGAGCGCTTTAACCGGCTTTGATATATCGTTATACCGTCAACATTCACAAACCTACCGAAAAATGAATCGGTAGGTACGCTGGATATGGCGTCTGCAATCGATTTCGGAGCTTTTAATCGGGCAAGGGTTATGTGGGGTTTAAACTGCTTATCCTCAGGTTTAAACCCCAGGGGTGCGAGAGCCTTATCGATAGTCTGGCTTAACTGTATCAACTCCGATTCTCCGTGCCGTACACCGACCCAGAGCACCCGCGCCCGGTTAACGCTGGGAAATCCGCCAAGCTGCCCAAGCGAAAAGGAAAACTTCCTAAAGCCCAAGGTTCCCCTTTCTATCGCGTTCATAATATCATCGATCTTTTCTACGGGTGTTGGGCCTAAAAACTTAAGCGTGAGGTGTATATTGTGCGGAGATATCCATCGAGCGCCATCCAGGCTGGACTTAAGTATTGTAGATATATCATAAAGCGAATGCTTAACCCGGAGGGATGGCTCAATGCCGACAAAGAGACGCAGTATCAGGACACATCTCCTCCTACTTGCTCGAAGTTATCGAGGATATAATAACGGAGCATATCAAGGGCTGCATGTGAACTTTTAAGCCTTACGATATCACGGGAGCCAAAAAAGACATACCTGTTGCTATAACTAGTTGTCTGGTGCGATAAACCTATATAGACTAAGCCGATCGGCTTATCGGGTGTGCCCCCGGTAGGTCCGGCTATTCCTGTTATGCCTAATCCGATATCCGAGCCGAACTTCTCCCGAACCCCGAAAGCCATTGCGAGAGCTGTTGCAGCGCTTACCGCTCCATGCCTGAGCAGGGTTTGATTGGATACGTTCAGCAACGATCTTTTTGCATCATTGTTATAGGATATAACGCCCCCAAAAAAGTAATCTGAACTACCTTGTATATCTGTTATTTTCTTGGCTGTTAGGCCACCCGTGCATGATTCTGCTAGGGAGAGTGTGAGTTCATTCTTTCTAAGGAGGCGCCCGACAACCTCCTCAATAGTCTGTTCATCAAATCCGAAAATGATATTACCCAAACGATCGAGAAATTGCAATTCTGCTTCTTTTATAATTTGATCAACTATTCTTTCGTCCGGACCCTTTGCAAGAAGTTGAAGCTGTATTTCGCCCGGAAATGCCAAGATTCCGACAGATATATTGTGCAAGGAGTCTACTATATCCCCGACCGCTTCCTGAAGCGATGCTTCTGATTTTGCGGTAGTCCTTAAAACCCTTACCTTGTAGGCCTCATCTCGCTGGAATTTTGAGCGCAGCCAGGGCACGATGTCATACTCGAGCATTGATCCCATCTCCCTGGGCACTCCCGGGAGGGAGATGATAAATTTATCATCTCTTTCTAGAATAATGCCCGGTGCGCTCCCTATTGTTGGAATTATTGCTTTAGCACCGGTGGGAAGGTAGGCTTGTCGGTATGTAATTTGCGGAAGCGGTACAGATCGTTTGCCATATCTTTCTTCGATAACCCGCGCCAGCCATGGCTGGTATTCAAGTTGGCAGCCTGCGGACTCGCAGATAGCCTCCCTCGTTACATCGTCCACAGTCGGTCCTAGTCCCCCTGTAACTATGACACCATCTCCCTGCCCAAGCGATTCGGTAATTGATCTGGCAATTGATCTTATATCATCAGGTACGCTTATATGCCGGCTACAGGTGAAACCCTCCTGCCCTAGCCTTTTAGAGATGAATGGCGCGTTTGTATTTATCGATAAGCCGAGTGTTAGCTCGGAACCGACCGTTATGATCTGATACTGCACGGTCCTAACCTCTTAGTTCACGTGGTTGATATAAAATCTTCCATGACTTAGCGAAATAATCTACTCCTGATAAAATCGTTAGTATTAGGGCGATCGATATAAGTAACCAGCCTAAAGATTTGCCGAATATGTAAATCGGGGTACCGATCATAATAATTATAATAGCAATTATCTGGGAGACGGTTTTTGCCCGTCCCCACCAGCTTGCTGGAATGACTTTGTTCTCCGCTAGGGCCAATAATCGCAATCCGGTGACGGCAAACTCACGGGCTATAATTAACACCGCAACCCAGGCTGAAAGCTGCCCTAGTTGAACCAGGGAGATTAGTGCCGCTGATACCAGCAATTTATCAGCAAGCGGATCGAGCAGCTTCCCAAAGATAGTAACCTGCGCCTGACTCCTTGCAATATAGCCGTCTACCGTGTCGGTAATAGCGGCAATTGTAAAAATGGCCGCTGCGATATAGGATCCTATTGGCTGAGGGGCTGCAAGTAAAAATCCCATAAATATGGGGACTAAGAGTATGCGAGCAATTGTAATTTTATTTGCTAAGCCCACTCACCAACCTCCCATAGAAGTCACAACCATCAAATTTATCTAGGGTAACCTTGACTATCTCACCAGGTTTTAATTCGCCGGTTACATAGGTAAAACCATCTACCTCTGGCGCTTGCCACCAGGCCCTACCCTCAAACAGGGCTCTCTCTGAATCTACCTCCCTCTCGATAAGTACATCAAAAGTTCTACCGATTCTATTCTCACTTCGACTCTGGCTTATTAAATCCTGCAAAGCAGTTAGTTGGTGATATCTCTCTTTTATGGTATCTTTAGGAACTTGATTACCCAAATTTACCGCTGCAGTTCCCTCTTCAGCCGAGTACTCGAAAACGCCAAGGTAATCCAATTGGGCATTTTTGACGAATTCGATTAGCTCGCCAAAATCGTTATCTGTCTCGCCAGGAAAGCCGACAATTATCGTTGTCCTGAGCGTTATTTCGGGAATGGACCGGCGGAGCCAGGCAATCTGGGCAAGATAATCCGATCCTGCCCCATTCCGGTTCATTGCCCTTAATACTCTATGGCTTGCATGCTGGAACGGGATATCAAGGTATGGCACGATAAGGTTGTTCCTTTTTATCGCATTGATTAGCTCATCATCTATGGTGTATGGTTGGAGGTAAAGCAGTCGTATCCACTTTATGTTATTAAGACCCGTAAGCGAATCAAGCAAGTCGATCATCCTCTTCCTTCCATAAAGGTCATAACCATACCTACCGGTATCCTGAGCGATGAGGTTGATCTCTCTTACCTGGCTGTTATCGAGCTGACGCGCCTCCATAATTATCCTTTCTAGAGGCTTACTTTTGTACCTGCCCCGTATTAGAGGAATTGCACAATAAGAGCATCTATTATCGCAACCATCTGCTATTTGCAGGTAGGCGTAAGGCAACCCTGAAAGCAACCGTTCCGGATAATCCAAGAAATTACGGGATGGCTGCGTTGCCCTATCGCTCTTAAATTCTCCGGTATTGATCATTTCAGCTATATCCCATTCTCTAGCTAAGCTTACCAATACATCGATCTCGGGGATTTCCTCAGCGAGTTCATCGTGATACCTCTGAGCAAGGCAACCGGTAATTATAACCTTCTTCGGTTGTGCGCAGTTCTTAAGCTCAACTACCTCTAGTATGGCATTGATAGATTCACGCTTGGCCGCCTCGATAAACCCACAGGTATTAATGATAACATAATCCGCATCTTCAGGGGCTTCGGTCAAAGCTATACCGTTTTTAACCAGCGATCCTTTAATGTGCTCGCTATCTACGGAATTTTTTGCGCACCCTAAAGTAACAACTGTGGCTTTTTTAGACAAACTGCGATTTTCCTCCTTATAGAGTAACTCTCAGAATAGAATTATACAGGGTCCAGGGTTCAGGGACCAGGGCTGGAGCCCAAAACGAGTTTGTACCCCTTACTATTGGCAAAGACGGTTTTTTCAATCATCTTCATTGTTATTGGCGCAAATTGAGGGGAATAAACCGAAAAAGAATTTCTTTCAGTATGCTGAAAATGCTTCTCATCCCTTACACATCGCCTATCTGTAGTTAACAAACTGGAGCGGTAAACCGAAGTCGTGCTCTTTGACCATCTGGATTACCTTTTGGAGATCATCCTTGCTTTTTCCGCTAACTCTAAGCTTTGTACCTTCTATTGCAACCTGTACCTTAAGTTTTGCGTTCTTGATAAACTTGTTTATTTCGCGCGCTTTGTCCGGATCTATGCCCTGCTGGACATCGACCGTTTGGCGAAGTGTGCCGCCTATTGCCGCATCAGGTTTCTTATAATGGAGCGCCTTAAGATCAATGCCGCGGCGAACAAGCTTTGTGTGGAGCACATCCTGAACACTTCTTAGTTTATAATCATCATCAGCATTGATGATGATCTGAGAGTCGTTCTTATTCCAAGTGATTTTGCTTTTGGTGTTCTTGAAATCGTATCTCGTCGAAATCTCTTTATTTGCCTGGTTGACGGCATTGTCAATCTCTTGCAAGTTTACCTCTGAGACGATATCAAATGAGTTATCTTTCGCCATTTGAACTCTCCTTTTTGAATGTTTTTTTGGCAACCCCATTAACTGTTTCTAGCTGTGGAAGCTTTTTGCCGTTATGCACTACCTCTAAGCCAGACGCATTTCCGACTAAGATATAGATTGTTTCATTACCTTTAAAAAGCTTCGATTCGCCATCTGAGATTAATCCTTCGAATACTTTTTCCCCATCCACCTTAACTCTTACCCACGAACCGCTATCTATGCCGGTAAGCTTCACTGTGACATTAACCTTTCCATCACCTTGCGATTTGTTATCAGGTTCAGTGGTGGTCGTCTTCAAACTATGCTCTTGGTCGGATTCTCTATCTCCGGCCATGGCTTCTTTATCAGTTGTGCTTGTTGTTGCAGCAGCTACGGTTGTGCCGGTGTTTCCTCCAGTTTTAATATACTGCACGGGAAATTGTTGCCCCTTGGATGTATTTGAGACATAGGCGCCCCACGCAATCAAACCGACGAATACTGCAGTAATAACGCTAAGCCCGATGGCGATCTTTAACCAGCGCGGTCTCTTCTTCGTTGCAATCCGCATATTAGATGACATATGGGATATGTCATAGTCATTTTGCTGTTCATGTAACTCTTTGTACTGATCGACTAGGGGTTTGGGATCAAGTCCGAGATAAGTCGCATAGGTTTTAATAAATCCCCTGGTATAGACATCACCAGGCAGACATTCGAAATCGTCCCGCTCAAGAGCCTCTATATATTTAGCCCTTATTTTTGTTTCCAATACGACCTCTTTTATGCTCTTTTCTAGCTTGCTTCGGGCTTCGGTTAGTACTTTCCCGATCGGCTCTGTATGCATAACTACCCCCATAGGAGAGCTATAGGTTACACTGAACTTTAAAAGTTACATATTCTTTTATAACTTAGCACAAAAATTATATTGGTTAAAGGAAACCTTTATCTAATTATCAGCTGCTATGTGTTCGAAGACAAAAAGTTCGTAGTAGGTGCCCAACGGCACCAAAAGCGTAAGAACATCACCTCTCTTTTCCCACCAACTCATCGAACTCTTCCGGCGAGATAAGAACTGCACGGGGCTTGCTTCCTTCATATGAGCCGACTATACCTTTTGCCTCCATCATATCAACGAGGCGCGCTGCTCTTGAATAACCAAGACGAAGTCTTCTTTGAAGCATTGATACCGATGCCTGGCCTGCATTGACCACTATTTTTATTGCATCGTTTAGCATAGGGTCATCATAATCATAACCGTATTGCGAACGCTTATCTTCGAGTATCTCCTGCCTATACTCCGGTTTTGCCTGCTTCTTGCAATAGGTCGTAACCAATTCGATCTCTTGATCCGTTACGAATGCACCTTGTATGCGCATTGGTTTGGAAACCGCGGGTGTTGAGTAAAGCAGATCTCCCTTACCAACAAGCTTCTCAGCACCGGGAGTATCAAGAATAACTCTCGAATCGATCTGTGAGGAGACCGCAAATGCGATGCGGTGTGTGATATTTGCCTTGATTAAGCCAGTGATGATATCGGTTGAAGGTCTCTGTGTTGCGATGATAAGATGGATTCCTACGGCACGGGCCAGCTGTGCGATGCGACATATCGCATCCTCTACCTCACCTGCCGCTACCATCATCAGGTCTGCCAATTCATCTATGACTATAAGCATATAGGGCATGGGTTGTATGTACGGGTCTTTTTCCTTCGCGATTATGTCGTTACACTGGTCTATGTTTCGCGCTCCGATCTCCGACAAGAACTGGAATCTATCCTCCATCTCGCCAACAGCCCAGGTTAGCGCAGTTGCCGCCTGCTTTGGGTTCGTCACCACCGGGGTTATTAGATGGGGGATATCAGCGTAGAGGTTTAGCTCAACTCTTTTTGGATCGATGAGGACCATTTTAACCTGATCGGGCCTTGCCCGGGTCAATACCGACATGAGGATGGTGTTTATGCAAACACTTTTTCCGGCACCGGTCGCTCCTGCGACGAGGAGATGCGGCATATCCCCTATATTAGCAAGAATGGAGTTGCCGGCAATATCTTTTCCGATACCAACTATAAGAACCCCATCGTGCCCCTGTGCTTGAGGTGAGTTCATAATATCGCCGAGGGTTACTATTTCACGGTATTGATTTGGTATCTCAATACCGATCGCGGATTTGCCTGGTATTGGCGCGAGAATGCGCACATCCGCCGTCGCCAGTGCAAGCGCTATGTCGTCAGAAAGGCTAAGGACGCTATTCACTTTAACCCCTGAAGCAAGCTGAAGCTCGTACCTGGTAACCGTTGGCCCTTTTATTACCTTGACCACATGGGCGTCTACATCAAAATCACTTAATACTTTCTCGAGTGCCTGACTATTTTCCTTGACGTCCTTACTGGATTTTAAGCCACCCCCAGAGGTTCTCTTTAGCAAATTGATTGGTGGAAGCACATATGCGGTTGCCCCCGCGAGTTCCTTATCTATATCGATTTTAAGCTGTGTTGTCGGTTTAGTGAGAAGGGTATTGTCTATAGCGACCGGCTGTGGAGTGGATTTTGGCTCGGTTTCCACCATGATAGGTGTACTAATCTCAGTAGGCATACCTTTCGTTGGCTTTACCAATTTTAATAGTATGCCGCCTTTTCTCCCTTTTATCTTATCATCGAGCTTGCGCCTGGCTAATTGTCCTTTCTCGGCCATGGAATTAAATAAATTACCCAACGATACTCCAGTAACCATAACTATACCGATTAAGATAGCGCTTCCAAATATAATATAGGAGCCTAAATCAGCAAAGAGTAGCCTAAACACATAGGATATACTTGCCCCAAAAACGCCTCCATATTCAGATAAGCTCTCTTTTGCAAAATGTTTTGGGAGAGGAACGCTGAGATGGATTATCGATAATGCACCTAAAAATGTAAGAGTGCCGCCTACGGCCATCGTCTCGGATTTTACTTCGACCTTGCGTACAATCAAGCCGAGCCCTGCACCGATCATAATGAGTGGAACCGCATGTCTGGCTATGCCAAAGAGCCATATTAATACCTGTTGTACGAAACGACCAGCGATCCCCGATGAGGCCGAGTAAAGGCTAACAAGAAAAAGGACGCCGACGGTTATCATGGCAATCCCGTAGACTTCCTGAAGAGGCTCGGACTGGCGCTTCGTTGCTTTAGTCGTCCTTGCCATAATTCCCCCTACTTAAACGATGATGCGATTAAGGTTATAGCTCCCAGGGCAAAACAATATAGGGCAAATATATATAAGCTATGTTTCTTAAGATAATCTATAAAGTACTTTATTGCAAAGTAACCGCTAACGGTAGCTGTTACAAACCCAGCAACTAGTAATATTATACTGGTTTGGTGACTGCTCCCAATAGTAAGGGCGGTCATTTCTTCTATAGTCCCAGCAATTATAACCGGAATCGATAACAGGAATGAAAATCTGGCAGCTGATTCTCTGGTTAATCCCCTAAAAAGGCCAGCTGCGATCGTGCTTCCCGACCTCGACAAACCGGGAAGCAGGGCGAGCCCCTGTGCAAAGCCTATAAATACGGCATCTGACGCTCGCATCTTTTCAGCGGACAAATCTCTTGCGCCTAATCTTTCGCTAACAACAAGCAATGTTCCTGTTATTAGGAGAAAAAACGCGACCATTCCAGGTGTTTCAAGAGTATTCTCGAGTAATTCCTTGATTAAGAGGTAAACTATACCAACCGGTAGGGTTCCGATGACTATGAACCAGGAAAGGCGCCTATACGGGTCATCTCCGATGCGGCGCTCGGAGATGCTTTTGATAAAACCGAGGGTAATTGCCTTAATATCCTTTCGGAAGAAGGTTAGAACGGCTACCAGTGTACCGAAGTGAACAATTACGTAATAAGGTATATTTTGCGCAGGATCAATCGTCCACCCTATATAGAATGGTAGCAAGATAAGGTGAGCTGAGCTGCTTATTGGAAGGAATTCGGTTAGGCCTTGAACGATTCCCAGGATTACTGCTTGTATTAAATCCATTACTACCTCATTATACTTCCACAATAATCGGCATAATCATAGGCCTGCGCTTGATCTTATCGTAGATAAATGAGCTTAAGGTTCTTCTAACATCAGCCTTAAGAATTGACCAATCAGTTATGGCGTCCGCGGCGGTTCTCTCTAGGGTTTTAATTACCCGATCCCTCGCCTCATCTAGAAGCTCGCCGGACTCTCTCACATAAACGAACCCTCGGGTTACCAGGTCTGGCCCTGCGATTATTTGTCCATTCTGGCGGTCTATGGTAACAACTACAATTAATATTCCATCGCTTGCAAGCTGTTGTCTATCGCGAAGAACGACATCCCCTATGTCGCCTACGCCTAAACCGTCGACAAGCACCGCACCCGCGGTTACCCGCTCTTTCATCCTGGCGTTGCTATCGTCATCAAACTCGATGACATCGCCGTTGCCCGCAATGAAAATGTTGCCCTTCGACACGCCGAGCTCCGAGGCGAGTTCGGCGTGGTGTTTAAGATGCCGGTACTCGCCATGAACCGGTATAAAATATTTTGGTTTGACCAGATTTATCATGAGCTTAAGCTCTTCCTGCGCTCCGTGCCCGGATACATGAACCCCGGATACCGACTCGTAATAAACATCCGCACCGCATTTAAACAAGCGGTCGATCGTTTGGAATATTGACTTTTCGTTACCAGGGACAGCACTAGCTGAGATAATAACGGTATCTCCCTCTTCAATATCGATCCATTTATGTTCATGATTTGCCATCCTCGCCAGCGCAGATAACGGCTCACCCTGACTGCCAGTTGAGAGAACGCATATCTGCTTTGGTGAAAAGCGCTTCATCTCCGCTGGATGGATGACCATCTTTTTAGGTATCTTTAGATAGCCAAGCTCGGAGGCGATCTCTACATTGCTCACCATTGTCCGACCTGTAATAGAAAGTTTTCTTCCAAATTTATGGGCGGTATCGATCACCTGTTGGAGACGGTGGATATGCGATGCAAAGCTCGCGACGACAATCCTCGCCTGCGCCCTTTCGAATATCTTCTGCAATGTATCACCAACTATTCTCTCAGAGGGGGTATACCCCGGCATCTCTGCGTTGGTGCTATCTGAAAGGAGGGCCAAGACGCCTAGTTCGCGAAGCGCAGAGAGCTTATCAAACTCTATAACATGCCCATCAATAGGAGTCTGGTCCAATTTGAAGTCGCCGGAGTGAACGATTAAACCGATAGGTGTATGAATGGCCACGCCAACACCATCAGGAATGGAATGACTCACCCTAAAAAATTCCAGCTTGAAGCATCCGAGCTTTACCGAATTATTGGGGTGAATCTCAATAAGCTCGGTCGCTTCTAGGAGGTGGTATTCATCAAGCTTGACCTTTACGAGACCAAGCGTTAGTCGTGTGCCGTAAACCGGCACGTTAATTTCTTTTAGCAGATATGGTAGGGCCCCTGTATGATCTTCGTGACCATGGGTTAGTATGATACCTTTTAATTTATCACTGTTTCTTCTGATATAACTGAAATCCGGTAAAACCAGGTCGATGCCGAGCATCTCATCTTCCGGAAACATTAGCCCAGCATCAACCACAAGCATGTCGTCACCGTATTCGACAACGAACATGTTTTTTCCAACCTCGCCTAACCCACCAAGGGGAATTAGGCGTAGCCGGGGCTTATCATTTTTAGCCATACGGCCGCAATCACTCCTAACTAAATACAATAGAACGTAAAATGTCATTTAATTGTCGCATAATGAGTCCGCGCTCATCAAGCACGGCAAAAGGGAATCTTGCGGCCGGATTCTGCTTTATCAAAGGGCTTTGATAATGCGTTAACCGGTTATAGATCCATTATCTTATCCAAGCCGATTGTGACGCCCGGATATTCTGAGACCGCCTTTACCGCCATAAGTACCCCAGGCATAAAGGATGTGCGGTCTATGGAATCGTGCCTTATGGCAAGCGCTTGCCCAACCCCACCGAAGATCACCTCTTGGTGAGCAACTAATCCCGGTAGGCGTACGCTATGCACCCTCACGTTTTCGTAATTTCCGCCAAGCGAGCCCTCAAGTATCTCCTCTGACTCCACTTTCGGGCCTTTGATCTTGGGTGCGATAAGCTTAGCTGTCTGCACGGCAGTGCCGGATGGGGCGTCCCTTTTTTGATCGTGGTGTAGCTCGATAATCTCGGCCCTATTCATGTACCGGGCGGCCATCTCGGCAAATTTCATCATGAGAACTGCGCCGATTGCAAAGTTAGGCGCAATGATTGCGTTGACGTCATTGTCAGCGCAGAGCTTTTTGATCTCTGCCATGTTCTCCTCGGTCAAGCCGGTTGTTCCGATAACCATATGTACCCCGCTTTTTACGGCTAATCTTATGTTATCCATTACAACCCTGGCGTGAGTAAAATCTACCAACACGACCGCTTCGCCATCTGAAAGAGCCTGCCTTAAATTACTGACATGGATACCAACTGCTGGCCTACCTAACAATTCGCCGATATCTTTTCCAATCTCATTCATATCAACCACACCGTATAGTTCGGTCTCCGGATCATCAAGGACTGTTTTGCAGACCTCTCTACCCATCTTCCCTACGGCTCCCGCCACGACAACTTTTATCATTACATACCCCCGAGATCATCAACTCTCTCAGTAGTGAGAATACATTTTAGCTGTAATCATTTTAACAGCCTTGGTGGGATTAAGCCATAGGAACCCTGGCTAAAGTCCACGATGCATTCGCGGTTACAGGTTTACCGGGCAAATGCTTAGCAAATATATCTATTGACAGGGTAGTTTAGCAGTCGTAATGTTTAGAGGGTGAGTATTTTGCTGACTAAACTTTCTCTTAAGAATGTGGCAATTGTTGTTTTGGTTGCTCTGTTGATACTACTTGCCGGTGCCTACTCTATCCCAAGACTTGGTATTGAATTCCTACCTGAGATAGCGCCTCCTGTCGTCGCTATAGTGACGGTTTACCCGAACGCATCGCCTGATGCCGTGGCACATGATGTTACAAAGCCGATTGAGGAAAAAATCGGTTCCATGTCCTCCCTTGAGAATTTGAGCTCGGTCTCAAATGAAAATCTCTCAGTGGTGATTGCTGATTTCAGTTATGGCATGGATATGGAAAAGATCGAGGAAAAAATAACATCCGATATAAATAAGATCAAGGGCGATCTCCCAGATACCATAATTGAGCCAAAAATCTTCCGTTATAACCTAAATGATTCACCAATCATGTCATTGAGTGTGACATCGGAAGGCGGGCAGGCGTTAACGAGCAGGATAGTCAAAGATATTATAAAACCTGAGATAGAGAAGGTGCCCGGGGTAGCATCGGTGGAGATCAGCGGCCTTGCGGAGAAACGCTATGAGGTAATCCTCAATCCCGACGAACTTAAAGCGCATAAACTCACGAGCGCACAGGTTATACAAGTACTTAAGGCAAACAACCTTACCATGCCTGGCGGCACAATAGATATCGAAACGAAAAGCATCCCCATACAGACTATTAGTCGCATTAAGACAAAAGAGGACCTCGAAAAGCTGATCGTTTCTGTCGGCATTGACCAGGCAAAATTTAATAAAATGCAGGCTGATAGCTTAAAGAGCGCCCAGATATCGGCGATGAAGGCGCAAGAGAAAGCTATGAAAAAGGCATTTGAAATGCAGCAGAAGATAATCATGAATCAGATACAAGGTGCAATTGCAGATGCCATGAAGAACCAGATGAAGCAGTTGCCGGGTGGACAGCTCCCGCCAGGTTTGCAATCGCCGGGAGATCAAATGCAAGTGTACCCATATCCTGGGGATAATGTACAAGCACCCCGGTCGCCTGGTGGTATATCGGAGGTACCGGGCATTGACCCGAACCAGGATAGCACGCTAACGCCAGGACAAACAGATGAAAAGCAGCGGTCGTACAACTACAGATCGAAACCCCGCGTAATTCAGGCTAGTACGCAGGGCATGGACTCATTCAGCTCTCCAGACGGAGGATCGATGGGGTCATTTTCAGCATTATCTATATCGGGAGCAGGTAGTTCAAGCGAGGATGTTCCGCTTAAGATTGTCTATCTAAGCGACGTGGCAAGGGTTACCGAGGCATATAATGAGGGGACATCTTTATATCGCACAAACGAAAAGCCCAGCATAGGAATGGACATTAAGAAGGGCTCTAAGCAGAATACCGTGGCAGTAGCAGACGCGGTTATTGAAAAAATTGCTGAGCTTGAGAAGCGTGCAGGGGATGGAACTAAAATAACTATAACCAGTAACCAGGCTGATTATATTAAGAATGCCTTGGATGGGATGACTCGCGAAGGCATTCTTGGGGCGCTCTTCGCTGTATTGGTCATCTTCTTTTTCCTTAGAAATGTTAGGGCAACGCTCGTTTCTGCAATTTCGATTCCCCTCTCGGTTATTATAGGCCTTATATTCCTCTATATAGCCGATATCTCCCTTAACATGTTCACGCTTGGTGGTATTACGATTGCAATCGGCCGGATTGTTGATGACAGTATAGTTGTATTAGAGAATATATTCAGGCATATGCAATCAGAAGAAGGGCGCCTTTCGGCCGTTATTTCCGGTACCAGCGAAGTAGCGCGCGCGATTACCTCCTCTACAATAACAACTGTGGCGGTTTTTTTACCACTCGGGTTTATCAAAGGTTTTGTCGGTGAATTGTTTAGGCCTTTCGCGTATACTGTTACATTAACTCTCCTTGCATCTCTTCTAGTTGCGGTTACAATAGTTCCAGTCCTTGCCGCTAAATTTATGTCTAAAAAGAGTGTTGGTCGCTCCAAGGGAGATGGCTTTCTAAGGAGAAATTACCTGGCGATCTTAAAATGGTCCCTCAAGAGAAAAGTTTTTGTGCTAGGCTTATCAATTGTGCTTTTCATCAGTAGCTTAGCGATACTGCCGTACATACCTAGGAACTTTATCTCCCAACCTAACAAAGGCACATTCATTATAAGCATGGAGATGCCGGTTGGCACATCGCTTACGACGACATCAAAGATTATTTCCAAGGTCGAGAGTATTCTTGCAAAGGACAGTCGCATTAAGGAGTTTAGAGCGCTGATAGGCTCGGCACAGGGCTCGTATGCCAGTGGCAATGGCAGTAATGCAGGTACTATATATGCCACCGTGAGAGACAAGACCGTAAAGGAGGAGGTTGTCAAAGGTATCCGCTTGCAGGTTGAGCACATCGATCCAGAAGCTAAAATAGCTGTATCAGGGGCGGAAGAAGTTGCCGGAATGGGCAATACGATAGAGGTTAATATCACTGCCAATTCATACGATGATTTGAGGATCGCAAATTCGGCGCTTATGAAAGAGCTCTCTAATGTTAAAGAGGTCGCAAATGTTAAGAGCAATCTTTCTCAATCCAAACCTGAGCTCTGGGTTGAAGTGAATGAGGTTTTAGCGATGAAAAAGGGGCTTACGGCTATACAGGTGGCCGCAGCGGTACGCAGTGCGATAAATGGCGAAAGTGCTACCACACTTGAAAATAACGGGGTCTCAACCAATGTCTTCGTTTGCGTTGATAAGAATAAGGTAAAAGACAGGGAGACGCTGGCGTCACTTCCTATAGTGACACCTTTTGGAGGGACAATCAGCCTCGATACGATTGCTAGAGTTAAAATGGCGACCGGCCCGGTCAATATCACCCGTATAAATCAGGAGCGCTCAGCAACGCTTACAATGGAGCCGATTGTAAAAAATACTGGTGCTGCTACAAGGGCTGTACAGGAGACCGTTAAATCGATAAAACTCCCAGCGGGTGCTGGTGCAACCGTCGAGGGTATCTCGGCAATGATGGACAAAGGCTTTGCGTCGATGAGCATGGCGTTGTTGGTCGCAATACTGCTTGTCTACATAGTGATGGTTGCCACATTCCGATCGCTCCTGCACCCGTTCACCATGATGTTTTCCCTTCCATTAGCCGTTATCGGTGCGGTGATGGCGCTGTATGTAACCGGACGCGAGCTGGGCATGCCATCACTTATCGGTGTATTAATGCTCGTTGGAATTGTCGTAACTAATGCCATCGTTCTTCTGGACCTCGTTCAGCAGTTGCGAGCTAAGGGGTATTCAGCTTATGATGCAATAATCCAAGCAGGCTCAACCAGGATGCGGCCAATTCTAATGACAGCGATAGCGACAATTCTAGCGCTTGTCCCAATGGCTGTAGGAAGCACTGAAGGCGGCATCATATCCGCTCCATTGGCCACGGTCGTAATCGGAGGGCTACTAACATCCACTTTGCTCACACTGCTTGTTATACCAGTGCTTTACATGACTTTTGATTCTTTACGCGAGCGAATCGGCGTCGCCGATTCGTCGTTCGTATCCAGAGAGTTGGTTGAGGATGTGGGGTAAGGCAGGAATTCCGTACGAACCCGCAAAATGCCGTACAGATCGGGATCCAATGACGGTCTGCCCCATCACAGATCAATTGGTAAGTAAGAATTACGCCGGGTGTGGCTCTATTATGTCCTCTCAGATATCAATAATCCTCTCAGATATCAATAGCCGCTGGCTGTTATTCGCTTTTGGTGTCATCTTTAAT
>JACUUO010000075.1 GCA_014859275.1 Actinomycetota bacterium | reverse complement strand
ACTGGTAAAGTAATAAATCTACTCCTAATTGCTGATGCTACTGGAATAGGTCGCGCATGCTGTGACCCTACTGGCGATCAGTAAAGAAAATGATAGAAAATAACCAAAAAAACACCAGGCATGAAATAGCCTGGTGTTTTTCTTTGAGCGCACTCACCGTGGTATTCGCACGTTTATGAAACGCAAGGCATCTTCTTGCCGATCCATCGTTTTACTCCGAACGTCTTCAATGGGTTAAAACCAGTTATCAATGGGTATGGTTTCTAACCACTATATCCTTATTGCGCGTATTGAGATGAGAGGACAGTGGTTAAATGAATGGCCATATATCTAGTATCTAGTGAGAGTTCTACTAGAGACGGTGAAGCTTAATGAAGAATAGGGGTTAATCTTTTAAGGTGCAATGGATGATATAGAATTTGTACGTAGATTAATGAGGGAAAATTATAAGGCGGTTGGCCTCATTCCTTTAGGTGCCATCGTGAAGGCCTACAATAGAAGCAGAGTTTTTATCCATGTTGTCAATGGCGAGAGAGTGGGCTACCTGTTATCTGGTCCCATAAGAAGGGGTCAAGATGTAACGATATGGCAAATATGCATTGACAAAAATAAAAGAGGCATGGGTTACGGCAAAAACCTATTTAAGCGGTTTTACGATTTTGCTTTAAACGCAGGAGCTAGTGGAATTAGGCTTCGCTGTGCAGATGATATTCAAGCAAATCTTTTTTGGGAATCATTAGGCTTTAAAAAGATGACTACAATCGCTGAAAAAGGGCGAAAGAATACCTATCTTCTTTCGCTAAAATAACTGCGTTAAGAGTATGCGTTGCACAACCCTGCAAAGGAGATGTCTATAAAAGCTTAAATTGGTAATAATTAGGGAGCCCCAATCGTTGAAAGCGGGAAAGTTTAACCGTGTTGACGCATTGCATTTATCCATTATATAATAACTAGGTTAGCACACCATAAAAATAGATTTTATGCGATCGCAGTATAAATTGCTGTTAAGTAACTGATCAGAGTTATAAGCCCTATTAAAATAATGCTCGGTCCCCTACAAAGCGTTATTAGGCTTATATGTCGGTAGGATTCTAGGACCATTCTCCTTAGGAGGTCAATCGTGAAGTTCGATGTGGTATTTATCCACTCACCGAGCATATATGATTTTAGGGAAAAACCAATATTATTCGGCCCTGTTAGCGATGTAATCCCCTCGACGCCGGTATTTGAAATGTACCCTATCGGGTTCGTTGTTCTCTCAGATTACCTTGAAAGAAGAGGTTATAGAACACGTATCGTTAACCTTGCGGTAAGGATGCTGAAAGATCCGGATTTCGATGTCGAAAGCTTCATCAGGTCAATCGATACAAGGTTATTTGCGCTTGATCTTCACTGGCTGCCTCATGCACAAGGAGCCATTGAGGTAGCTAAGATAATTAAAAAGAACCATCATAATGTCCCCATTGTGTTTGGCGGGCTCTCATCAACTTACTTTCATGAAGAACTTATACGATATCCGCAAGTTGATATGGTGTTGAAGGGTGACTCAACGGAAGAGCCGATAAGGATTCTCATCGATGTGATAAGAAAAGGTGGCAGTTTCTCTGAGGTTCCTAATCTTACCTGGAAAGATATGGAAGGCGGCGTTAACTGTCAGCCAATCACCTATGTGCCGGAGAAGTGGAACCATTCTCGGATAAATTACGCGCGGATAATAAAATCCGTTATCCGCGATAGAGATCTAAAAAGCTACCTTCCATTTAAGGATTTTTTAAGGTATCCGATTGTTGCTTCTTTTATGTGCAGGGGAGGCCTTAAAAATTGTACTACCTGTGGGGGTTCCAAGTTCTCTTTTGCCAAGTTCTTTAATAGGCCGAAGGCTGCTTTGAGAGAGCCTGAGGATCTGGCCCTTGATATAGCAAGCGCAGCATCATGTTTTAACGGGCCAGTGTTTCTAGTAGGTGATATACAGTCCGGTGGGCCCGGTTATATCGACAAGTTTTTAGATTCCATTGCGCGCTATAGGTTGAATAATATGATTATCTTTGAGTTCTGGGAGCTTCCTGAGAAGGAGACTTTTGAAAGGATCTCAAAATCCCTGAAAAACTGGAGCTTCGAGATCTCCTGCGAGTCGCAGGATGAATCGGTTAGGAAGAAGTTCGGTAGGGCCGATTTTTCAAACGATAGCTTTAAACAATCCATAATCGACGGATTAAAAGCTGGTGCACACAGAGCCGATGTTTACTTCTTGACGGGGATCCCTTTCCAGACAAAGGAATCCATAATGGGAATACCTGGTTTCGTTGAGCATCTCTATGATGGTTTTAACGGCGAGCGCAAGAAGCTAGTTTGTTGTGCAGCACCGCTTGCCCCTTTCGTCGACCCCGGGAGTCTGGCTTTCGAAAAGCCTGATCGCTATGGCTACAAGATAGTTAGTAGAACGCTTGAACAACATAGGGCTGCAATGGTTCTACCATCCTGGAAGTACTGGCTAAATTATGAGAGCAATTATATAGATAGGGATACGCTCGTTGAAACTACCTATGATTGCGCTCTGGAACTAAACGAGGTGAAAAGGCGCGTAGGTGCTGTGAGCGATGAAGGCGCGGAGCGTGTAAAGAAAAATATTTTAAATGCAAAAGACGCCATGCGAAAAATTGATGCCATCTATAACTCGAACCTTTCTGCACAAGAGAAGGAAATCAAGTACTTTGCATTAAAGGACGAAATGGTTAAATACTCGATGTCAACTGTGTGTGGAAAGAAGGAGCTCGAGTGGAATGTATCGACTTTAAGGAAATTCAAGGCTAGAGGATTTATTAAGGCGATGTTATCGCCATAAATGCAAATGGTCACTGCTGGACCTTCTGAAGCTCAGGTAGAATGACCCAGCAGCTGAATCCAGCTCTTGGCATGGCACACTAACAGTAGAACCTCTTCTACTACACCAAAGTTTTATTTAGAATTACTTGATTAAAGAGCCGACCGCTCTAGCACCTACTACCTCTTTAGCGCCTATATATTTCCTTAACCAGCTCACGAGCAATTTCGTTTTCCGGCTGAAGTTTGGTTACTAAATCGAGATGGTATAGCGCCTCTTCTGGCTTCCCTTGGACAAACAGGACCCGCCCAAGTTGAAGATGGGCTGTTATAAGAAGAGGCGATCGCTCTATGGCATCCTGGTAGGCAGCGATTGATTTTTCGTAATCGGCTGTATCCCCAGTCATGGCCTGTGAGAGGTAAAGGTCGCCAAGCGCTACATAAAGGTCGCGGTTATATGGGTTGCGCTCGATAGCACGCTCTAGGTGCGGAAGCGCAACCCCGGTTTTCCACGAAAAATCCGGATTCTTCAGCGATAGCGAAGCGGCGGTATTGACAAGCGCAAGTGCATACCACTCATGCCAAGGATTAACCCTAACGGCCATCTCGTAATAATCAAGTGCGCGTATGGGCTCGCCCTCACCCAGCGCTTCATTCCCGCGCTCATAGAATACATCTGCAGCGGTGAAGGTGCCTACCATTACCAGCACGATTACGACTATGATTACTGAAGCAACCTGTAAGCCCAGGGCTTTCTGGCGGCTAACCTCAAGCATAGACACGCGATCCGATTTAACCTGCAACACACCGGCTAATGCATAAAAGATTGGCGTAGCGCCAACTACACTAAACAAAAACTGCTCGCTTATGATATAGCCGAGGAATGCCCCCATAATACCGGCTAATGCCAAGAAAAACCGCTCACTTGTACTTCTTACTGCTCTGAGTCCAGCTAGAAAAACCGCTACCAAGAACCATAGATATGCGAGAAAGCCAATAATACCCATAGAGAAGCTTATATAGAGGGCCTGGTTATGAGGCCGGTCAGCTGATACCACACCATGTGTTTTAAGTAGGGCAAGAGTTTCCACTAATGGAAATATATCCTCAAATGTTTCAACTCCCCACCCCAGGAGAGGTCTCTCCCTTATCAAGTTAAGTGTCGATTTCCAGAGGACCAACCTCTCCGATGCACTTCCTGTGAGGTTAAGGGCAGAAGAGACTCGCTCGCTTACCAGATCGAACGAGCCTGAAAATAGTGCTGCCAACAATACCACAAGGAAGACGCATAGGGCAAGGCCAAGTAATCTCACACGGTGCTGGCTTTGCCTGGAGAATGCATAGAACATAGTGAATAAGACGGCGATGATTGCAGCAAGCCAGGCACCCCGGGTATAGGTAAAGATAAGGGCCACTCCGATAACGCCTGCCGACAGAGCATATCCTAAACGCTGGAGTTTCTGCGCCAAAACAGCTGTTAGGGCATAAGAAATGGGTAATGCAAGTACCAGGTATGTCCCAAGGTATGTTGGCTGACCAAGCGTTCCGGGCGGTCGTATAATATCTAACCCTGAAACGTCGTACTGAAAGTAATCGATACCAAAATGCTGGAAGATTGCATAGATTGAAATCCCGGTAGCCGTTAAAACCACCGCTTTGAGAAAAGCCAACAACACCTTGCGTTGAACAAGAAATTGGCTGGCGGCAGCAGCTATTAAAAGATATGCAACCCAAACACTAAATGACTCGTGCCTATCCGAAATTGAAGGTCCAGTAAGGCTCGTGCCTGGGTTGATAGAGAAAAGTGTGGAACCGACCACCACCATGAATAAAAGCGCTAAAGGAATATCTAGGGGAGTACGCCTCCATATAAGGCGGCCATCTCTAGCAACTTTAATAACCCACGCGCACCCAATCAGGCTCGCGAGCACGATTAAAAGCATAGCCTTTGGCAGGTCAAACACGCTGTAGGTAGGAGGGAGCATAAATAGAGGCAGTGCAACGGCAACAAGAATCAAGCATATTTGGATGAACCGAATAGGTCCATCGCCAATCACTCCGCCTGTTTCTTCCTGGTTGAGATATCGCGCATGGCCGGGATCAATTTTCTTGCGCTTCAAGCGGGTTTTTTTGCTCACGTTCTCCTCCTTGCCCATATTCTCATAATCAAGGAAGGAGTGCAAGAAAGATGGCAACCTACTTGGTGTTGTCGAAAAGTTGAAGCAAGGAAGAGCCGACCGCTCTTTTACAAGCCACAGCAATATCCAGGTCTAGTCCTCTTTAAGCCTAATTTGGACTATATTAGGGCTGGATTCGATGTTTCCGCTACTATCGATGGCACGAGCCCTTATTTGATAGTCGGTGTTCCCGCCTTCGGGCAAAATCCAACGATAAGACCAGGTTGCACTAGATCGCTCTTTTCTGGCGATAATTTTTGCCTTAACCCAGACCTCAGAGGCCTGCCAATCGGTACCATTCCAATAGGCATGATCGGATTGTCTACTAATTGCGAGCTCAACACTAGCAATGCCCAAATTATCGGTCGATAGGCCGTAGATGTTATACGCCCGGCTGGCAAACCCTACCATCCCGGTCGGTGCCATAATTGCGGTGGTTGGAGCCGACCCATCTTCCTCTGCGACAATGGCAATGGTTGTTAAAAAAGCTATCGATGCTATTACCTGGTTATTAGCTAGATCGATGCTCGCGTTTGGAACTGGCAGCCACTTCTGCTGTTGATCATCATAAAAGATAAGCCTGAGATCGGTCTGATTGGGCACTTCATCCAGCCTGTACTTAATCCTTAGTGTTGCCGGAGCGCTAAGCGGCAGCCGACCTGGCGTTATCCGGTATACGGGACTGTACCTGGTGAGTCCGATCATCTGCGGCACTTCCTTGTCCCTGAGTTCCTCTACCGTTATAACGGTGTCTGCGGAAAGCGCACCCTTAGGCAATTCTAAGGATATAGCCTGGTTTCCATCTTCGAGCTTGCCACCTGCTACGCCGATCGTTCCCTTAAATGAAGATATATAAGAGCCAGCCGTTGTAAAGCTCCACGAGAGGTTGGAGGCTAGAGCATTTCCGGCGATATCTTTAAGACCGCCATTTAAGTGAACCGTATAGACGGTTCCTGCGCTGAGCTGGTTATTTGGAATCAGCTTAGCGGTCTTAGTCCGCTCATCGTAGGAAACTTTTGCCGCTACCCAGCGCGATCCCTGTTTAATATAGAGAGTGGACCCCCGCTCGGTACCATCGTTCTTAAAGCTCGATGGATCCATGTTCTCATAAAAAACAATACTAACGCTTGAATTCAGAGAGACCTTTTTGGCATTGGTTGCCGGAAATACATGTCTCGTAACCGGTGATACGGTATCGAGCACTATGCTATCTGAAACCCGGTAATTATTTCTCGAGTCATCCCTGAATTGGGCGCTAATCACCTTTGTCCCATCACCCTTAGGCAACATCAACATCTTGGCTACCGCGAATTTTTCCCATTTGGTCCAGGAGTTACCGTTATCTAAGCTGAAGCGCATCTTGCTTGCACCCTTTATATCGATGCTGACATGCACCTGTTCGCTGTTCGTATGCGTTGCCGTATCTTCTATGTAGATATTTCCGGTTGGACCCACATTGTCCACTTGCACCGTATTCTCCACCGGGGAGCTTTCCATATTTTCGGCTATATCCACCGAGCGGGCTAGAATTTTGAAACTGGCGCCATCACTTGTAGGTAGGGGCCACACATAGCTCCATGTCGCCATGCGATCCCCCTTGCCCGAAGTTATATCGGCCTGATTCCAAAATTCATTTGTTACCCAACTGGTACCGTTCCAGTAGGTATTGTCGTAAAGCCTTATAATGGCCACTTCAACTTTTTCGATTCCCACGTCGTCTGTAGCAATCCCTCCTATGGGATAGCGCTCTCCAACCAGCTTGCTTATACCGACTGGATTAATAAGGGATGTTTTTGGCCTGCTATTTAGGCCTGCGGAGATATCGAATCTTACGTTGTCGAACCAGGCATACGTAGTTGCCTCACCGGCATTTCCGTTTTCAAAAGCTGCGCCTAACCTTATCGAGTACCGTCCGTTCTGGTCGAGAAAACTGGATACATCAACCGAGCTAACCGTCCATATATTATTGTTTAGAAGCGTTTTATCTGCCCATATCGTTACGGTGGTTTTATCGGGCTTTACAAGCTCCAAGTATATCCTTTGCCCAAGCGGTAGAATTGCTGACCAGTTCTTCTTCCAGGCAAATTCCACCTTACCCTTGCTACCTGCCTGAACCTGAACTGCTGCTTGTTGGGTGGCGCTCATCTCACCCTGGACCCTGCGACCGGAGATCTTAAATAGCGCGCTTCCGGCATCCTTGTATCCAGCGGCATCCCAGACCATCTCCATGCCTTTAGATTGATCCTTTGGCTTCCAATTCTTTATATCATCTTTGAAATTTCCATTGAGCAATAGCTGATCGGCAGAGACGGCATTAGGGAACAAAGACAATGTAAGAAAGAGAGCGATAGCCAGTATGAGAAGTCTCAATTTGATGAGGAAGGATCTTCTAATTTCCACCTGTTCCTACCTCCGGGCACCGGGTCGGCTTGACCTAGGCCTTGGCCCGGCCTGCTCAGTTTGCTCGCCGACCTTTGATTCAAGCTCCTTGAGGGCTTCATTGGTTGGGTCAATGGCCAAGCCATTTTCTATGGCCTCTTTAGCCAATGTGAGCTCATTTTGTAGTATATAATTATTGGCAATTTCTGCAATGGCGCTTGCCCTGGCTTTATCGGCTGGCGGCAGGAGATTTAGGACAATCTTCCATTCTTCAACCGCCTCAGCATAATATTTGGCCTTGGAGTTTGCCCGTGCCAGTTCCGAGTGAAAAAGGATTATGTTCGGCGCTGCCTGGGCAGCCCGGCTTAAATAAGTGATAGCCTCATTTGTCCTATCCATGTGTTGGAGCACGACGCCGATCCTGTAGAGAGTTTCAGGGTCATTAGGCTTTGCCTTTAGAATTATTTGGTGTTCTTCAAGTGATCGCTTGTTATCGCCGATTAGGAGGTAGGATGCTGCAAGAATCTCGCGCATTTCTTGGTCGTTCGGATTATCGGAGATGTACTTCTCGAGCTTTGGAACGACCGTTTTAAAATCGCCCTTACTATATGCCTCTGTTATTTCCTTTTTACTATCCTTAACGGACTGGGATGCTTTATTCTGAACCGGTTTTTTCACCGCGCCTGTTCCCTTAGGCCAAACCTGGGTTACGAAACCAATTGCAGCAATAATGAAAATTATAGCAAGCGCAACCCAAAGCGCTTTGCTGATGCTAGCACCAATGCTTTGAATTATGCCGCGTTTTCTGTCGCTAGTCGCGCGCCTGCCCAATCCATTTCCTCCGCTAGATGCTTCAATTCGTCCCATGGCGCCATATTATAACAGAATATGGATACTATTGAACGTTAGTTATAGCATCAAGTTCTGCTTTTATCAGGAAAGTATCGCTATTGTGAGCCGCACGTTTTCACGCTAGTTTGGTTGTAGGTATACCCCTATATTCTCTTATTCTAACTGCTCTGACAAAGGATTGGTAGAGTCGATATATGTATTAATTACCGTTATCAAGCGCATGTACATCTTTGTGACAGGCTAGGCAGTTTATATAGTCATCATGGCCTGTCGGCAGGACCAGACTGATGCCAAAAATTATGCTCTCTCTCGCAGTTTCAGTAGAGCGTTTGTGACAAACGATACAAGGCTCATCGTCGGTATCATCTATGCGACCATTCGCATTAGGGTCAATCCAACCGTTTCCTATGGCATAATCATATAGACCATCGGCGAGCATTTTGTAATTTGCTTTTGCTGAGGAGTGCACGTCATGGCAGATCATACAGGGCATCTTAACCCCGGCATTATACGGTTGGCCGGATGGCGGCTTATAGCCACCCATGTTTGACCCAGTGCGTGTTGTCTCATGACCCGCATGCTTGGCGAGCGGATCGTTATACTTGGCCTTAATATTGGTTGATGCGCCGGTTCCATCATGGCAGCTGAGGCAGAGCGCATTGAACACATCGGATGGGAAATTGTTAACCACAGATGGGCTCTCAAAATAGGGTTGTACTAATATTCGCCTCGTTCTATCGTTGCCGGTAAGGTTAAAATCAGGACCAAAGTCTGGGGCTAGGTGGACCCCATGGCAGGTCTGGCACAGATTGGTTGCTGGAGAAAAAGGACCATAGCTCGTGCTCCTGCCATGGGGCGTCGTAACCAGCGTTACCTCACGTGACTGGAGATTGGTGAACGCCTCGACCGTATAGGGTGAGCTCACAGTAATGTATGTCTCATTATTAAGCCTTGAACCTATAGTTGGGCTGCCATTGGCTACCGCTGTTGGGGATACCGCATAAACGATATAGTAGGTTGCCGGGGTAGTGGTAATATTTTGGGCTGAACTAAAGGTAAAGACGGTCTCTTCTGCAATAAACGTGCCTGGTGTTGTACTTACTGTCGTATCGGGCGTTCCGCTGAATCCGCCGAACTGGATGCCCCCAATACCATTGGTCTCTTTATAAATCTTCACGGATGATATATTTATCACTGCATCGCTCGTGCCGTACTCGTTGATCTTTACGGACCTCCACTGCGCGCTACCGGCATCCGTTTTCAGTACGAGCGTCTGCATAACGACATTCTCAAGTCCGGGTGTGACGCTTCCGCGCTTAACTGGCTCGGAGCTTACCGAAACCGTAGCTGCCCAAGCGACACCCATTAGCAAAATGGTAAAGCATATAGATAGGGGGGCAACAATCAAGAAGTGAATTGGTGAACCACCAACGAGCTTGCCGATTAAACTTAGTCGAGCTGCCACCGCTTAAATAGCTCCTTTAAAATGGGCCATGATCCGGGCCCGTTTCGCACTATAATCCATTAAAAGATAACATGCCTCCGATACTAATATAGCAATTATCGGCCGTTTGCTCAACTAAGGTACTCCAGATGCGGCAAGTCACCAGGGCTTACTTCCAAACCGAGACACGGTTATTCATCTTATCGGCAATAAATATAGCGCCGGTCTTGCTATCGATGGCAACTCCATTGGGGTAGGAGAGGGTATCTTTGCGCGTTCCAAATTTTCCATAAGTAAAAAGAAATTTACCCTGCTTGGTGAAGACGAAGACCTGGTGTCTGAGGGTATCGACCACATGGACCCACCCCAGCTTGTCGATAGCAATTCCCCTTGGTAGGGCCAGAGGATTTTTCTTTGGCACTATGAAAAGATGCGAAAACTCACCTTTCTCATCAAATACCTGTACTCGCCCGTTGTTTGAGTCGCTCACGTAGATGTATCCAGCAGTATCCGCCACGATCCCGTTAGGGTATGAGAACTCGCCCTTTGCGCTTCCTGGACGGCCGAATCTGGTTACCAGCTCACCATCCAGATTGTAAACCTTAATATCGTGATCGAGTATATCCGTTACGTAAAGCCTGTTATTCGCGGAGAATACCGCCATCGGTTTTCCGGGGGGAAGGGTTGATGTACCGTTTGCGCTCTTAGGAAATTCATAAAGAAAGCTTCCTTTAGCGTTAAAGACCATTATCTTGTTCTCCGAACCGACCGTCAGCGTCAGGTATACCCGCTGCTTCTGATCGACCGCCACGCCTAAAGGATAGACGTTTTGGGCACCCGGTGCTGGGTTAATCGAACTTTTAAATGTGCCGGTCTGGGAAAATATGGAGAGGAGGCCGTTATCTGAATCGGCGACATAAAGAAGATTATCGGTTGTCGCTACGTTAAGCGGGGCCCGTAGCCGGTGGTTGTTCTTGCTACCGATCGATAATACATAGGATGGACGAGTTTTACTGGACGGCTGGGTTTTGCTGGTCTCGCCATCCCTGTAATTCGTTATCGAGTAAAATAGAATACCAGTTGTTCCGACTAATGCGATTAGTAAAAATATTAGTAAGAACGGGCGCCTGTTAATATCTCCCACTCCTTTGGGTTCTATCGGGTCTTATAATAGCATAATGTGCGATCTTCTAGAATTGCTACTACTCCATCACGCATTGTCAGCTATCAGCGTCAGCTTTTCACCCCCACCCTGACCCTCCCCCATCGGGGGGAGGGAAAGATTGAGAATCTATATATTGCTTCACCCTACACCCTCTCCCAGAGGGAGATAAATACGCCCGATAAATCGGGCAACTACGGGCGGACACAGGGTCCGCCCCTACATTT
>JACUUO010000276.1 GCA_014859275.1 Actinomycetota bacterium | reverse complement strand
TAGGTTCTTCTCCCGTTCGCCCGTCGGCATGACCAAGAAACTGCAGGACCCCCGTGAGCCGGGGATGATCACCGCCCCCTGGTCGGCCGGCGCTGCCCCCTTGCGATGCAGAAAAAAAGACGATTGATCAGAGGGCAATGACACCACCGAATTATGGATCAGGTCTACCACCTTCTGGTAACCGCTGCCGAGTTGTTCGAGGAAACGGTATGCGATCAGTTCCCGGCTGGCTTCCGCCCAGTTCAGGGCATTGGCATGGCGGGCCAGGTAGGCGTGAGCCTGTTCAGTGCCCGCTTTGAGGCTGCCGTCCCGAAAAAGTTCGATATGCTCACGGAGTATCGCCTCCCCTAAGCCGCGGGATCCTGTGTGCACGAGCAGAAATAACTTAGTCTCATCCAGGCTGAGTGCCGCGAAGTTCTCCTGGTCATACACTCATGCAGGCGGAGCAGTTCGGAAAAATGGTTACCGAGACCGATCGTCCCGACGGCGGAGAGATGGCCATCCGCTCGGGCTCCCCTTTCCTCCAACCAGGCCGCGACATCCCCGTCCCATGGTTCTTCCAGGTTCTTCAGCTTACGGGACCATTTTTCCGCTTTCGCTTTAGTAGCGGTTAGCTCGGTGGCGAAGAATCCCATCCCGCACCCCACATCCGAACCGACCAGGTAGGGATAGATTTCCCCCTCGGATAGCATGGCCGCACCGATTGGAGAGCCCTTGCCGGGATGAAGATCGGGAAAGCCAGCCACCCGTACCATGCCGGGAAGCGATGCCACCCTTTCAAGCTGACGAAGCGACTCTCCTTCGATCCATGCTTTGGATGAAGCGAAAAGAGCAATTTTTTCAACTTCCTGCACCGGCTTACACATCATCTCTCTACCTGAGTACCTTTAGAGATAGGAATTTGCTTTTTGCTAGAGAGAGCATAACGATGGTGTGTTCTCTCAAAGTAAAAACTTATAGTCTCTTTTCCCGCTGATAATACGCCGGATTTCAACCGTCTCGTTATTCAGCAGAACGTAAAACACCAAGTAATTATCAACTGGCAAAATACGATAGCCTCGCCGGGTTAGTCTTCTATTTTTCGGTATCACGCCGATCAGTGGGAAGTCCTCAAGCTGTAAAATGCTCTGCTCGATTTTTTCAGCGACTTTAAGTGCGGCAGCTGGATTATCGTTGGTGATATAATCAACAATTTCGGCCAGATCCTGCTCTGCCGCTTCGGTGATATTAATTAGATGCTTTGGCATGGATACGGTTCCTTAATTCTGCCATAACATCGCGGAACGGGCGGGACTTTCCAGCGCGGCTTTGTTCTTCAGCCTCGTCCAGCTTATCATAAAGGTCTAATAGGGCTTGCTGTTCCTCAAAAAGCTGCTGGCTCATGATAACTAAATGACCGTTGCCGTTCTTGGTGATAAAAACCGGCTTTTGCTCTTTGATGCAAATTTCCTCAATCTCAGGAGTCTTGTTCCGCAAATCTGAGACAGGACGAATTATCGGCATATTGCTCACCTCACGAATAGCTTATATCATTATAGTATCACAATCTTGATAAAAACAACCATAAAAATTACATTTAATATTACGCCAATAGGGGCATCGTCCCCTCAGTGTGGTAGATATACAGCTCTCTACTTCTTTATAATCTGGATGCTGCCTCAGCGACATAAAATGCTCCTTCAACCGGTGAGTGCTCCAGATAATTGACCTGTTTATTACGTTCCGCCTCCGCATTAAAGGCCCATTGGTTGCGGAAGAGGACCACAAAATTATCGTCGTCGTCCTGGAGCACCAGGTTATCCAGCCGCTGCAGGGAGCAGGCCGTCAGGTTTTCCCCGACCGCCCAGCGGGCCAGGGTGTAGGAAAGGTGCTCCAGCCT
>JACUUO010000074.1 GCA_014859275.1 Actinomycetota bacterium | reverse complement strand
CCCGTAGGAGTCTGGGCCGTGTCTCAGTCCCAGTGTGGCCGGTCACCCTCTCAGGTCGGCTATCCATCGTAGCCTTGGTAGGCCATTACCCTACCAACAAACTAATGGACCGCGGGCCCATCCTAAACCAGCGGACTTTTCGTCATAAAGACATGCGCCTAAATGACCTTATCCGGTATTAGCCCCGGTTTCCCGGAGTTATCCCAGGGTTTAGGGTAGGTTACCCACGTGTTACTCACCCGTTCGCCGCTAAGCACATTCTCAATCTACCCCGAAGGATTTTATGAGACT
Source organism: Actinomycetota bacterium (assembly GCA_014859275.1). Lineage (GTDB taxonomy): Bacteria > Actinomycetota > Aquicultoria > Aquicultorales > Aquicultoraceae > Kmv33. Next base: position 11,089 of record JACUUO010000074.1, on the reverse strand, counting down.
GCTCCGCTCGACTTGCATGTGTTAAGCACGCCGCCAGCGTTCGTCCTGAGCCAGGATCAAACTCTCCATTGAAACTTTGTGCGGTCAGAGACCGCAAATTTTTTCAAGGAGCTTTTGAAAGCTCATTAAAAACTTTAGAAAATCGTCGCTCGCATATCCCAGGGACCGATGCCCCTACAAACGCGAGCTGACGGGTTCCACGCTTATGCGTGGTTGGCTTAAAAAATTTAAACCGTACTGGCTATCCACTGTTCAGTTTTCAAAGACCAATAATTCAGAAACCAGAAATCAGACAACAGAGGCAGTAGAAATCGAATACCTATTTTTAGCCTCTGCTGCGCCAACAAATTGGCATAAATGGCTTCTTAATCAACAGACGGTAATTTACCATGCTGTTTTCCTGCTGTCAACTCCATAAGAGCAAAAAAATTCGCTGTGGAGTCTTTCTCTCTCACAGCGACAAGTTCGACGCTCGATTGCCTGTGCAACCTCACCATCCTAACCTATAACTTATCGCCTCCGAGATAAATTGTTAGCAATATACCACAACTCCACGGAAATTTATTTGCATTTACAGAGTATAGCAGCATAGATCACTATAACATCAGGCACGCCAGTTGTCAACTGTTTTTGCAGGAAACATTCACCATTATCCAAATTTGCGAAATGCAGTCCATTACTACAACCCATCTCATAAATGCCACTGCGGCCTAATTGGAACTGCGCTACCTCGAAGATTGTTAGTCATGGCATATTTATGAGATGGCTTCTAATACACCTTCAGCTGCGCAAACCTACGCTTTCCAACCTGTAGTATATCGCCAGTCTTAGGAACTATTTCTATGCCCGAGTCTGTGATCGGCTCACCATTGTATCTAACACCCCCGCCCTCAATAAGACGCCGGGCTTCGCCATTGGTCTTGGCAAATTCCGCCTCGGTCATAAGCTTTACAATCCAGATGCGCTCCCCGTCTGAGAGCATATCAGGGGTAATCTCAACCTCTGGGATCTTGGCTCCAATCGCAGCAAGTCTTTCGGCGACCGTTATGCCTTCAACCTTTTTAAACTTAGCGTCGAAAACTCGCTCCGCTTCCTCAGCTGCTTCACGGCTGTGATATATAGAAATGATCTCTTTTGCTAAGCGTCGCTTTACCTTGCCTGGGTGAAGCGTGCCATCCTCAAGGCCTTTTTCAATGCGATCAATCTCTTCGCGAGGAACGTTAGTGCACAGGCGGAAATAGCGAACCATTATGTGATCCGGAATCGACATAACTTTTCCAAACTGCTCCTCGGGGGGCTCGGTAAGGCCAATGTAATTTCCCTTGGATTTACTCATACGAACAATCCCATCGGTACCTTCAAGAATGGGCGTGGTTATAACTACTTGTGGTTCTTGCCCTGCCCACCTTTGCAAATCTCTTCCAGCTAGCATATTGAATTTTTGGTCCGTGCCACCCATTTCGATATCGCACTTTAATTCAACCGAATCGTAGCCCTGCATTATGGGGTAGAGAAATTCATGAAGACCAATGGGGACTTGCGCGGCAAAACGCTTGGCGAAATCATCGCGCTCGAGCATCCTTGCAACGGTAAATTGCGCGGTGATTTTAAGCACTTCTTCAAAGCTCATTTTGGAGAACCATCGACCGTTGTAATCGATAATCGTCTTTGCTGGATCAAGAATTTTAAATGCCTGATCGGTGTAAGTCTTGGCATTAATTTCAATTACTTCGGCTGGAAGCTGGGGTCTGGTCGTTGATCTCTCTGTGGGATCGCCAATGCGAGCTGTGTAATCCCCTATTAAAAGTTGAGCAATATGACCTAAATCCTGAAGCTGGCGCAACTTTCTCAACGGAACCGCGTGCCCCAGATGAAGATCAGGCGCAGTAGGATCGACGCCATATTTTACCTTGAGAGGCGTATTGGTGCTAACGGAGCGCTCAAGTTTATGCTTAAGCTCATCTACCGGAATTATTTCTTCGGTGCCATCTTGTATGATAAAAAGTTGCTCCTCAGCCGATTTCATTTCTACCCCCGTTAATCAGAAACTAGAAACAAGAGAACAGAAACAAAAATATTTGTTTTTCTTCTGTTGCTTGATGATATAAGCTCCGGCGTATAAGCTCCGGCGCTTATAAAACATAAAAAATCGTAACATCTACCGGTAGATGTGTCCAGCTCACAGAGAGGAGCCAGGGTCCGGGGGCCAGGGTCCAGGGAAGAAATTCCCCTCCTTGATGGGAGAAAGAGCGTTAGCCCGCAAGGGGGACTTATTCATGGAGGAAGGATCCCCCATGATCAAACATATATGTAGGGGCGAGCTTGTCTCTGCCCTAAGTAGGGGCAGACCCTGTGTTCAAATGTAGGGGCAGAGCTTGTCTCTGCCCGTAGTAGATTTATCGGGCGTATTTATCTCCCTCTGGGAGAGGGTGTAGGGTGAGGGTAAAGGTGGGGGTGAAATACCGCGTCTCTTACCCTCATCTTTACCCTGGTCCCCGGATCCTGTACCCTGGTCCCTGGTCCCTTGCTTTGTGCTATAATCCATCTAGCAACTAATCTTACTCTTTACCGGTGGAATTGATGTCTTGGTCAAGAACTAAAAGGGCGAGGCAGAGGGCACAGCGAAGGCGAAGAATCCATGCAGTGTTGGTAATCGGCGCCCTGATCATAATACCGATTATATCGATGGCGCTTGGCAGTCTTGTTGCGGTCGGTGCTATCCTTAGCGAAATCCCAAAGCTTGAAAATAAAGGCGAGGTACAGAATTGGCAGACAACCAAGATATATGCTGCCGATGGTACCCTGTTAACCAACCTATACTATGAGCAAGACCGTATCGTAGTGCCGCTCTCCGCTATATCAAGCCACCTTCAACATGCCGTTATCGCAATTGAAGACGAGAGGTTCTATAAGCATAATGGCTACGATGTTGAAGCCATACTGCGTGCTTTTTTTGCAAACCTTAAGAGCGGACACGTGGTCGAGGGCGCGAGCACGATCACCCAGCAGTATGTCAAAAACACGATGATCAGTCGCGACAAGACCTTCGATCGCAAAATAAAAGAGGCTGCTTTAGCATATCAGTTGGAGCAAAAATATACTAAGGATCAGATCCTTGAAAAATACCTCAATACGATCTACTTCGGGCAAAGCTGGTATGGAGTCGAGACAGCATCACAATATTACTTCGGTAAAAGAGCGAAGGATCTCACGCTATCTGAGGCAGCCACACTCGCGGGTATCATTAAGTCCCCCAATTACTACTCGCCTTATTTATACCCTAATAGGGTAAAGGAACGTCGGGATCAGGTCGTATCCAATATGTTGAAACTCAAATACATAACGCCTGAGCAGGCCAGGGAAGCCACCGCAACGCCTGTGCAGATGAAACCATTAAGCGAACCACCTACGATCGCACCCTTTTTCGTAGAATATGTAAAACAAGGACTCATCAAAAAATATGGCGTGAACATGGTCTTTAAAGGAGGTCTGCGGGTCTATACGACGATAGATTTAAAAATGCAGAAATACGCCGAAGATGCCGCCTGGTCGATCCTCAACCGGCCGACCGATCCTTCTGCCTCGATTGTAGCCGTTGAGTCCCAGACAGGTCATATAAAAGTAATGGTCGGCGGGCGTGACTTCGCGAAAAGCAAGTACAATCTTGCAACCTCGCATAACCGCCAGCCCGGCTCCTCATTTAAAACATTCGTATTTGCAGCCGCTATAGAGAATGGCATATCGCCATTTAAAACATATCTGTCATCACCGGCAGTAATCCCGATTGCTGGGAGTAAACCATGGAAAGTAAGTAATTACGTCGAAGGAAGTGGTGGGCCACCAATGACAATGCGCGAAGCGCTGGTTAAATCGGTCAACACCGTTTTTGCAAGGCTCATCATGGATGTCGGAGTGGGCAAAGTCATCGAGACTGCTAAGAACATGGGGATCATGGGTCAAATTAATCCAAATCCGGCGATCGCCCTCGGAGGTTTTAGAAACGGCCCAAGCCCCCTCGATATGGCGAGCGCTTATTCAACCTTGGCAAACGGTGGAAAGCATTGCAGCCCAGTGGCTGTAACTAAAATAACCGATTCTTCTGGAAAGGTTATAGAGCAGCACCAGCCAGAACCTAAGCAGGTGATAAGTGAAGCAACCGCCTACATAGTTACAGATACACTGCAGGATGTAATCCGGCGAGGAACCGGGACTAGGGCGAGAATAGGCAGGCCATGCGCCGGAAAAACAGGCACTGCGCAAAAGTACTGGGATGCCTGGTTCTGCGGATATACACCCGACCTCGCTGCTGCCGTCTGGGTCGGTTATCCTCAGGGCCAGATTCCCATGAGGAGAGTCCATGGTATAAGGGTTGCTGGTGGAACCTTCCCGGCACAGATATGGGCTAAGTTCATGTCCCAAGCGCTTCGTGGTAAGCCTCAGCGGGGTTTCTCGAAACCAAAAGGCGGCATCACAAATGTACTTGTCTGCACCGAGAGCGGATTGTTGGTAAGTAAGTACTGTCCCGATGTTGAGAATAAGCCCTTTTTAAGTAAAAATGCTCCCCGGCAGAGGTGCCCACTTCACACCAAGCCAGGCATTGTGGAAATACCCGATGTTGTTGGCCTACCCAAGAAAGAGGCGGTGGCAAGACTCGAGAGGAGCCATTTCGGATATAGCATTTTCTACAAAGATGAAGATAGATCAACAAGAGGTGTGGTCATCAGCCAGACGCCCTTAGGTGGCGAGAAGGCCAGGCAAGGTACGGTAATAAAGTTAGTTATAAACGCCAAGCCGCTCAGTCAGAAAGTAAAGGTGCCTAATCTCGTCGGCCTCACAGAAACCCAGGCTGAACAGCAACTGTCTACACTAGGGCTTAAGGTTATCGACATAACCGCAACCCCATACCGGCGAGGGCGCGACAAGCGCAATGAGGTGATAAGCCAAAGCCCGGCACCGAATACCGAATTACAATATAGTGGAGCGGTGACTATATATGTTAACAGGAAGAGGTAGTTAATAATTTTAGGACAACTTATCCCCACCCGGGTAATCGATACCGAGATGGGTGCAGGCGCGCTCGGTGGCAACCCTCCCGCGTGGGGTACGTTGGATAAAGCCGAGCTGTAGAAGATAAGGTTCATAAACATCTTCCAGCGTCTCCGGCTCTTCACCGATAGCTAATGCAAGGGTATTTAACCCAACTGGCATACCACCGAATTTTTTAAGCAGGGTATGCAATATCTGACGATCAAGCCTGTCAAGACCGAATGAATCAACCTCTAGGAAGGCGAGTGCTTTATCCGCAATATCTTTGGCAATATGCCCGTCTCCCTTGATCTGTGCATAATCGCGGACCCTTTTTAGTAGTCTGTTGGCAATCCTCGGCGTTCCGCGGGAACGCCGGGCTATCTCTAGCGAGCCTCCATCATCTACTGCGACGCCAAGTATCATCGCCGAGCGTTTAATGATACTATCTAACTCCTCTTCGTTGTAATAATCAAAACGGCAGGTGACCCCGAATCTATCCCTTAAGGGCGAGGTTATGAGACCCTGTCTTGTAGTTGCACCGACCAGGGTAAAACGCGGAAGTTCAAGGCGCAGAGACCTTGCTGAGGGGCCTTTCCCAATTATAATATCGAGTTCAAAATCTTCCATCGCCGGATAGAGTATTTCTTCAACCTGGCGGTGGAGGCGATGTATTTCATCGATAAACAGTACATCATTAAGCTGTAAATTAGTGAGGATGGCCGCCAAATCCCCAGCTCGTTCTATTGCCGGCCCGGACGTTACTTTAATCCCCACGCCAAGTTCATTGGCGATAATACCAGCAAGTGTGGTCTTGCCTAAACCCGGAGGACCACTGAGCAAGACGTGGTCGAGCGCCTCATCACGACCTTTGGTGGCGGAGATGAAAAGATCAAGGGATTCTTTTACCCATCTCTGACCTATGAACTCGTCGAGACGTTTTGGCCTGAGGGTTCGTTCATAATCGATATCTTCTTCTGTAAATGATGTAGTTATAATTCTGTCTTCCATACTAAATCCCATCACACGTATTATGAATTGTCATTGCAAGCCTTATAACCTGCCATTAGGAGCTGACCGCTGACGGCAGACCGCAGACCGCCGATAGCTTTAAATCCCTGGTGCTACTTTATGGCATGGGCCACATACAGCCATCTGTCATTGCGAGCAATTGTTACTTTTGTCATTGCGAGGAGACTGCCGAAGGCAGTCGACGTGGCAATCTCAATCTCTTTACCCTCACTGACCGGGGACTGAGGACTGGTAGAGATCGCCCGATAAATCGGGCAACTACAGGGCGGACACAGGGTCCGCCCCTACGGCACTGCAGCACCGGGTAACTCTACCCACACCTCTTTCCCTCATCGACATTGCACCTTGGCACTTCCAAGACAGTACCCACATATCGACTGGTGACGGGGGACCGGTGACTGGCGACTGCCTAACCCACATCTCCTACCCACATCCCCGGACCCCGGACCCTGCCTCTGGGCCCTCTCTAAGAGACCTTCTTACCTGCCTTCTTCTCGCGATACCTTGCCACTGCCTCTTCAATAATTTTATAGGCGTTCTCCTTGGGCTCCCAGCCCTCAATGCCAGTCTTCTTCGCTTCAAGTTCTTTGTAGATCTCAAAAAAGTTGCTTATCTCACTCAGCACGTGCGGGGGAACCTCCAGCAAATCATCTACATAACTCCAAAGCGGATCAGCGATCGGGACGCAGAGTATTTTATGATCCGGCCCCTTCTCATCCCACATCTTGAACAGACCTACGGGTTTTGCTTCTATTGCGCATCCAGTGAATGTCGGCTCGGTAACCAACACAAGCGCATCAAGAGTATCGCCATCCTCGGCTAGAGTCTCTGGAATAAAACCGTAATCAGCCGGATAATGGACGGAGGAAAAAAGCAGGCGGTCGAATCTAAAAAGCCCAAGCCTCTCATCGTATTCGTATTTATTACGGCTTCCCGTTGGTATCTCGACAATGACCAATACAGTCTTATAACCCTCATATTTGGCCACCTACAAGCACAACCTTTCGTTATAACTTAAGTTCCCGATATCAAGTTAAAACTCGATCACCTCTAATTTAACCAAATTAGGTATTCGGGTAAACAAATTAGTTCTTTGCGAGGCTTCTCAAGGCATATTTGATGAGAGCTTCAACGCTTACCCTATCGTCATTAAACATATAACCATCCAACGCCCTCTTGGCCTCAGCGGATGAGTATCCCAAACTTAAAAGGGCACCCCTTGCCTCCTCGTAGACGGACCGGTCTTTGGCTGGAAGAGCCGAGATAAGCCCGGCTTCGGGTAGGGATAGTTTTTCCTTGAGCTCAAGGATGAGTCTTTGAGCATTCTTCTTTCCAATGCCCGGGATGGATGTCATAAGTGCTAGATCCTCACTGATTATCGCCTGCTTTAAAGAATCAACATCGAAGGCAGAGAGTATAGCTAGGGCCACCTTAGGGCCAATACCGCTAACCGTAATCAACTTCTCAAAAAGCTCACGCTCGGCAACCGAAAAGAAGCCGAACAGCTGAAGCGTATCCTCGCGTACATGCATGTAGGTGTAGATAAAAATTGGCTCCCCCCTTGGCGGCATAGCCGCGAGAGAATTATTCGACATAAGAACCCTATATCCGATCCCATTTACGTCGATGTCAATGCTGCCGGTATCTTTACCCTCAAGCCTACCTCTCAGAAACGCTATCATCCAATAATCTCCTGACCATCTTACTCGCCTTATAAGAATGCGCATGGCAAATGGCTAAGGCCAGCGCATCGGCTGCATCATCCGGCTTAGGTATTTCACGCAGGTTAAGTATCGCCTTTACCATCTGCTGAACCTGCACCTTGTCGGCACGTCCATAACCAACAACCGCCTGTTTTACTTGAAGCGGGGTATATTCAGCCACCGGAAGGCCATCATCTGCGGCCACCAGCAGGCAGACGCCACGAGCCTGCCCGACCGCTAGTGCCGTTCGCACATTTGAATTAAAAAAGAGCTGCTCAATTACGAAGCTATCCGGCCTATATCTAGCAACAAGGTTCTTCAGCTGATAGTAGATCTCCTGAAGGCGAAGTTCAGTAGCAAGCTTGGCATCGGTCGATACTATCCCGTAATTCTTAACCTTGAAGCAATTCCCCTCATACTCGATGACCCCGTAACCGGTTGTAGCGGTCCCCGGATCTACAGCCAAAATAATCATGCACTGCCCTCACATGTAACAATGAACTCAACGTTTCCACTATTCTAGTGTAAAGCGGGGTATTAAGCTATCAGGTTTTGATTAGGTGCTGGTGAGCTCCTCTAGCACATCGGCTGGAATATCGAAATTAGAGTAAACATCCTGAACATCATCGTTATCTTCTAGCGCATCGACCAATCTCAAAACCTTGGCGGCCTCATCCTTATCCAGCTTAACGGGACTTTTCGGGATAAGGGCTATCTCGGAATGCGCGATCGAGACGCCATGTTTCTCGATTACATTCTTAACGAAGCTAAACTCAGCGGGGTCAGTCGTTATCTGCCACTGATCATCCTCGCTCATCATATCTTCTGCGCCAGCTTCAATGGCCAACGCGAGTAGCTCTTCCTCGCCGATTGGATGGGTCTTGTTAATGGCGATAATCCCCTTACGATCAAACATCCAGGCTACCGACCCCGCTGACCCAAGACTGCCACCGTATTTGGTGAAAATATGGCGGATATCGGCTGCAGTGCGGTTACGATTATCAGTCATGATATCGACCATAATAGCAACTCTAGCTGGGCCAAAGCCCTCATAGGTGAGTTCTTCATAGGCATCGGCACCTAGTTCGCCTGCCCCCTTCTTAATTGCCCGTTCAATGCTATCAGCTGGCATGCTATAGCTTTTCGCCTTAGCGATAGCATTAGCAAGAGCCGTGTTAATATCCGGATTACTGCCATTACGTGCGGCGACCATAATGGCGCGGCTTAACTTACCGAAGAGCTTACCACGCTTGGCATCCTCTCTACTTTTCTTGTGTTTAATGGTTGCCCACTTCGAATGCCCTGACATTAGGCCTCCTTTATCATGTCTAAGAAATACTTATGTACCCGTAAATCCCCGGTTAATTCAGGGTGGAACGCCGAGGCAAGAAGGCTTCCCTGCCTGGCCATTACTTTAATATTACCAAATTCAGCCATCGTTTCTACGCTCTCACCCACTGTCTCAATCCAGGGAGCACGGATGAAGATCGCCTTAAAAAGGCCGATATCTTTTATGTCGAGGTCTGCCTCAAAACTCTCGCGTTGCCGGCCAAATGCATTACGTCGTGCCTCAATATTCATCAGCGACAAGAGGGGTTGGTTGCCCTCGGTAATCTTTTTGGCTAAAAGGATCATGCCAGCACAGGTTCCATAGATTGGCTTACCAGCGGCATTAAAATCGCGGATGGCCTCGGTAAAACCGTACTCAACCATGAGCTTGCCAATAGTCGTGCTCTCGCCACCGGGGATAATTAAACCAGCGACCTCACTGAGGTCGCGTGGCCACTTAACGGCTACACCAGTCGCACCCAACGCTTCAATATGCTGAGTATGCTCGCGTATCGCCCCCTGCAGGGCTAAAACGCCAATTTTTATGTTGTTCAATCCTTGTCCACCTTTTAAATGGTTAAAATCCAAAAACTCTTGTTTAAATAGAAAAGAGTCCAGAGGCCAGGGTCCAGAAAACGCTCCTGGACCCTGATCCCAAGACCCTGGACCCTTTGTTAATTACCAGCCTCGCTCCTGCATCATTTCGGCCTGCGGTATTTGGCTTATTTCAATGCCGACCATCGGCTCACCAAGGTCTTTTGAAACCCTTGCTAGAAGCTCGGGGTCGCCATAATGAGTTGTCGCCTGAACGATGGCTTTTGCGCGCTTAGCCACGTATTCTTCTTCGCTCTTAAAGATACCGGAGCCGACAAAAACGCCATCTGCGCCTAACTGCATCATCAGCGCCGCATCAGCCGGGGTTGCCACACCGCCTGCTGAGAAATTTACCACAGGCAGCCTGCCGTTATCATGCACCCACTTTACCAGCTCATACGGGGCTTGGAGCTCCTTGGCTACGGCAAATAGCTCATCATCACGAAGACCCTTAAGCCAGGCAATGCCCCCGTTAACCGAGCGCATATGGCGGACAGCCTCAACGATATTGCCAGTACCCGGCTCACCTTTCGTCCTTATCATGGCGGCGCCTTCTGAAATGCGCCGTAAAGCCTCGCCCAAATCTCTGCAGCCACATACGAAGGGTACCTTAAAATCCCATTTGTTGATATGGTGCTCCTCATCCGCCGGGGTGAGAACCTCGCTCTCGTCAATGTAGTCCACACCAAGTGCCTCAAGGATTTGCGCTTCAACAAAATGTCCTATCCTGGCCTTCGCCATAACGGGAATCGTTACGGCATTTATTATCTCTTCGATCTTTGTGGGATCAGCCATGCGAGCAACGCCACCAGCGGCCCTGATGTCAGCAGGAACGCGCTCAAGTGCCATTACGGCAACCGCCCCAGCATCCTCTGCAATTTTTGCCTGCTCTGCGTCGGTTACATCCATAATAACCCCGCCCTTTAGCATCTCAGCTAGGCCAGTTTTTACTCTAAGCGTTCCAGTCTCAATCATCTATGTTTACTCCTTTTATAAACTCGATACGAACCTAAATCCAGTTTTAATCATACAAAAAACAAATGCCCGGTCGCAACTGTGTATCGATCCGAAAAACAGCGGCTAAAGTTAGTAGTTAGTAGTTCATAGTTAGTAGTTCATAGAGTAGTACCCTCATCTTCTACCTACATCCATACGCCCGATGAATCGGGCAACTACGGGCGGAGATAAACTCCGCCCCTACAGCACTGCAGCACTGGGTAACTATTCCCACATCTCTTACCCACATTCCCCGGTCACCTGGTAACCTGGTAACCCATTCACCCATTCACCGGTCTCCTACTTCTGGCAATCTGGACATATATGGGTCCCCCTACCAGCCACCTTTATCTTCACGACTGTTCCAGTGCAGCCATCGGGGCAGGGCTTTCCAGTTCGGTTATATACCT
>JACUUO010000275.1 GCA_014859275.1 Actinomycetota bacterium | reverse complement strand
CCAGGAATGATATAGGGCTTCTTGCCGTCTTCCTTGAGTCGCTCGGCAAGAGCCTCCATCTCAGCTGCCATATCAGCACCACCGGCACGCTTACTCACCGTCGCACCATGCAACTGATCCAAGAATACGTTGCCGTTGTAGTTGTATGCGCGATCGTCACTGCCAGTTCGGTCTTCGAGGAGGATGTGGCACTCGAGCCCAAGCTTGCAAGCTGCTGCAACGGTCTGGCGCGCATGGTTAGACTGTGTCGCACCCTGGGTAATGACGGTATCAGCACCTTTCTCCAGTGCATCAGCCATCAAAAATTCCAGTTTGCGGGTCTTGTTGCCGCCGGTGGAAAGGCCTGTGCAGTCATCGCGCTTGATCCAGAGGCGCGGCCCACCCAGCAGGCGGCTCAGGTTATCCATCGGCTCGAGCGGTGTCGGCAAGTGTCCAAGACGGATGCGAGGGAAACGGGACAGGTGCATACGGGCCTCCAGGCGATTAGTTTTTTGCATGAGCGTGCTCTCTATATTCGGCAGGTATGAAAGGCATTAGCCATCTTCCTTCCACCGCCGCTGGTCTCCTGTCACAACATAAGGCCTATACGTTTGACCTGACTAATGCCAAGATACTGTAGATCGGTTAATTTTTTGCATATACAGAATTTTTCTACTTTAAATTGATAAAAAAAGGTTTTTTTTAATGAAAATAGAGTGGATTGAAGATTTTATCACTTTGATAGAGGCGGGCACCTTTTCTCAAGCGGCGGAACGACGCCATGTCACACAGCCCGCATTCTCACGCCGCATCAGACAGTTGGAGGAGTGGCTAGGTGTGAAATTGATCGATCGTCACTCGCCACGCCTGACACTATTGCCCCACGCACAGGCCTATGAATCGTCGCTTCGAGACTGGCTGGCGCATCTTTATGCCCTGAGAGGCCGCATACGCGCCGATGCTGCACATGGGCCACGCGGGATACTCACTACCCAGCACACCCTGACTGTCAGCTACCTGCCTCGCCTGCTCAGATATTTTCGCCAGCACGCTCCACAAGCCAGGTTGCAGGTGAGGTCCTCGGATCGCAGCGACTGCATCCGCAACTTCCAACGAGGTGACGCCGATCTTATGCTCTGCAGCGAACTCTACGGCGCGCCCTTGCTTGTCGAGCGAGCAGAGGTCCAACGAGTGCAACTGGGAACTGAGCAACTCGTGCCGGTATGCGCAGCCGACCGCTTTGGTCAACCGGTATTCGATCTCGACGGTCAGAACTCCCTACCAGTGATCGGATACGAACCCAGCAGCTTCCTAGGTAGCGTACTTTCTTCCCCTTACTGGCTAGACCTGCAACGTCGTTACGACATTGAATTGGTCTGCGAGACAGCCTTCACGGTAGGCATACGTGAGCTGACACTGGCGGGACTTGGCATCGGCTGGCTTCCCCATGGCCTGATTGAGCCACACCTTGAAACGGGAAAGCTCGTATCACTTGTAGAGCGTTTCGGGGGTCCAATGCTGGTGGTGGCCTGCTATCGGCAGCCTGACGTAGGTGCGGCGTCAGTAGATACTCTTTGGGAACTTTTACATGATCGCCCACCAATGGTATGAACCATGATGAGATTACCTGCAATGTCTGGGGACTCTTATCACCCAAATCTAGAAGCCATAAACCACAAACCATTCACTGCGCGGTAAACCACTTACGTGGGCAGCGACTTATTCTCCAATAGCCACCCAGCCACCCTGCCACCCAGCCACCCTCTTGGAGTCCGGCATGCTGGGCTGGTCGGGCTGGGCGGAGCTTGCCGGGATGGTCTGACTGGCCTGAACTGGCTAGCCAGGTTTCACTAACCTGATGTTACTGGCCCGGCACGCCAGGTCTCGCCTGAGCGTCCCTGCGCTGCGCCTGCTTGCGCTCGTACATCGTAAGC
>JACUUO010000274.1 GCA_014859275.1 Actinomycetota bacterium | reverse complement strand
CTTTCTGTCATTCTGAGGGAGCGGTAGCGACCGAAGAATCTCAGACCCACACCTTATGCTTACACTTAACTGCAACACTGCTAGGGCTCGCCCCATAAATGGGGCAACTACGAATAGCAACACTGCTAGAGCCCGCCCCATAAATGGGGCAACTACATTGGCACGGCAGTACATTGGTATGTTGGCACTGTTTCCTCCCTTGATGGGAGAAAGGGCGTTAGCCCTTTGAAGGGGGCTATATTCATGGGGGAAGGATTCCCCCATGATCATCCATATAAAGGGGTGGTACTGGCGGGGAAACTGTGAGTTGCCCCGACCAGGGAGGCCCGTAATGGGCCGACGTGTCCGCCCTTAGCTCTTGCCCTTAGCTTTCGAAAGACAGCTATCGACCCGTTTTCTATTAAACCAGCCTTTAATCCGGCTATGTTTGTTCACCACATCTTGTTACTCACTACTACTACTACTACTACTCCATCACATTTGCATTGACTAGAATCAGTCTCATGCTCCTTATATGGAGATTGCTTGCTGCCCCTTTGCTTTGCTCAGGGCTTCGGCTCACCGCAGTGACAACTTATAACACGCGTGACAGAGTACTAGGCAAAAGGCGTCCTAAAGATTGCTAATAATCCCTAGAAATTTTTTTTAAAATAGCGGAATTTAAACGGGCGCTTGTGTATAATAACATATATATGCAAAAGCATAATTGGACAACCATTAAAAATAACGTCGAAGATATGGTCTTCTCTTTAAAGGATAAGGCTGAAGAAAGCGGTCTAATGATCAGCAGGAAACACTCCCTGGCCATCGCTCTTCTGCTCGTACTGGCCATCGCTGGTAGCTTAATCCTTTACGTAATGTCACAACCGAAACCTATGACTGCATTAAAGGCGGGAGGTAATGTAGAGGAGGGATCATCAAAAAACAAACCATCTGCAAAGAGTAAAGATGTGCAGATGCTATTTGTGCATGTTGCGGGAGCAGTGGTTCATCCAGGCGTCTATCAACTCAAGGAGGGGAGCCGGGTTATAGATGCGGTTAATGCAGCAGGTGGGGGACTTCAAGATTCGGATCTGGATGCGCTTAACCTGGCCGCCAAGATTACTGATGGCCAGAGGATATACGTGCCAAAGAAAGGTGAGGTGCCACCGCAAAGCGATGGGCCAGGCGGCACGGTGAATCCAGCGCTCGGAAGTGGCGGAAAAGTAAATATTAATCTCGCGACCATGGAGCAGCTCGATTCCCTGCCAGGGGTTGGCCCAGTAACTGCCCAGAAGATAATCGATTATAGAAGCAAGCACGGGCCGTTTAAAAGATTAGAAGAACTTAAGGCGATTGATGGGATTGGGAATAAGAAATACGATCAGATCAAGGACAAGGCATGCGTTGATTAAATCCGATGGTCCCCCCGCTCTTCTTATTTACCATAGCTTATATAGTGGGTATAATTATTGCCGGTTTACTGGATGCTGCTGGCATGGGAATGGTTTTGCCATCATCGTTGGTATCAATAGGGCTTGTCATTCACTTAATCGTAGCGCGCAAACGGCCAGCCTTGCGAATAGCCTCCTCGACACTGCTCTTCCTACTTCTCGGCCTCTTCCTGGCAACCCTGGCTTCATCAAGGCTTGAATCCGGTTTAATCTATAAAGCTGCTAAGCAGTCGGATTATGTGACGATTGAGGGTACCTTAGCGAGCGATCCTTTATATCGTAGAGGCATGTCAAGTTTTGATTTAAAAGCCGAGAGCCTAGTTCTTAATGGCAGAAGCTGGTCGGTTAGAGAGAAGCTCAGGATTAAGGTCTATTCCAGTGATCAATTGAGCTTTTATATGGGCAAGCGCATCCAGGTCTCAGGGCGCCTCAAGATACCTCGCTCTGGCGGCGATTTTGATTACCGGCGTTACCTCTATTATAGAGGGATTATGTCTGAGATGTCGGTCTC
>JACUUO010000273.1 GCA_014859275.1 Actinomycetota bacterium | reverse complement strand
ATAAAAACTCATCTCTGGAGCGGTATATTCTGCGGAATGGAAGGCTAAAGGTTCTTGAGGAATCCAAGACAATCTGGGAGTCCCCGCGCGATTGGTGGGTTGATGATTTTGTTCTTGCTGATTCAACTGGAGATGGGGTCACTAATATAAATTTATCTGTTTGGAGAGCTGGAGATTTAGGAAAGACGAAGCCATTCTGGGTAGAAGAGAATGATCAAAGTATAAAAAATCATTTTTTTGTTCTTAAGCTTGATGGATATTATAAAAGAGGGCTAATCAAAGAGATGAATCTGATACTAAAGGTGAATTAATATTAATGAGCGGTGGGAAGCGTTTCTTTAATGCGATACTAAGGTTTGTACAGACGTTATTAACTATCACGGCAACGTCTCTTCTAGTGTTTTTTGCAACCCTGTATTTCACCGATTCAAGGATAGCCGCTGATCTTGCCGATTCCTGCTTGTCTTGCAAAAAACCCCGTGTGACTGTTATCAGTCCACTCCAAGGTATCAATAGTGATGGTTGGTCGACGGCGAAGGACTGGATAACAGCAATCTCACCGATAACTACCGAACCCAAAATCGTCCCTGAACTAAACCCAACCGAACAGCAAAGCATCGCCGTAAACAGGATCAACCACTATCGCAACCTGGCGGGCTTGGAGCCGGTAACTTTAAATGAATCGATAAACAAGGCAGCTGAAGCGCATGCCCAGTATAACGCACGCCACACCCGACCGGGGCATCAGGAAGTGCCGGGCGAGGTTGGCTTTACCGGAGTTTGGCCCTGGGATAGGATGAAGTACTTTGGTTATGAAAAGTTCACATATGCAACGGAGGTTGCCAGTATACGCTGGGCCTCGCATGATCGTTTTCTAAGGATTGATCCAGAGTGGGCTGTTAATGGTTGGATGGATACGGTTTATCACCGCTTCCCGATAATAAGCCCGAATGTCTACGAGGCGGGTTTTGGAGTGAGCCAGGTCGATAAGCAGCTCTCCTATGTTATGGATTTTGCAAATCCTGGTTTCCCAGAGAAAAGGCGGATGATTCACTACCCTATCGACGGTCAGGACGGTGTTCCGGTGAAGTTTACCGGCGATGAGACACCTGATCCACTGCCAGGAAAAACCTATCCGGTCGGCTATCCTATTACCGTGACATTTAATGGCTATAAGAATATTAAAATTAAGGATATTAGACTTACTGGTACTAAGGGCGTAAGCGTAGATTTTTATAGGTTGCTGCCATACTCGGACAATTTTATATGGGATTCGCTTGCAATTATACCCAAGCATCCTCTTGAGGGCAGTATGGTCTACCGGGTTGCGGTCGATGCCTCTGCCGATGGTGAATCTGTCCAACTGGAGTGGTCGTTTAAGACAAAGTAGATTGGTGGGTAGGTGAATGGGTGAATTGGTGAATCGGTGGCCAGGTTGCCAGGTGACCGGGGATGTGGGTCGAGAGTGTAGGAATAGTTACCCAGTGCTGTAAGGGCGGAGTTTATCTCCGCCCGTAGTTGCCCGATTTATCGGGCGGACTCTAGCAGTGTTGCAGTGCTGCAGAGTGTGGGTAGAAGATGAGGGAGATCAGCCAATGGCCAAGAGCCAATACGTGGGTAGATGATGTGGGTAAGGCAGTCACCGGTCTTCGGTCTCCTGTCAATATGTAGGTAAGAGATAGGCACTACTCTATGAACTACTAACTATGAACTACTAACTAATAGATAGAGATCCACCCCTTGTACCTACACTCCTAGCTTCCGCACTGCAGCACCCTATACCTATTTACCACCATACGAAGCTGTCATTCTTAACGTAGCGTAAGCGGAGTGAAGAATCTCAAGTATATTCACTATTTCTAAGGATTTACAAGGAGATGCAAAGACTTAGAGTCAAGGGATGGCTGTAGGCTTAAGAAGTTAGATAGAATAGTTTAGATCCTTCGCCTCCGCTTTGCTA
>JACUUO010000073.1 GCA_014859275.1 Actinomycetota bacterium | reverse complement strand
CCCAGCCCGATACTCATCCGGTTGGCGATGCGAATAAGCTCAACCATCGGCACCTTCGCAGTCCATTGGGGGTTGGTGACACAGCTGAGCGTATGGCAGAGCACACCGTGGGCCTTGCCTGAGGTGGCCTGCAATCGGTCAAGGTGGGCTGCCAGTACGGTCAAGGTAAAGTAGCGGTGGTCACTTTTGCCCATCAGCCAGTGATAGCGCGCCCGGTCAAACACCCACACCTTGCCGATGTCATGCAGCAGGGCACTGAGCACCAGGATGTCCCAAAGCAGTGGGTCCATCGACTCATGTTGCATGGCCATGGCCTCCTGCATCGCAGAGAGTGTGAAGCGCGTGGTCTCCAGCGAGTGACGAAGCAGGCCCCCTGGCCAAGCGTGGTGATGCTTGACACTGGCCTGGCTCGAAAACCAGCTTTGCAGCAAGGCACTGTCATCGAGTACCCCCTCTATCCACTCCCTCATCACGGATGTCTTGAGCAGGCCGACGAGTCTCGCAAGCGTGGCGACGTCCTGTGGGTGAGGGGCGTAGCTGGATGGCATCATCAGGCTTGGCTGGTAGGCCTCCCTATCCAGTACTGCCAGGTGGTGAAACTGCACCTGCTCACTGTCCCCTGTCCACTGAACCTCAACCACCTGTCCGGTGCTGAGCGCAGGCAAGTCAGTGTCTGCCAGGCTTCCCTGGAGCACGGCATGGGTGTTGTGCAGTGACAAGGTCGGTACCGTGCCTGCTTGGATATGCCGTACCCGGAATACCCCGTATTGCACGGTGAGGGTGTCCATCATCCGTGGCTGCACCGGCATCATCATGTTTTCTAGGACCATAGCACCACCTCGTACCGACGCAGCTGCTTATCCAGGGCCTCAATCAAGGCATTCATCATCGCTACGGTGCAGCGCTCGGGTACCTCGCCAAGTTGGCGCATTACCCAGTTCTCCAGTGCCGTAAGATTGTCCGGCTCGGTGCCTTTTCCAAGAATGGACACCAGCTCTTTGCCTTCCGGCAGATGAAAGGCATAGAACAGCGAGGCTGCCAGGCGCTCTACCAGGACAGGGACAACAACCAGATCTTCATATTCACGAGTAACCAACATCACACACCTCCAAATTTGGATTGCAGTAGACGCTCCATGGCGGAGCCATCATTACGGGTTAGGTTAGGGACATAGCGGGAATAGACCCGAAAGAGCATTTCCGTAGTGGTATGCCCCATTTGACGGGCGATCCACTCCGGGCTCTCACCGGCTGCCAACCACAATGTGGCAGCGGTATGGCGGGTCTGATAGGGACGACGCTTGGCCAGCCCGAGATGACGCAGCAACGGGTGCCACACCCGGTTGGTCACATTGCGGTGACTCAGTGCGGTGTCACTGCTGTTACAGAAGACAAAGTTCTTGTCGCCTGTCACCTCGTACTGGGCCTTGAGGGCCTGATAGACCACCTGGGACATATCGATAGTGCGAAAGGAGCCATCGTTCTTGGTGTAGACAAGCTCATCGCGCACCAGGGCCTCCCGGATCAGGATCTGCCGACGCTCAAAGTCCACGTACTTCCATTGCAGCCCGTCGATCTCACTGGTACGCATCCCGGTAAAGAACCGCACGGTGTAGTAGGACTTGAAGTCCCTTCGTACGGTCTTGATGATCTGCTGTACCTCATCCAGCGAGAAGGGCTCTACATCCGTACGCGGCACCCGTAATGCCTTGATCCCATGGTAGGGTGAGGTAAACTCGTACCGGTTGGCTGCCTCATTAAGAATCATGCGCAATGGCGTCATGATATGGTTTATCCGGCTAGCAGAAAGACCTTTACCTGTCTGGTCGTCGACTTTGGCGAGCTGCGACCGAAAGTTCAGGATCTCTGCCTTGGTGATGTGGCCAACCTCTTTCTCCCCAAATGTGGGGATAAGGTATTTATCGAGTACCTTGCGATTGGTCTCGATGTGCGTGCGCCGCCATTGGGCCCCCATTTCATCGAACCAGAGCTCGGCAAACTGCTCAAATGTTGGCTGAGCCCCACCAAGCTGTATTCGCTTGGCCTCAACGGCCAGCACTTGCAGCATGGCGCTGCTGGGGAAGTAGTGGGCATAGTCAAAACTCCCCATGATGATCTCCGCTTCCATGCGCTCCAGAATGGCCTTGAGCTTCTTGCGATTGGCCGGGGTGTCATCCAGCGCCGTCTGCTCCCGACAGCGCTGGCCCATGTAGCGGAAGTCGAAGAACAACTTCCCGGTCTGAGGTCGTGCGCGCACACTACCCATGGCACACCCCACCATTGGCCATTGGCACGGCAAACCCAGCCGTCTGCGAGTGCTTGAACATATCCCGCTCAATCGCCTCCCACAGATACAGGATCTTCCGGCCACCAAAGGGGCGGATGTAGTGCACCCCCTCCAGCAGTACGGAATCCTTGAGGCGCTCGCGGATGGTGCGGGCGTCATACTTGAGGCGGGCTGCGAGTTCTTCCGTCGTAAGATAATCATGTGACATGCTCATTCTCCTTTGCTAAAGTTGAACACAAGAGGTTATTAAGATTTCATAGGAAGAAAAATGACCTCCTGTAGAGCATAATAGGTGCCTACAGGTTCTTTGTCAAGTCAAAATGACCTGTAGGAGATTATTTTAATATTCTGGGGTTACAGGATGATTAAGTGCCATCTTTCAAGAATGATGGGGGAGCGGAAGCTCAAGATTGCGGATCTAGCCAGAGAAACCGGAATAAACAGAGGGACGTTAACTCGGCTCTACCATGAGACAACCACACGCATCGAGCTTGAAGTTGTAGAGCAACTATGTCGTTATTTTGGCTGCTCAGTGTGCGATTTGTTTGAATATATAAGAAACAATGATGTGAATAAAAAGGCCTTTTAGTTTTTTATTTGCTGAGCATTCATCGCTATGAATTTTACTGACTATCGTGATTTAGTAAATGCGCTTACTGTTGGGAAACACCTGCCAGACGCGACCTATGTACATGTGAGTGCGATTAGTGAAATCCCTTACCATCTAGCAGAATTTACTTTAATGCTTTCAGATCAGTTTGATATAGATGAGGGTGACTGGAACGTTTTGAAGTACTACCGTAAGGATTTTAAGATCTCATATCTTCACTATCCAGACTTTGACGATTATGCCTACCCAAAATTAGAAACTAGTAGGACTCTTGATATAGAGAGAAACGCATTACGAATTGCTAGCTATAGTAAATCTAATAACCCCCCTATTCTTCACCGGAAAGAATCATTCGTTTCCATCACGTATCCGCTAAGGCCTCTATTCATAGAAATCACAGAAGAAGGCGAATCAATTGGTCTATATATAAATAAAAAACAAATCGGATTTAAGCAGAATTGGGAACGGCTTATTAAGTCAAAGGGATACTATTTGGATGACAAAGGAAGACTGCATCCATTATCCGAAAAAACTAGTCAAAGTAAAGTAGACCATACTGTTGAAATAGAACGCCACAGGACTGCAATCGACAGAAATAAGCTCTCATCGCCAATGCAAGCATTAGCTAGGCATAATTACCTCAATAGTGATTATAGCATTTTAGATTACGGATGTGGCAAGGGTGACGATGTTAGGGAATTAGAGTCGCACGGTTTAGACGTGACTGGCTGGGACCCAGTTCATCGTCCAAATGAAGAATATGACAACAAAGACATCGTGAATTTAGGATTTGTGCTTAATGTAATTGAGGATAGAAAAGAAAGAACTGAAACACTTCTTCGTGCATGGAAACACACAAATAAGATTCTTTCTGTCGCAGTTATGGTGGCAGGTGAAGCCGTCATCAGCCAGTTTACACCATACAAAGATGGTGTTATTACAAGCAGAAACACATTTCAAAAATATTATTCACAAGGAGAAATTAAGTACTACATTGAGTCTACTCTCGATGAGTCTGCTATTGCAGTAGGGCAAGGATTATTTCTAATTTTCAGGGACAAACTAGAAGAACAAATATTTCTTTCCGAACGACAACACATCAAGCGTGACTGGCGTCACAAGACTCAACGACAATTAACGCTTAAGCCAAAAACAATCAACAAAGATGTCGTAGATAAAAATATTGAACTATTCAATGATTACTGGGAAACAACGCTTGAACTTGGTCGTATGCCGTCAAACAGCGAGTTCGAATTTTCGGATCAAATTAGGAAATTATGTGGCTCACACATCAAGGCGCACCAGACACTACTTGAGTACTATGGGAGCAATTTGTATGAAGAAGCCCGTAACAAGAGAAGAGAAGATCTTACAGTTTACCTTGCTCTAAGTATGTTTGATAAGCGCAGGCCGCAAAGCAAAATGCCTGAAAGCCTAAGGCGCGACATAAAGATATTTTTTGATAGCCACCAGCAAGCAATAGAGCAAGCTAAAGAAATACTATTTTCAGTCGGGAATCCAGCAATTATTCATAATGCATGCAATGAAGCATACATGAATCTATCGTGCGGCTTGATGGAAGAGGGGCATAGCTATACATTCCACAGTAAATGTATTGGCGACCTTCCAGCTACACTTCGAATATATATAGGCTGCGCCACACAGCTATATGGTGACATTGAAAAATTTCAATTAATTAAAGCTCATATACGTTCCGGAAAGGTAAGCCTTTTAAGGTTTGATAAATGGGATAATGAAAAGCCACAGCTAGTTGAAAGAGTAAAAATAAAGCTTCGAGATTTAGATATTGACTTCTACGAATATGGTGCGCAATTCAGCTCCCCCTATCTACAAAATAAAAAAATTTACACAGAATGCAGCACAGGTGCGGCGTCGAGGCTGTAAGCCAAATTGTGTAACTTGGCACAATCCACAGAGATTTATTACAGTGTCACTTAGAGTTTTCAATCAACCGTAATCGCTGTGAATGATTTGGTCTATCTACTACTATCTCCTCTAGCGATACCATCTCAATGAATTCTAGTAAATTTGACAATAACTGCTTGACATCTTTCCTATACGGAGCCGGGTCGTCCTGTAATGCATCATGTATAATTTTAGACAATTTACCGTAATAACACTCATAAGATTCTTCACTGCGGAGAGTATCTATTAACCATGAATAAATTCTTGTTTTCCTTAATAGTTCTTTTTTTTCAGCGGTTTTTTGTGTAAGTAAAATTCTGCTAAATTCATTATGACTATCATTCGAGTTAACGTAGTCTCCTAGTCTTAATAAAGGAAAATCAGATACCCACAAGCCATCTGTAGACGGCGATATATACACTGGCCATTTATAAGGTATTTCGTCGCCCGGCTTCTGTTCATATGAAGCTACGAAGTCTTCCATTTTTGTTAGCGAAGCAATGTCAATTTGTATACTCACACGCAGAATATTATCAATAAACTCCATATCTTTATCATTTGGCATGACCTGCAAAAGCGCTTCGAGATTACCTTCCCCAAAGATCTTTAGTCCATTTGATGTGAAATTTGAACTTCCTACATACATTGTCTTCTTGTCGACAAGATATATTTTCGCATGAAGACTATGAAGTATATAAACGTTATACCCTCTATCTAAACATGCGCGTAACGCCTTAAGGCTAGTGCTTCCCGATATCACATCCACAGGTGTTACGCGTGCAACAATGAACACATCTACATGCTGACAGTTTCTACTAATGCTAGTAATTAACCAATCTACTGCTGGCATTGTAATATAAGCAGAAATAATAATAATCTGCTGAGCAGTCGAAAATTCATTTTCGAGCTCAGACTTAACCTGCTCAGCAGAGAGAAGGTTTGCCCTAGGGTTCATTTGAGGTACTCATTTAGCATTTTCTTCGCGTATTGCCCCCACTCTTTTCTGATTTCTAGTAACTGGTCGCGCATACGTACATCTTGCTCCCTGTCCTCCATTAATGCCCATGATGCAAATAGCAGCTTAACTATATCGACTGAACCATCCTCGGACTCCTCAAGATGCGATATTAGGTTTTTATAGACTGTGTGTGATTCATTGATGGTGACTTTTAACTTCCCTGCAGGTTGAGTTACATCAAAAATGATGTCTGCTCCTCTCATATCACTCGTTGATATGATAAATTTATCATCATTATTTAACGCTGTTTGTATAACTTGCTTGATCTCATCATCGTCTGGCGATACGCCATATTTCGCTAATTCTGCCAACAGCTCTCTTTCCTTTTCTTCGGGAGATAATTCAGCGCCCTTCCTATCACTTTCTCCCTCAAGACCATCTTTCTTTGCCGTTTCAGAGGCCGCAATTTCCGCAGCATTTTTGACACTATTTTCCTGCTTTGCTCTAGCACCTTCTCTCTGCTTCGTCAGTTCGCCCCGTATAGCATGGAGTTTGCTTGATATTAGTTCTGATATTTCTATTATGTGTAGACGAGGATCTTGCTGGTCACGTAAATAATTCTTTACTTCACTTTTTCCTATTTCTTCTTCGATTGAAATATCATCAGTACTTGTTTGTTTGAATGCTGTAGCAGCCTGCTTATTATTAGTAACACCAAACACATCATCTAAAGCTGCTTCAAACCTAATTTCTGCGCCCCACCAACGTTCGACTGGGTCGTACTGAATATTAAATGTATTATTGAGTTCTAGCTCACGCCCAGAACGAACAACTGATATTCCAAGATTCTTTTGGCAATGTTTACCAAATGGAGTGCTTCCTGGATTTTTGTAATTCGTTCCATCATAATAAAGATTGAAATTTTTTCTGAACTCTTGATCCGCTACTGAAAATCTTAAATAAACCTTATGTTCATGCCCGCGATGCTTAATTGTAATCTCTTCCTCATCACCGAAATCAACAAACCCTGCTTTATGATCAAACGGAGCAGGTGTGTTTGTCCCAAGCATCCTGTAAAGCGGGTCGTTTGGTTTTACATATTCTTCAAATATTTCGCCATCTGAGCTATACGCTGCCATTCTTATGGAGCACGAATTATTATTGAGGAAATACCTGTACATTCTCCCAACAATAAATTCTGTATTAAGAAAAAATGCTCTATGTCTTTTCCACTTCAATCTATCTAATTCTGACCAAACTATTAGCGTACCACTATCTCTAGTCGCACCCTTTATACGGCCTATCCACTCTTTAGGAACCGAAGAAAGCAAGGGGAATGGCAATGTATCGTTTCCAGACTGCATTAACTCATTTAGATCTAGATATGCGTGATAACATTCGTTATTTTGCCATGACCATACGTCTACGCGACTACACTGCGAAATAGATGCATTTGGTAGTCCCATCCCAAATTTACCGATTCCCTGATTTGCACCACGCCTTGTGCCCTCACCAAAAGCCAACGCCTTGTGCAAAACATCTGGACTCATACCAGATGCATTGTCATATACAGCAATTTTATGTATTTGCCGACTTTGCCTATCGTTTAAAAAGTTATTTTCTTCTATGCATATAAGCTCTACCTCAACTGGATATTGAAGTTCCTCGCCTGCTTGAATACTATTGTCTATAAGCTCGGCCACGGCATGAGCAGCATCTTTATAGCCACTATCTTTCATTGATTCCAATACAAGTGAAATTGGAAAAATCTTTTGCTCTTTATTGGTCATCGTATACCTCTGAATCAATCCATGCGTCGTCCCAGTGATTAAACGCTTTAGCCATATCACGAAAACCCGGCAATGCATCATTTATTACATATATATCGCTATACATACATCCACCAGCTTTTTCACCTCTAGTAGCGCGCCCAACCATTTGACTAAATAAAGACAGTGAGTTTGTAGGTCTTGCGATAATTGCTACATTTGTTTGTGGGGCATCGAAACCTGTTGTTAAAACGCCAAAATTTACAAGTATTTTAACATCACCGTATTTGTAATCATGAATAAATCTTCTTCTTTCTATTGGATCGGTCTTAGATGTCACTATCCCTGCGGGGATACTTTTGTAGCGAAGAAGTGCATATAATGCCTCAGCATTAGCCATAGAACATGCAAAAAGGATTATTTTTCGATTATTCATAACAAGTTCTAAAGCTAAAGACAATATAAGTATATTTCTTTGCGCATCAATACCTAACTGCTCTAATAACGTTTTAGGTACATCTTCACCGTTAGAAAGTATATTCAATTCTTTTTGGGTTATCCTTATATCTTTAGGTTCATAGGGTAAAGGATGATACGATACTCTCGCTAAATACTTATTATCTTGTAGATATTCAACTGGATTATCATAGCCATCAACCTGTAGCGTTACTTTATTGTAGAAGAAGAATTCAGCGAACTTCCTATTTTCGTCCTCATCAAATGTAGATCTTCCAGGAGTAGCGGAAAGACCAAGCAATGCTGCATTTCCTGTAGCTTGAAATACATCGATAATTTGTTGGTATGTGTCGGCTAAAGCCTTATGTGCCTCGTCAAATATCATAAGATCAACTTTCTTTCCAAACTCATAGAATTCTTTTTGATTCTTAGATATATAACTATTTAATTTTTGCAGACCAGCGACCAAGAACCCATTTGAAATATTAGACAAAACCACTTCACTATTACCATAAAGTCGGTAAAGTGTAGTATCACCAACGCCAAGTTTACTCCACGCTCTGGAGAATTCTTCTGAGGCCTGATTGCATAATTCTTCTGTATCAGCAAACCAAACCACTACTCTATCTTTACGTTTTTCGATGTTATTTCGAATAAAGTCACATCCAATACTCATTGCAGTTCTTGTCTTCCCTGCACCTGTTGGCATATGAAGAAGAACCCTAGAACGTGACTCACTTAGGATCTTTTTTATTTTAAGTGCGGCGTTTTCCTGATGCTCAAATAACCCGTATTCCGGATGGATAATCTCAACATCAGGTCTTTCTTTTAAACTTTCATCGTCTGATACAACATGAGCAACATTAATGCCAAAGTAATTTAAAAGATTTATCTTTCTTTCATGAGTAAGTACTAACGATTTGAGCGTATCCCATACCGATACTTCACTATATGAAACTCCAATAGCATCACAAAGGCTCTTGGCATCATGTTCTGAGAGATAGTCAAAAAATATTTTACGCTTTGCTGGATCGATAAGAAAATGTTCTTCTCCATATACATCAATTATGATTTGAGCGATTTTAGAAAGATCTGGTGCAGTATCGTCAAACTCATTGATTATATTTAGGATTGCTCCGTCAGTGATCTTAGATATACCTTCATACCCCATCCTACGCATGACAGACGTGACAGTAGAGCAATCCTTTCTTATTTTCATATAGTTACCGATTATCAGTTAGAGACTACAAATTATGCATGCTTTATCTTCTGGTTCATCATCATCTTCGCATTTAATTCGCTCTTGCCAACTAGTTTTGGCTTTTGCATTGTATTTTTCTTTATTCTCTCTCTCTTTAAGTTCGGCCCTTCCCACTAATTCTTCTAATTTCCCTGACTGATGCCATGTATACCCATTCCCAGCCTCAACACGCTCCCCTGTGCTCCAGTTAAATTTCCTTTGACTGACATTTTCTTCCATTTCAACCGCTATCTTGAAAAGGTCTGGATGACGCCGCTTAAGTCCTAACCACTCTTCTTGTCGCTGAAAAAAACAGAAAAAGCAGCCTGAACGGCTACGCCATTCATAGTATGCGGGAATACCAATAGAATCTTCGAGGATACGAAATACATCTTCACGAACTATTCCATCTTGCGCGAATGGGAAGACAGCCTTGATATTTGACTTGTGACTTACATAGCCTTCACGATTTTCATCAGCGCGTATACCAACATAACTGATCACGGGATCATCACCAACGAACTCTTCAAATGGCTTAATTTTTAGAACTCTCGTGCACCATCGCGCTTTTACAGATGGCAGCATATTATCGTGCATTGTTAGCCAGTGATTGAAATCTCTAGAGCTACTCAGCCTAACAATGGGCTTTCCAAGATAAGCTTCTAACTTATCAAGAGTGTCGTATACTTCCTGTAGTTCAGCACCAGTATCCGTAAAAAAGTATTCCATTTGCTCAGCGATCTGAGGATAGTGATCCTTAATATATACCGCCAGCGCAGCGCTATCTTTTCCACCAGAAATACCTAGTACATGCCTTGTCCCATCATGCGCTTCTAGTGCTAACTCATGCCACTTCTTTGACATTACTTCGCCCTCTTCAAACTAGTAGTATCTGCTTTCCGATTTATTGTGTCTTTTGCTTTATTCCTTACAGACAATATTTCATCAACGATTTCGGCAATAACCGCCATTCGAAGAGCGTCATCTGTTTGGCTCAGCACTGTTAACAGATCTTTCTTTATTGATTTAATCGCCTCATGACGTCTTTTGTCGACAGTGATAACTTCATCATAATCAGGAGCCCCTCTCTTCACACTACGGAGTAGATATACATCAAACTCTTCTCCATGTTCTGATACCATGTCTTTATAATGGAGGCGTAGTCGCTCTAACTCATCAAGCTTATGTGTATAAATCGTTAACCTATATTCGGCAGAATCACGATCCGCTTCGGTCCATTTTTCCGCAGGTTTCTGCCCTAAAAAACTTAAAACCTCATTCAGCCACGTATCGGCATCCTGCGATGAGCCTAATGCGCGCTGAATAAACGCTTTAAGTCCTTCCTTATCTATTGTGTAATCTTCTAGCCCACGACAACGACCTGCCACAGCCTCTCTCAGCTGCGGTAACTCAATATCTTTATCTAGCATAAACGCCTGGGCGAGCAGCCCTTTTAGCTCATCCTTCATGTTAGGGAAGCAGTATTTTAGCTCGCGTAATGTATCGATGAGATTCTGAGAAAATTGTTCTAACTCAGCCTTCTCATTGCTCGCATTACCTATATCGATGCCTAATGCGTAAGGCAGCTCTTCCATCATCAATTTTAAAGGCGATTTTGATAACTTAAATGCGTCACGAACTTTCTGTGCCCTCTTTGACAGGCGACTTTCTTCAGTAGTTGTTAGAGTATAATGCGGGAGACTAAGCACCATTTTTGCGATTGGTTTCACTAACTCTAAGATTGTGCGCGCTCTCCCATCAGAATAGAGCGTTTCTGAATATGCTTTATGAATCGACTGGTTTAGACCCGTAATACGAAAACGCTGTACAGTAAACTCATCTGGACGCTTTAGAAACCGCTCTATTTGCTCTTCAGTCAATTGAGGTGTGTATACATGCCCCTCAAATACTGCAAGTTGTTCCTGGTTCGCCAAAATAGTTGAAATGTATAATATTGGAAGCAACCCCTCCTTAATCCCGTAAGGGGGTGACATCAGCTCTTGGTTAAGCTCAATGAGAGAACGTGGCTGCCGCTCTGTTGTATCAAAAAACTCATCAATACGACTCCATACTGGCAGCATGTTACAAGGGTCATCTCCCTTAGTTGGACCTTGGAACCGCCAGGTCCCATCACGCCCTTTAACATGTAGGGATGTCGCTCGTAATACTGCACGATATATTGATTTCTCCGGCGGAAATTTGTCTATACCTAAATCGGCCTCACTCTCATTGTTGTACATAGCAAGTACAAGCTTATTTCTTGCTGCATTAGCTTGTGCAGATGGCTTATCTCTATTAATCAGTTCGTTATGAACTCTTGGGCTTTTATAATAAATGTCATTAAGCAATACTGACAGGGACTCCTGGAGGGATCTTTTATCACAAACATCAAGTTTATTGTCTCCAGAGTACCATTCGCTCAACTCTGGCTCATCTATCAGACGCCCTACTAATG
>JACUUO010000272.1 GCA_014859275.1 Actinomycetota bacterium | reverse complement strand
GGTCAGAGCGTTGCTAATGAATACGACGTCATCGGCGAGCCCACCGATCTCGGCGGCGCCAAGCAACTCGCCCAAGAGGATCCATATCAGTTTCATTGGTGGGCCCTTGGCCTGGTCGGCGCCAGGCCGGTCGAGCAGAAAAAAGGTGCCGACAAGGGCATCGATGGCAGACTCCCCTTCCACCTGGGCGATCCGACCGATATTCACCAGATCATCCTCTCCGTGAAAGCCGGCAAAACCGGCCGGTCCCACGTTCACGAGCTCAGAGGCGTCATGGAACGCGAGAAAGCCGATATAGCTGTTCTCATCAGCATGCAGGAGCCGACGCGCCCCATGCGCGAGGAGGCGGCTTCTGCGGGGATGTTCGAGTCTCCCTGGGGGACACATCCGCGGCTGCAGCTGCTTACCGTTGCCGATCTCCTGGACGGCAAGCGCATCGATTCACCGCCGCTGGGGCAGGTGAGTCAAGCTTATAAAAAAGCTCCGAGCGCAAAGACATTTAATTCTCAACTACCGTTGGTTGCAGACTCGGATTAACGTTCTTATTGCCATCACGGCAGATTGTGAATTGTTTTGTTTCTTCGGTCATTACATTTCCTTCCTTTCACTCTGGAACTTTCGTGGCATTATAAACGAGATGTATTATCTAAACTTGACATCTTAAATAAGAAAGACCTGCAACTATTGCTGAATTCTGCACCAAAATATATAGTATTAAAATGAATCTCAATCTTATTCATTCCCGTCAAATGCGGATCGGTGATGCTGTTTAAGGATGGTTCGGAGATCTGCTGGAAAAATTCGGGAGGTAGGATTAAATGAAGTTTCCAAATAATAAAGTGATGTTCTTTCTTGCCTTGGCTTATGCGGCGATAGGCAGCCTCGGATGGCTCTTAACAGGAAGGGTAGCAGGATGGGTGCTTAGCACTCTAATCATCTTTTTGGCCCTTTATTTACCCTTCTTGTTAAGCAAGTGGTTGATAATAACCTTTCAAGTAAAGATTCCAAAAGTGTTGTTCTGGCTGATCTGGGCTTATGTGGCGATAAGCAGCTTCTTATTGCTCTTGGCAGGTGCTTTTGCAGTAAGTGTTGCATTATGGGTGCTTTACAATCTATTCAGCTTTTTGATCCTTTATTTAACCTTCTTGACAGTCAAATGGATGATAATAACATTCCGGGAATTAACGCGGGCAATCAAGACCAAAAGTGAATAACCCCCAAAAGAATTCCTTTTTAAAGAGCAAAGTAATCATCGGTTTCATAGCTTTTATTTCACTTCTAGTTGGTATGGGTATCGGCGGCATAATTAGGTACGAAGCATTAGTAAATAACGAGCTGCGGGGAAGCAGGATAAATAATGATCACCGGGACCTTAAAAGAATCGTGCCCGAAATCGAAATCAAAGATGTTGAGGTAATTGACGAAATCACATTTCAGACCATTAACGAATATGATTCCGGCCTTCCCCAGGGATATATGCAAGTAAAACAAGAAGGAAACAATGGCAGTAGATCAAGGAATTACAGGGTCTATAGCTTGCAAGGACAAGAGATAAAAAGACAACTCGTAGCCGAAGCTTATGTAACCCAGCCTATCGCTAAGATTGTGGTCGTAGGTACAGGTGTCACCGCGTCGCTCTATGTGCAACCGAGCCCGAGTAGCCAGGGCGGTGTTGATCCGGTGCCACCGGTAACCAACGACGATCTTCGTAATTTACCTTGTGCGGAATACGAATCCTTGGGCGTGGGCGCGCCCTCGCGGTGTCGCTAGTGTTAATACTTAATTTGCTACCCGACTAAAAATGAATTAAAAAATTTTCGGCGGCGTTATATATATATAAATGTACCCCCCACTTAAAAGTACCCCCGGTTGTCTCTCTGCCGCCTCATGGTTTGTCCCTCGTCTCGCTGCTCTCTCCCGACTTGTTTGAATGAGATGGGCGGCTTACCTGCCTGGAACCTATGAGAAGCT
>JACUUO010000072.1 GCA_014859275.1 Actinomycetota bacterium | reverse complement strand
AGGCTCTTGCCGAGCGACTCAAGGAAGACGGCAAGAAGCCCTATATCATTCCTGGGGGTGGCTCCAACGAGATCGGGGCGCTGGGTTATGTCAATGCCGCGCTCGAACTGCTGGCTCAGGCCAACGATATGGGACTTCAGGTCGACCACCTGGTGCACGCAACCGGCAGCGCTGGAACTCAGGCGGGACTTGTCACGGGACTTGCTGCCTGCAACGCAGGGATTCCGGTGCTCGGCATTGGTGTGAGAGCTCCTCGTGAAAAGCAAGAGGCAAGTGTGTTCGCGCTCGCTCAAAAGACTGAGGTTAAATTGGGGCTTTCTGGCGTGGTGGCCAGGGAGGACGTCGTGGCCAATTGTGACTATGTCGGTGAAGGCTATGGGATTCCCACCGAGAGCATGGTAGAGGCCGTTACCTTGCTGGCCCGCCACGAAGGCATCTTGCTCGATCCGGTCTATTCCGGCAAAGGCATGGCCGGCTTGATTGACCTGATTCGCAAGGGGCATTTCAAGGAAGGTGAGAACATTGTGTTCCTACACACCGGTGGTAGCGTTGCACTGTTCGGTTACCCCGAGGCCTTTAATTTTGCAGACTACGTAGTAGAGTAAGAATGATGCTGTGCAGCTAATTGTTTTAGCATGCAAGTTATGGTCAATGAGGTGGATGGAGACATTACATTCATTTTAATTTTAAGGAGGGAATGGTATAAGTGAAGGCTCGTAATGCTGTTGTTCTATGAGCATGGTTAGCAAAGTACTTAACTCAAAATAAGCATTATTAGAGGTGACGTTATGAAAAAAATTAGTGGTAAAGCAACCGGTGTTGTATCTACGTTGATTATTGGCTTGTTGGGCTTTTCTGCGCTGCCTGCCAGTGCACAGACTGCGATAAAAATCGCACATCCTAATGTGCCTGACCATCCAATGGGGAAGGCATTTAGCTATTTTGAGGAATTAGTCGAGAGTCGCAGTAACGGTGATTTTACTGTTGATGTTTTTCATAGTAGTCAATTTGGTAATTTTGACAGTGTAGTACAGGGGCTTCAAACTGGAATGCTCCAAATGGGTTCTGCTTCAACACCTAATCTTGCTCCGTTTTCTGATGACTTTCTGATTTTTGACATGCCCTTCCTGTTCCCTAGTTATGAAGAGGCTGACTTGATTACGGATGGTCCTATTGGACGTGAAGCGGCCCAAGCGCTAGAGCAAACAGGAATTTTCGGCCTGGGTTATATAGATATTGGATTTAGGCATATTTTTAATAATAGAAAACCTGTTGAAAATATGTCGGATGCTGCAGGGCTTAAGATTCGCTCAACTCCCAGTGGTGCTCATATAGCGACCTTGTCGTCACTTGGAATGAATCCGACTCCCATCTCCTGGAGTGAAGTATACACGGCTTTGCAACAGAGAACTGTTGACGGTATTGATATTGATCTAAATCTTGCATGGTTCAATAATTTTCACGAAGTTAATAAAAACTTGACGTTAGTGAGAAGTCTTTATAGTCCACATTTGGTCATGATCAGCAAGAGTTTTTATGAATCACTTAGCCCAAGTGAGCAGATTATGATCACTGAAGCGTTTGCTGAAATGAAACTTTACCAGCGCAATCTGATTCGACAAAACGAGGAAATGATTCTCGAAGAGATGGAGAAAGCAGGCGTCCAGATCATTGAGCTCAGCGAAGAAGAGCGCGGTAATTGGGCAGCTGCCTCCGCGGGAGTCTACGATCAGTTCGAAGATAAGGTTGGTCGTGATCTTATCGATCGAGCCCGCGCTACCATGTCCGATTGAGAATTGAGACAGGCCGAAAGCGGCGGGGAACGAATACCTCCCCCGCCGCACTCACACAGCATTTGGCCTCATGGAAGTCAAATATGAAGATTTTCCGCTTTGTCAATCGCCTTGAAGAAATACTGGCATCGCTGAGCTTGGCTGTCATGGTGATCCTCATCAGTATGCAGGTTTTCTCTCGGTATGTTCTTGGTAGTTCTCTGGTCTGGTCTGAGGAGTTGAGTCGTTACCTGCTTATCTGGGCTGTATATATCGGATGCAGCTTCGCTGCAAAAGAGGATCGTCACTTGGAGGTTACTTTTATCCGTTCGGTTCTAGGCCCAAATGCTAGGCGATTCGTTATATCTCTTTCATACATTATAACGATAATATTTTGTGGTTTTTGTGTGGTGTGGGGAATTGAGATGCTTAATTTTCTTGAACGTACAGGCCAGCGAACTCAGTCGCTCGGTGTGAGTATTTACTGGGTCTATCTCGCCTTGCCTGTAGGCATGGTGCTTATGAGTTTACGCATGTTTCACCGTTTGTGGCTTGTGGCTATCAAGGGGCAGTTGCCAGATTCTAGTGTCGTCGAGAAAACACCTTAGGGGAATTATATGGACACTACAATTATTCTAATTGCAATAACTTTGCTGCTCCTTTTAGTATTAAGCGTGCCAATCGGTGTTGCCTTGGGGATGGCTGTTGTAGTCGGTATGATTTCAAGTAATATGCCTGCAACATTTTTGGCTCAACGCTTAATCATATCACTTGACTCTTTCCCTCTGCTTGCCGTCCCTTTTTTTATCATGGCCGGTGAAATTATGCAAAAGGGCGGTATGGCGACTCGTTTGCTAGAGTTCTCGCGATGTCTAGTCGGCCACATTACTGGCGGCCTGGCACAGGTTTCCGTATTAACAAGCCTGTTTTTTGGTGCTCTTAGTGGATCATCTCCAGCGACGGTTGCAGCTGTGGGAGGAATCATGATCCCTACAATGAAAAAAGAAGGCTATAGTGGGTCATATGCTGCAGCTGTAAATACTTCGGCTGGTTGTCTTGGTGTGATGATTCCTCCTAGTATCCCACTGATAATTTATGGTACGACCGCGGGAGTATCTGTCGGGGATCTATTTATCGCTGGCATCCTGCCAGGTATCTTCGTTGCAAGTATTCTTATGTTTACTTCCTATATTCTAGCCAAATATCAGAGCCATGGCGTTGTGGGGACTCGTCCTCCAGTAATGGAAACGGTTCGTGCATTTAAGAGAGCAATTCATGCCCTCATGGTGCCGGTTATTGTTTTAGGAGGTATTTATGGCGGTATTATGACGCCGACTGAAGCTGGTGTTGTCGCAGTGGCTTATGCACTTCTGGCCGAAAGTTTATTTTTGCGTTCCTTGAGCTTGGAAAAATTTTGGCAGGTCCTGCGCAGCACGGCACTAACTACAGCTACTATCTTCCTGCTCGTTGCAACAGCATCTGCACTGGGTCAGATCCTTCTTTTTAATAATGTGCCTAACCAAGTTGTCAGTCTTTTGACGGGTGTTTCCGATAATAAGTATATTATTATGTTGTTAATTATATTGATGATGTTAGTATTAGGGACATTTATGGATGCACTGGCAAATATACTGATATTGACACCATTGTTATTGCCAGTTGCAAAGCAAGCGGGCTTCGATCCAATTCATTTCGGAATCGTCATGATTGTTAGTGTAGCCATCGGTTTTTTGACGCCTCCTGTAGGTGTGAATCTCTTCGTTGGCTGTAATATTGCCAAAATCAGTATTGAACGACTTAGTATTGCAGTGCTCCCTTTCTTAGGCATGTTGGTTTTTGCCCTCCTTGTTATTGCATTTGTACCACAGATAAGCCTTTTGCTGCTTGATCGGTAAATTAACTTAGGCATTCATTCATCTGAAAAGAGAAGTGCGATGACAAACTTACCGATTGATCCATTGCAAAGCGGACTTGTTGATTTTGGGAAGCGATTGCGCTCAGGTCATATTTCGGCGCGGGCAGTGACTAAAGCTTATCTTGCTCGAATTGAAAACCTGAACCCTAAGCTAGATGCTTTCAGCCATGTTGAGGTCGATCAATCTCTGAAAGCTGCAGAAGCCGTGGATCTGATGCTCTCCTTAGGTATTGACTTAGGGCCATTAATGGGCGTCCCTGTGGCAGTGAAAGACCTTTTCGCCGTAGCAGGAATGCCAGCAAAAGCTGGTTCTAATATAGAGTTGGCAGACTGCATTGGATCTGAAGGGGGCTTTGTGCACAGGCTTAGAAACGCCGGTTGTGTCATTCTTGGCAAGACGAGAACTGTAGAATTTGCAGCCGGCGCTCAAAACTTAATTCATCCAACCCCATGGAATCCTTGTGATATGGAGACACATCGAACGCCCGGTGGCTCCAGTCATGGTTCAGCGGTGGCGGTTGCTTCGGGACTGTGTGGCTTTGCCATCGGGTCGGATACGGGAGGTTCAGTCAGGCAACCGGCAGCGTTGTGTGGCGTAGTAGGACTTAAACCTAGCCAAGGTATATGGCCCATGGATGGTGTCTTCCCACTTTGTCCCTTCTTGGATACGGTAGGACTGGTGACCTCCAGCGTCTCTGATATGGCAGTAGCTTACACGGCGTTGACTGGATGCACCGTGAAGGAATCCTATGAAGTGGCCGGGCTTCGTCTCGGAATCCCAGGGCCTGATTGCATGGAGTCTATGGATGCCGATGTTGCCGAAAGGTACGAGTTATCACTTAAACTTTTAGAAGCGGCTGGTGCAAGGCTCGTTTCCTTATCGTGGCCAACTAAAACGGAACAGCAGGAAATCAAGGCAATCTACTCCGGCATGGTCCCTTCAGATCTTCTGGCAACACTCGGTCGAGAGCGTTTTCAAGACAACTATCACCAAATCGATCCTGTTGCAATCAAACGACTTGAAGGGGCGTGTGATCTGCGAGCTACGGAGTATATACGTTTGAAGCGCTTGCAAGAAAGACTTTCTTCACTCGCTGATGATCGGATGCAAGACTTAGATGGTATTATCGGTCCAACCGTGCCCCATACACCACTGCCTGTGAGCGAAGTATGCGTTAATGTTTCTAATGCATCTGCCTTTGTTGCGAGGAGTTTGAGCTATACCCGTGCGGCAAATATTTACGGTATGTGTGCGATTACAATTCCAATTTCGACACCGCCCGGCATGCCAGTTGGTTTACAAATCGCATGTTCTAAAAATAACGAAGCCAAGATGTTGTCTATGGCAAATGTTATTTCACATGTGGTTTCTGCTTGAGGAGATGAAGGTGTTGGTAATTTTATAGGTGAATTGGCTGGTCAAGGTGATTTTAAATCGGCTTGTGATAGCGCATTGGTCTTGACGTTTTTTTAGGTACTTAGTTTCTTTCTGGGTATCAGCTGCCAGTTGTTGATATAAAAAATTTTCTTATAATTGATAGTTCGGGTAATTTATGATAATCGTTACCAGCGGAGCCCAGACTGTTTTAAAACATACGCATGTGACGGTGCGTATGATAGAAGGTATGGGGCCGGATTGCACAATGGCCTTCATGCAGGGTGTCATTGATGCCACACCAGCAGAGGCCGATATTGATCATGTTCATATGCTTGTCGATAATAATCCAAAAGTGCCATCACGGATCAAGGCCCTGATCGACGGTGACGGTGAAAGTCTGGGACCTGTCATCGCCGAGATCGCACATCGTCTTGAAAAAGCTGGTGCAAGTTTCTTGGTCATGCCGTGTAATACAGCTCACTATTTTTGGAAAGATGCCCAAGATGCGGTCAAGTTTCCTGTTTGGAATAACTCTGCAAGAACTTGCCGATGATGTTGTTTCATCTGCTTGGCTCAGTTGATAACTGATAATATATATTATCAAGCATAGTTGATTGTTTGCACGTATTCTCATTGTGCGTCGAGGTTATTGTTATGATTGCACTCATTCGAATAATGAGTCTTTTGGCGAAGGTCTTCAGATGAAATTACGTAATTTATCTACTCCTGTGACTAACTTTCATAATTATTTTCGTGGATCGCTCGGACATTATCGGGCTGTGGCTCGAGGTCTTCTCGTTTGCGTGACCATTGCTCTTGCCACGACTTTCATTGCTGATCACTATGGTGGTCCGACTCTTCTCTATGCACTGCTTTTTGGCATGTCGTTGCACTTCCTTAGCGAAGAAGGGCGATGCCGGGAAGGCATCGACTTTGCTTCTCGCACTGTGCTCCGGCTGGGTGTGGCGTTACTGGGTGCGCGTATGACGCTCGAGCAGGTGGGAGATCTGGGTCTTGGCCCGGTATTGATGGTGATAGGGTCGGTGGCTCTGGTCATCATCGTGGGAGCCCTGCTCTCCAAGGCGTTAGGCCTGAATCGTGAGTTAGGGCTATTGACCGGCGGAGCCGTGGCGATCTGCGGTGCCTCTGCGGCGTTGGCACTTTCGGCAGTAATGCCACGTAATGAGACCAGTGAGCGTAATACCATTCTGACTGTGGTGGGTGTGACGACTCTTTCGACTGTAGCGATGGTCACCTATCCCTTCATCGCCGGTGTTCTTTCCCTTGCGGATATTCAGGCAGGGATATTCCTGGGTGGTACTATTCACGATGTCGCACAGGTTGTCGGTGCTGGTTACATGATATCCGATGAAACGGGTGATATATCTACCTTGGTCAAACTGGTTCGCGTTGCCATGCTGGTGCCGGTCGTGATGGTATTCATGTGGCTTTTCCGCAAGTCGCGCCAGGAAGCAGGCGAAACGGCCCGTCTGCCGTTGTTGCCCGGCTTCCTAGTGGGCTTTGTCATTCTTGTCTTAGTGAATAGTCTGGGGGCCATTCCGGAGCCAGTGAACGACGCCATGAGTACCCTGTCTCGCTGGTGTCTGGTAACCGCTATTGCAGCCTTGGGCATCAAGACATCTTTTCAAAAGCTTGCTGTTGTGGGCTGGAGGCCGGTGATCCTGATGGTTCTCGAAACCTTGCTATTGCTGGGTGTGGTACTAGGTGTGGTCATTGTTTTTGGGCTGGGAACTTGATATTGGCTGGCAGTGACAATTCCTCGCGAATTAATCTGCTGAGTTAAGTGTATATCGGCCAGTGATGGGATCACAACGACACCTCTATCGTCGCCTTGCCGGTTATGATCAAGCCACAGCTCAACAAGCTTGGGCAGCGCGCCCCGGGATGGCTGCATGATCTGGGTGGCGGGCGTCAATTCCCGCGATACGTCAGCCGGCATTGGGCAGCAGTGAGGATTGACGGTAAGCTGAGTGGATGCCGAAGGAGAGGCATGCCATTCACCGTTCGGAGACACCCCATGTCGTTACGTTCCCTGTTCGTCGCCGCCGCGCTGGCCCTGCCGCTGACCGCCGTGGCCGACACTCCCAACATCGTGCCGGGGCTCTGGGAGTTCACCAGCACCACCTCGGTGACCGGCGAGGTGCCGATTCCCGACCAGACCGACACCCACCAGGAGTGCATCGCCCAGGGTGACCTGGCGGATTCCGACTTCCAGTTCCTGGAGGTTGAGGAGGGCTGCGAGCTCCTAGAGCACAACGTCTCCTCGGAGGGTATCGACTACCGCATGGTGTGCCACGCCGATGATGGCGAGGCCAACATCGACGGCCGCATGGACTTCCTTGGCGAGCGCGTCGAAGGCAACGTCAATGTGATGGTCCAGTCCTCCATGGGCGAGATGCAGATGAACACCGTGGTCGAGGGCGCGCGTCTCGGCGACTGCTGAGCCCGCGTCGCCTGTTACGAGCAGGGCCACCCCATGGGGTGGCCCTGCTCGCGTCTGGTCCACGGTCCCGCGGCCTATCGCTGCGTCCGGCTGGCCTCCATCTCCTCCTCCAGGCGTCGCTTGACGTCGCCCGGCGATCCGGTATGGCGGGCCAGCAGGTCATAGGCCACCGGCACCACGAAGAGGGTGAAGAGGGTGGCGGCGGCGACGCCGGTGAGAATTACCGTACCGATCACCATGCGCGACTCGGCGCCGGCACCGGTGGAGACGATCAGCGGGATGGACCCCGCCATGGTGGTCACCGCGGTCATCAGGATCGGCCGCAGGCGGGTCACCGAGGCGTCCACCAGGGCGTCGCGGAAGGCAAGGCCCTCGTCGCGCAGCTGGTTGGCGAACTCCACGATCAGGATGCCGTTCTTGGCCGCCAGGCCGATCAGCATGACCAGCCCCACCTGGCTGTAGATGTTCAGCGACTGGCCGGTGACAAAGAGCCCCAGCATGGCGCCGCTCATGGCCAGGGGCACGGTGAGCATGATCACGAAGGGGTGGATGAAACTCTCGAACTGGGCGGCCAGTACCAGGAACACCACCAGGGCGCCGAGGATCAGCAGGAAGGTGGTGGCGCCGCTCGCCTGCTGGAAGTCCCGGGAAGCGCCGCTGACGTCGGTCTGAACCTGGGGCGGCAGCACCTCGGCGGCGGCTGCCTCCAGGTACTCCAGCGCCTCTCCCAGGGCGTAGCCGTCGGCCAGGTTGGCCTCGAGGGTGATCGAGCGGATACGGTTGAAACGATTGAGAGTGCTGGCGCCGGCGAAGTCGCTGAAGGAGACCAGGCTGGCCAGCGGGATCAGTTCGCCCGTGCGCGAGGAGCGCACCTGGATGTTGTCCAGCGCGCGTGGGCTCGCCTGGCTGCTGCGGTCGCCCTCGACGATGACGTCGTATTCCTGGCCGTTGTCGATATAGCGGGTAACGTTTCGCCCACCCAGCAGCACCTCCAGGGTGCGGCCGATCTCGGTGACGGTCACGCCCAGCGAGGCGGCGCGCTCGTAGTCGATGTCGACCCGAAGCTGGGGCTGGGTCTCTCGGTAGTTGCTGTCCAGGCCGATCAGCCGCGGGTTGTCCTCACGGATATGGTCCATCAGGGTGTCGCGCCACTCGGCGAGTTCCTCGTAGGTGCCGCCGCCCAGCACGAACTGCACCGGCTTGGTGATGCGCTGTCCGAAGCCCTGGCGCATCACCGGGAAGGCCTGGACCCCGGGCAGCCCGGCCAGCTCGCGGCGCACATCGGCCATGATCGCCCAGGCATCGCGGCGCTGCCCCCAGTCGGCCAGGCCGATGATGCCGAAGCCGTTGTTGAAGTTCTCGATGTTGCCGAAGCCCCGCGGGGCGCGGATTACCACCCGCTCCATGTCGCCGCTTTCTACCATGGGCTCTAGGCGGGCCTCGATCTCGTTCATGTAGTCCATGATGTAGTCGAAGGTGGCGCCCTCGGGGCCGTTGACCAGGATGATGAAGCTGCCGCGGTCCTCCTGGGGGGTGTACTCGCTGGGCAGCTGGCCGGCCAGCCACACGGTAGCGGCGATCAGCGCCACGAACACCGCCAGCACCGCCAGGCGAGCCTTGAGCACCCAGTTCAGCAGAGTGCGATATAAGCCCTGGGAGAGCTCCAGCAGCCACTGCACGGCCCGGGCGACACGGCTGTCGTTCATGCTCGGTTTGAGGATCTTGGAGGCCATCATCGGCGTCAGCGACAGCGCCAGCACGCTGGAGATGGCCACCGCGGCGGCCATGGTCAGGGCGAACTCCGAGAACAGCCGGCCCACGTTGCCCTGCAGGAAGGCCAGTGGCACGAACACCGCGATCAACACCAGGGTGGTGGCGATCACCGCGAAGGCGATCTGGCGGGTGCCCTTGAAGGCCGCCACCAGGGGCGTCTCGCCGTAGTCATGCATTCGCCGGTGGATGTTCTCCAGTACCACGATGGCGTCGTCGACGATCAGGCCGATGGCCAGCACCAGGGCCAGCAGAGTCAGCAGGTTGATGGAGAAGCCCATCAGCGCCAGCGCCATGAAGGACCCGATGATTGCCACCGGCACCGTGACTGCGGGAATCAGGGTGGTGCGCACGTTGCCGAGGAACATGAAGATCACCACCACCACCAGCCCCATGGCGATGAACAAGGTCAGCACGACCTGCTTGATGGCACCGGCCACGAACACCGAGGCGTCATAGTTGAGGGCGAGCGTCATACCCTCGGGCAGGCTGCCCTGGACACGCTCGAGCTCGTCCTGCACTCCGCGGGAGACCTCCAGCACGTTGGCGGTGGACTGCTTCAGGATCCCGAGGCCGACCATGGGCACGCCGTTGGCCCGGAATACCGAGCGATCCTCCACCGAGCCGATCTCCACCCGGGCCACGTCGCCCAGGCGCACCAGGTAGCCATCCTCGCCCTGAGTGAGGGCGAGGCGGTCGAAGTCATCCGGCTGGTTGAAGCTGCGCGGCAGGCGCACAATGAACTGTCGTTCGCGGGATTCGATGGAGCCGGCCGGCAGTTCGACGTTCTCGGCGCGCAGGGCGCTCTCGACGTCGCTCACCGTGAGGTTGCGCGCCGC
This sequence comes from Actinomycetota bacterium, assembly GCA_014859275.1. GTDB lineage: Bacteria > Actinomycetota > Aquicultoria > Aquicultorales > Aquicultoraceae > Kmv33. The sequence goes on along the minus strand of JACUUO010000072.1, from coordinate 1,714 downwards.
CAGGGCGTTGCGGTCGATCCACACCCGCATGGCGTACTCGCGCCCGCCGCCGATGCGCACCCTGGCCACGCCGGGCTGCACCGAGAAGCCGTCCACCAGGTAGCGGTCGGCATAGTCGGTCAGCTCGGGGATGGTATAGCCGTCGCCGGTCAGCGAGAGCCAGAGGATGACCTCCTCGCTGGAGTCGGCCTTCTGCACCTCGGGTGGGTCGGCCTCGTCGGGGAGGTTGCGCAGCGCGCCTGAGATGCGGTCGCGGATGTCATTGGCGGCGGCATCGATGTCCATGTCGAGGCGGAACTCGATGTTGATCCGCGAGCGGCCGTCCTCGCTGGAGGAGGTGATCAGTTCGATACCCTCGACCCCGGCGATGCGATCCTCCAGTGTCTGGGTGATGCGGGTCTCCACCACGCTGGCCGAGGCACCGGGATAGCGGGTATCGATGCTGACCACCGGCGGGTCGATGGCAGGGTACTCCTGCAGCGCCAGGCGCTGCATGGCCAGCAGGCCGAACGCGACGATCAGCAACGCCAGCACGGTGGCCAGCACCGGGCGTTGCACGGAAAGGTCGGAGAGGCGCATCAGCCACGCTCCTCGCGATTCGCCTCGAGGATCTCGCTCACCGAGGTGGTGTCGTCGGCGATGCCCAGCAGCTGCACCTGGTCACCCTCGCGGACGCGCTGCACGCCGTGGGCCACCAGCAGCTCGCCTCCCGCAAGCCCCTCCAGGATCTCCGCTTCGCCGGTGCGCCTCTCGCCGACCTTCACCTCGCGGCGCTCCACGCGGTTCTCGTCGGCCTCGTCAATCACTAGCACGAACTGGCGATCGCCGCTGGGAATCAGGGCCGCCTCCGGCACCACCACCGCTTCCCGCGGGCTGCGCTGGACGATGACCTCCATCAGCATGCCGGGGCGCAGCCGGAGCTCCGGGTTGGCCAGTTCGGCGCGCACCGTGGCGCTGCGACTCACCGGGTCCACTCGGCTACTGACGTTCTCCACGTGCCCCGCGAAGCGTTCGTCGGGGAAGGCCACGCTGCGTGCCGTCAATGGCAGACCGGGTTCGAGAATCGCCAGGAAGACCTCCGGCACACTGAAGTCGAGCTTCATCACATCGACCTTGTCGAGGGTCACGAGCTCGGTTCCCGGGGTGACCAGGCTCCCCACGCTGATGTTGCGAAAGCCTACCACCCCGTCGAAGGGGGCGCGTACCCGGTAGTTGCGCAGCCGCGCCTCGAGCCCCTGTATCTCCGCCTCCACCTGGCGCAGCCGCGCCTGGGCGTCCTCCACGTCAGCCCGCGGGGCCAGATTGCGTGTCTGCAGTTGAGCCAGGCGGTTCACCGTGGCGCGGCGCTCGTCGCGTTGGGCCTGGGCGGCGCGCAACAGGGCCTGCTGTTCGTCATCCTGCAGGCGCACCAGCAACTGGCCGGCCTCCACGACCTGGCCATCACTGAAGTTCACCTCGGCGACAGTGTCGGTGACCGTGGCGGATAGCGTCACGCTCTCATCGGCGCGCAATGTGCCCAGCGCCTCCAGCGGGTCGGACCAGGGCTCCAGGCTCGCCCGGGCCCCGATCACCGGCGTCGTTTGCTGAGCGGCAGCGGTGGTCGATGCGACATGCAGGGCGATGATCAACGCCAGCAGGGCGGGCAGCGCTCGGGAGGTGAAACGGCGGATGAACGGCGATGAGGCGGTCATGGTAGCTCTTGGTTGGATGGCAA
>JACUUO010000271.1 GCA_014859275.1 Actinomycetota bacterium | reverse complement strand
GCTAGATCAAAGCTAAAAGTGGTTTGATTATCGTTGGGATCGGTTAGAGACACCCTGTTTGAATCATCATCGAAGCCCTGTTTGCTTAGCCCTGATGCTAACCCACTATGTTGCCATACTTTACTATTTAGCTGTTAAAGAGCGATTTGTAAGGTACTTTAAGATGTAGTGCCTGGCCTTTAAAGTCTGTAGGCCGTGACGCTTATTAAAGGCTAGCTTAGGAAATATCGGAATCAGCGTTCCCTATTCCATGAATTTTTCATTCTTTTCAAGAATGGTACCGTTCTTGTATTTTTTGGTTGACTCTCGCTATGAATTCATCAGGATTATCTGGTGTTATGTAAATACGCTTAATGAAACTGAATGTTAGACGCCTTCTCTTCAGAACAAGAATTACCCCCGGCTTAATAAGCAAGTTCCCAAAATAATCTGCTCCCGCTATATCTTTTTCAAACGAATACCTTCTGGCCTCCAGGATATCGTCGATATCTATTTTAACCGATTTAAATGGTATGTATTTTAGCAGTTCCCACTTCATGCAAACGGAGTGCTCTCGTATTTCATATGTAAAACTGCCAAATATATAAAATATCATAACTATAGCGAGACCAAGAAAAAAAAGAGTGGCCAGGATTAAACCATCACTCATTTATTTTCACCATTCGCCTCTCATCTGTGTAACGCAGACGATAAGTACCGTTACAAAAAGCAGATCATCTCCATACGTTCGTTACCGATAGCCTTTTGATCAAGTCGATCTATCAACCTAGAAGCCCCAATATCAAGATTAAAATGGCAAGAATTATTTTCTTGCCATTTTATCAGTATTGCGCTTTCTCTTCGATGTCCATGTCCATGTATTCGTATTGTAACTGCTTGCACTAAGCCCATATCCAACTCCTGGGGCACCTGGACCACCATAAGAGAATAGCCATGTTCCGTTAGTGCCTTTTGTAAACTGAAGTGTTGCTATCCTGCCACCCCATCCTAAATTAAAAGAATAAGTCTTAGCGGGCCCTGACAAGTCAGATGGAGAATTTGCATTAGTCAACCAGTAACTAGCACCGCCACCAACATACGCACCTCCTGCCTTGTTATCCTTATCCGTGCCAGATGGATAACTTGGGCCATAGCCAGGTCCTCCTGCAAAACCTCCCCAGCTTGCATAGCCTCCGTACTCGGGATCTGCAATAAACCCACGAAGCCCTTTTCCAAATCTGCCAATACCAACTGAACCAGTTTGGCCTGCTGCCAGGCTAATTTTGCCATCGTTGAAAACAACTCCGATCTCTGTCGATTCAGAACCACCTACTCCTACACCCCATAATCCAAAGGGATCTACATAAGAGACTGGATTGCCATTTACATAGGCATACCTGTTTAAGCTCTGCCCCTCAGCAATGCTACCTAAGAGCACATCTTGGTTGATAAAGCGCTTTATCTCAGGGTTTATAGTAGCGAGCTCTCATGTAGTAGAGACCGTTCCCGCCGGTCATCACCCCATCTCGTCCGTTAAACAGAAACAGGGTCTGTGTATCTCCGGTTCTTTTGACCAGCTCTCCATAGATGGAGTAGGCAAAGGTATCTGTTACTGCCCCATTTATATCAGTAAGAAGAGTGGTGCTGCCCCGTTTGTCAAAGTGGTAAGTTTTGTAGGTGCCTTCTTCTTCCTGTGCGATGAGGCCAAGGCCGTAGATGTAGTAGGTTACCTTTCCCTGTGGGTCGGTCTTGGTGAGCACCTGGCTAAGGGCTGCATTGGGGTTTACCACGTAGCGGGTGGTGTTGCCGTTCTCAGTTACCGCAGTGCGGTTCCCCTCAGCATCATAGGTGTAGGTGTAGATGTAGGTGGGGCTACTTGCTCTTGTAAGGCGGTTTTTAGAGTCGTAGGTAAAGCTGCTCATCCCAGAGACCAGTGGACCATAAGTCATGTTGCCATCGGCGTCATAGGTAACAGCTTTGCCATTAAATGTAGCGATGCGGTTGTCTGTAGTGTAGGTCAT
>JACUUO010000270.1 GCA_014859275.1 Actinomycetota bacterium | reverse complement strand
GGTTAAGCTATCACTCATTCTATCGGTCGCGGTCGGACTGCTGGCTGCGGCCGCCCTCTGGATGGGTGGAGACTGGCTCACGTCAGCTCTGGGCGCGGAATCCGTGGCCGGCTATCTGTTCCTAATACCAGTGGTGATGCTTTTCGCCGCCTGGATGCAGATCACACAGCAGTGGCTGATCCGTAAAAAGCAATTCGTTGTGGTAGCGCGAGCCGCCGTGGCCCATTCTCTCATCCTGAACAGCGCAAAGACTGGCCTCGGTTGGCTACATCCTGTAGGGGCGGTATTAATCATTCTCGCAACGGTTGGACAGGCCCTTCACGCCGTACTGCTATTTATCGGCGCCCGTCGACGATACCAGAGTAGCGCTGCTGATAGTGAGGGAGGCTCAGGTACGCCGCTAAGAGAGCTGGCATATAGACACCGGGATTTCCCCCTGTACCGGGCACCGCAGATTTTCATCAATGCGGCTTCACAAAGCCTACCGGTGCTGATGCTCGCCGCTTTCTTCGGCCCTGCTGCTGCAGGGTTCTACACGCTGGCGCAGATGGTTATGGGTATGCCTAGTACCTTGGTCGGTAAGGCTGTGACCGATGTATTCTATCCACGCATCACCGAAGCGGCTCACAATGGTGAAAATCTGCCTCATCACATTGTGCGCGCAACCGGAGCCCTGCTTGTAATTGGAATTGTGCCCTTCGGCCTTGTGATAGTCTTTGGGCCTTGGCTGTTCAGCTACATATTTGGTGAGGACTGGACGATAGCCGGGGAATATGCACGTTGGTTGTCATTGTTTTTTTTGTTCAATTTTATCAACAAGCCCAGCGTTGCAGCTGTTCCAGTGCTTGGCATTCAGCGCGGGTTGTTGATTTATGAAATATTCAGTACTGGAAGTAAGGCTCTGGGGCTTGTTATCGGCTTCTACTGGTTTGAAAGCGATCTTTGGGCCGTTGCTCTATTTTCTTTTATCGGCATCGTTACATACAGTGCGATGATGCTGTGGATACTTTTTCATGCCATGCGGTGGAAAATTGATGCATAAACAAGTTGATAAGTCGCACTACGAATTTGGTAAATACGTTCACAAGCAACGTTGGGCCAGTATGTGGCACCAGTTGGATGAGGTGATCAATCTAAACCCGGAGCGGGTCCTTGAGATAGGGCCAGGGCCAGGCCTGTTCAAGGCGGTGATCGGTGCTATGGGCGTCAATGTCGAAACGCTGGATATCGATCCGGAGCTTGAACCAGATCACGTGGCTTCTGTGTTCGATATGCCCTTCGAAGATAGTGCCTTCAGCGTCGTATGTGCGTTCCAAATGCTCGAGCATTTACCGTACGAAAAAAGCCTGGAAGCCTTCGGCGAGATGGTGCGAGTTGCGGGCAAGGCGGTTGTTATATCTCTTCCAGATGCCGCTACCCGCTGGCCAGTCTCGATATATATTCCTAAAATTGGCGCGGTGAAATTCTTAATCCCAAGGCCGCACCTGCGCGCGCGAAAGCATGAGTTCGATGGAGAACATTACTGGGAGATTAACAAGGCGGGGTATTCGTTGGAACGAATTACAAGTGAATTTTTATCTTCTGCGCAGGTACGCCTTGCGAATACCTTTCGGGTTCATGAGAATCCATATCATCGTTTTTTTGTATTCGAAAAATTTGAATAAACTGGAATGTTCCGAGTTTTAACTAAACGTATCGATCGTCAGATATGAAAATGTCATGTCACAGAAAGAAAAGATATTATCAGTATACACACCGAATGACATCATCCAGCGCAGTAACAACCGTCAGGCTTACTTTGACGCAGTTAGCAGGACAAAATCAGATCGCAACATAACAGCGATACATTGACTTGCGACAATGTGTTGTTAGTTCTACGGTGGAGTTGGTTTAATTTTAATAACAGAGGGAAGTAAAAATGAATTTTCGAAAATTAATTAAACCTTTTGTGCCAAGATTTCTGATTGATCTTCGTAACTTGTATTCATAGGTTAGTTCTTAAGCCGCCGCATATTCCGACCTCAATCCCAGTTTAG
>JACUUO010000269.1 GCA_014859275.1 Actinomycetota bacterium | reverse complement strand
ATTAAATAACAGAGCGCCAAAATCAACCGTGATATTGTTACATGGTATGTACGAAAGCAGGCATTGGTACCAAGAGAAGCATGCCCTTAACCTGACCAAGAATGGGCATAACTGCCTTATAATGACGCTTCCATACCATATCGAGCGAGCTGCTGAAGGGACCCTCAGCGGAAGCCAATTCCTGTCTACTGATTTAAAAAGCATCTTCAGGGCACTCCAGCAGGGCATGAAGGATGTTATGGCCCTGATAAACTGGCTGATTGCTAACGGAGAGAAAAAAATCGGCCTCATGGGGATATGTATTGGGGGGTTGATAGCTGGCCTTGTCGCCTCGACAACGAAGAAGATTAACTATCTGGTCTTACTAGCGCCCGCAACAACCCCTCTGCAAATAACAGGCTATACCAGAGCGGGAAAAATAATGGATGATAGGATCAATATGACTGGGTTATTTCAAGATCAACTCTTCGGCCTCTTCGAGCCATGGGGGCTTCTATATCACAAGCCGATTGTATCAACCGACCGCACTTTTATAATAGAAGCGGTCCATGATACCATCGTACCTGGCCATTCGATCGAGAGGGTCTGGGACGCCTGGGGTAAGCCACGAATTTCCAGGTACCAACACGGACATCTAAGTATTCTGGCCACCCGCCGTATATTCAAGGACATAAGCGCGTTTTTAGGCGACGTATTTACACCAAGAAAAAGCGCGGGTGTTCAAAGTAGTCCAGAATAATGCCACCGAAATACTCAGGGCTTTGGACCAATGGGACCTCGGACCAATGGGACCTCGGCTCACCTTTTGAGAATGACAGAGGTGCTAGTTGTCTTAAGAATTAGTTATCTATCTTCTAGACGTTCCCAAGGTAGACAAAATCCAGCTTTTCCTTCGCAATCCTTTCTGCAAGGCGGAGCGTCTCCAGCGGTGTTGGCTCGGTTGCCATCCTATAGGATGGGAAGTAGCGGGTAAAATGAACGGGCGTGTCCTTACCTAAGGCTTTCGCAACCCAATCCACCAGCTTTTCAAGGTCCTCTTCTGAATCGTTAAGACCAGGGATAACGAGATTCGTTATCTCAATATGACAGTACTCCTTCGATAGCTCGGCCGCCTTCACCGCCGGCCTTAGATGGCCGCCGAGCTCGTGATAGAACGATTCCCTAAACCCCTTTATATCGATATTCATCGCATCGATAAGGGGTAAGATCTCCCGCAGCGGCTCCTCCATCACATAACCGTTGGTTACCATGACGTTATACATACCGGCTTCCTTAATCAAAACGGCGATTTCCTTAACATACTCATACCAGGTAAAGGGCTCGTTATATGTATAGGCAACGCCGATGCATCTATTGGGTATATATTTCTTGGCGAGGTCAACTACCTTATTCGGCATCATCCGCCCGGTAAACTGTCTAGTCACATCCTCTATATCAATCCCAGGGAAGCTATCCCTGGGTTGAGCTATATTCCAGTTCTGACACCAGGGACAACGCAGATTACACCCCAACCCGCCGATTGAGAAAATGGTAGAGCCCGGGTGAAAATGATAGAGCGGCTTCTTTTCTATCGGGTCTAAATATGATGAGCTCACGCGCCCATATTCAATAGCATAGAGTGCGCCATCAATATTTTTTCGGATGAAGCAGTAGCCAGTATCGCCGGGCTCGATCAAGCACAGCTGGGGACAAAGCCTGCACTTTACCTTGCCGTTCTTCCTCTTTTCGTAAAACATGGCTTCTTTCATGGCACGTTAATAACCGCCCGTTTAAGGGCCGGAACAACCTTAAAGAGCGGATAACAAACCTCCTTTTTACCACTACCGATAGGTAGGATGGCTTAAAAATAGGGCATCAAAGTGCCCGATCCGGTGCCTTTAATATAACATTTAAGGATTCTAATTTCAGTGCCCAGCAAAATCTAGCCACAGGGATTTTGCAACTCGCTTGAGTCTTGCTTCTTCCCATCGTAGCGCAGGGCCGTAGCGCATCTCGTAGCGCAGGGCTTTAGCCCTGCTAAAACTTATACGTGCACG
>JACUUO010000071.1 GCA_014859275.1 Actinomycetota bacterium | reverse complement strand
GGGCGGACCCTGTGTCCGCCCGTAGTTGCCCGATTTATCGGGCGTATGAGCCCTAAAAAGGGTCGAGACAGGCTCGGGGCCCCTGCTGGCTATTGGAATTTTGGCACATTTTAGACATAACCTGGAGGGTTACATGCGCAAAGAATATATGATGACGCCAGGACCGACGCCGGTTCCATCGGAAATCCTGCTCTCGCAGGCGAGACCCATGTTTCATCACAGAACGCCCGCATTTACGGAGCTTCTTGTTTCAATCGAAGAAGGCTTGAAATACGTATTTCAGACAAAAAATGATGTCCTAATATTCGCATCGTCGGGAACCGGTGTAATGGAATCTTCGATTGCCAACCTTTTATCTTCCGGAGATAAGGTTATCTGTTGCTCAAACGGTAAGTTTGGTGATCGCCTGATAAAGATCAACGAGGCCTATGGCACGGATATTGTAAAGCTTGAATATGATTGGGATCAGGTCGTCAAGCCCGAAGACATAAAACGCGAGCTTGATGCAAACCCCGATGTTAAGGCCGTCTACGTAGTCCAAAGTGAGACGTCAACGGGCATTTTGAACGATGTCAGGGCTATCGGTCGTATAGTGAGGGATTATGACGCGGTCCTCGTCGTAGATTCAATTACCGGCATTGGGGCAGTCGAATGTAAGACCGATGAGTGGAACCTCGACATAGTTATGACCGGCTCGCAAAAAGGCCTTATGATGCCCCCAGGTCTTGCATGCGTAGCCGTAAGCGACAAGGCATGGGCGGCTGCGGAAAAATCGAAGCTTCCGAAGTTCTATTTTAGCTGGAAGAAGGCAGCTGATTCCCTGCATAAGCCGGCGCCGACAACGCCGTTTACGCCACCGGTGTCGCTAATTGTAGGGCTCGGCGAGGCCATAAAGCTGATGCGTCGAGAAGGCCTTGAGAATATAATCAAGCGACATGCAGTTTTGGCAGAAGCTGCCAGGCAAGGCTTAGAGGCAATGGGTTTAAAGCTCTTCGCTCCGGTTGAGGGGAGGGGCAGCGCGGTAACGCCGGTCTGGGTGCCCGATGGGGTCGATGGCGGAAAGTTCGTTAAGCTGCTCAAGGAGAAGTATGGGATAACGATAGCCGGTGGCCAGGATCACCTAAAAGGCAGGATATTTAGAATAGGCCACCTTGGCTATTTCGACAAATTTGATATTATGACTACATTGGCTGGAGTGGAAATGACGCTCTTGGAATTGGGTTATCCGATTACCCTGGGGATTGGAATTCAGGCGGCCGAAAGGGTGTTTATGGAGAATTAGTTAGTAGTAAGTAGTTCATAGTTGGTAACAAGAAGAAGATACTGTGAGCTAATTTATGGGAGGCGAACTGCTATTAAAGTTCTAGTTAAAGAGAAGATTGCCCAAGCCGGCATAGATAAGCTTAAGGCCGCTGGGTTTAAGGTCGACGTAAGAATCGATATGTCTGCGGATGAGCTGGTTGAGGAAATCAGCAATTACGATGCGCTAATCATTAGAAGCGCGACCAAGGTAACCGAAGAGGTTATAAATCGCGCCAATAACCTCAAGGTTATCGGGCGTGCCGGCATCGGCGTGGACAATGTTAACTTAGAGGCGGCGACTAAACGGGGCATTATCATTGCGAATGCTCCGCAGAGCAACATAGTCTCCGCAGCTGAGCACACTATCGCTCTTATGCTTGCTTGTGCGAGAAATATTCCGCAGGCGTGCAGCTCGACAAGGGCTGGTAAGTGGGAAAGGAGCAAGTTCCAGGGTGTTGAGGTTTATGAGAAGACCCTTGGAATTATCGGGCTTGGAAGAATCGGAACCCTGGTTGCATCCAGAGCGCACGGTCTTGGGATGAAGGTAATCGCTTATGACCCGTATGTTGCAAAGGAGAGATATACCCAGCTAGGCATTGAGCGCGCGGCAAAGATAGATGACGTGTTAAAAGTCGCTGATTTCTTAACGGTTCATCTTCCTAAATCAAAGGAGACGTTGGGTCTAATTGGAGATAGGGAGCTTGCCATAATGAAAGATGGCGTAAGGCTGATAAATACCGCTCGCGGCGGGATATACCAGCTTGAGCCCTTGTTAAACGCGTTAAAGAGCGGAAAAGTTGCAGGAATCAGTTTCGACGTATTCGATCAGGAGCCCTTAACGGAGAGCCCGCTCTTCGATTTTGATCAGGTGGTCTGTACCCCGCACTTGGGTGCATCGACGATTGAGGCCCAGGATAGAGCCGGCACCATGATTGCGGAGCAGGTAATCGCAGGCCTTAAAGGTGAGTTTGTCAGCAATGCGGTAAATATTCCGCTCATTCCGGTTGAGGCGATGGAGGCGGTTAAGTTGTTTCTACCGCTTGCCGAGAAGCTCGGCAAGCTCTTCAACAAACTCGCCGATAAAGGAATGCATTCGATTGAGGTTGAATACGTAGGCCCGATTTCTAAGAATGAGACAAAGCTTTTAACGATCGCAGTCCTTAAAGGGATTTTTGATGGTGTTGTTGAGGAGCAGGTCAACTACGTGAATGCACCGATTTTCGCAGAGGAGCGGGGCATAGAGGTAAGAGAGAGCACAAAGTCATCCTCACAGGATTACATAAATGTAATCAGATTAAGAGGACGAGATGGCGATGAGGATGTATCGGTTGCCGGAACACTCGTCGGCAAGAAAAACCAGGAGCGGTTTGTAAATATCTATGAGTTCGATATCGATATGGTCCCATCTAAATATATGGCATTCTTCAGGTATGAAGATGTCCCTGGTATGATAGGAAAGGTCGGCACGATCCTTGGTGATCACAGCATTAACATTGCGAATATGCAGGTTGGACGAAAGAAGATTGGTGGAGAAGCCTTGATGGGCATAAATGTCGATACTCCTATTCCCGATGAAGTCATTGAAGATATAAAGAGTTCTGCCGGTATAAGCTTTGCAAAGTTTATGGTGCTATAAAGTAGGTCTAGAATTTGGGGTAAGCAATCAGCAATCAGCTGTCAGCACTCAGCTTTTTAGTTCTCTGTCTTTAAGCTGAAAGCTGACGGCTGAGGCTATTAAGCAATTTTGCTTTACTCTGCGAGGTGGTAATACCAATGGCTGTAGATAAAAACCGTATATATTTGTTTGACACGACTTTAAGAGATGGCGAGCAGTTGCCCGGCATTAGCTTAAGTACCAGAGAGAAACTGGAGATAGCCGAGCAGCTAGCCAGGCTTGGTGTCGATGTAATAGAGGCCGGATTCCCAATAACCTCCCAGGGTGATTTTGAGGCGGTGAGTACTATCGCCAAAAAGGTAAGGGAGCCGATAATTGCCGCTCTTGCCAGGGCTGTTGATGCTGATATAGATAGGGCCGCGGAGGCTATAAAGGAAGCCGAGCACTCGCGCATTCATACTTTCATCATGACCTCGGACATCCAGATTGAGCACCAGCTCAGGAAAACAAGAGATGATGTGTTAAAGATGGCGGTTCATGCGGTTGAGAGGGCAAAGTCCTATGTGGAGGATGTCGAGTTCTCGCCGATGGATGCAACCCGCTCTGACTTTGATTTTCTCTGCAGGGTCCTTGATGCGGTGATAGAAAGCGGGGCGACTGTTGTAAATATACCTGATACCGTTGGCTATGCCACCCCCGGTGAATTCGGAAAGCTTATCGCTGATCTCATTAATGCTGTTCCAGCGATGAAAGACGTCGTCGTGAGCGTACACTGCCATAACGACCTTGGGATGGCGACTGCAAATGCGCTAGCTGCAATCATGAATGGAGCCATGCAGGTTGAGGGTACGATAAACGGCCTAGGAGAGCGCGCTGGGAACACGGCGCTGGAAGAGATCGCGATGATACTTGATACCAGGGGTAAGACTCTTGGCAAGTACACGAATATCAGGACGGAAGAGATCAGTAGAACTAGCCGTTTAGTTAGTAACTTAACGGGTTATCAAGTACAGCCAAATAAAGCGATTGTAGGTCGAAATGCCTTTGCACATTCATCTGGCATTCACCAGGATGGCGTTCTTAAAGAACGCCTGACATTTGAAATTATCGATCCGAAAAAGGTTGGAATCAGCGAGAGCTCGCTGATTCTTGGGAAAACCTCCGGGCGGCATGCGTTCAGAAAGCACATTGAATCACTGGGGTACCAGCTGGATGATGACGAGCTTGAGAGCGCATTCTTAAGGTTTAAGGATCTAGCCGATAAAAAGGCTGAGATAACAGACGTCGATGTCGAGGCGATTCTTGCCGACGAGGTGCGAACTGCCTCCAATATCTTCACGCTTGAGTATATCCACGTTAGCAGCGGTACCGATACCATGCCGACGGCGACGGTTCGGCTCCGGAAAAATGGCAAGGTGATAGAGAAGACCTCTACTGGAGACGGTCAGGTCGATGCGGCCTGTAAGGCCATAAAGAGGGCGACGGGAGTAAAGGGCCAGCTTATTAGCTATAACGTAAGCTCGATTACCGAAGGTCTCGATGCTCAGGGAGATGTGACTATCCAGCTTGAGATAGACGGTAAGCCCGTACTCGGCAGGGGTGTAAGTACCGATATCATTGAGGCCAGCGCCAAAGCCTACCTAAATGCGATAAATAAAGCGCTTAGCATTTAAAAAAGTTGTCAGCTTGAGTAGATAAGGGCGAAAGAGTTATTCTGGCTGACAGCTGACAGCTTACCGCTGATAGCTACTTTTAAGCAGCTTAAGTCTATAGATAAATAAAGAAGTATTTTAGCTCAAAGATTGGAGTATTGCTTATGGGAATGACGGTAACCGAGAAGATACTCGCAGCTCATGCGGGAAAAAATAGTGTAAGTCCCGGCGATTTAATAAACGTCAAGCTAGATTTGGTGTTGGGCAACGACATAACAGCGCCGATCGCAATTAAAGAGTTCAGGCTAATTGGGATCGACAGGATTTTTGATAAAAATAAGATTGTTATAGTCCTCGATCACTTCGCACCTAATAAAGATATTGATTCGGCAGAACAGTGCCGCATGGTCAGGCAATTTGCCCATAAGCAGGATTTAACCAACTATTTTGAGGTGGGAAGGATGGGTATAGAGCACGCCCTCCTGCCTGAGCAGGGATTGGTTCTACCGGGCGATGCTATAATAGGCGCTGACTCGCATACCTGCACGTATGGCGCCTTAGGCGCGTTCTCAACTGGTGTGGGTAGTACTGATCTCGCTGCTGCCATGGCTACAGGCGAAGCGTGGATTAAGGTTCCGTCATCGATAAAGTTTTCCTTCAGGGGTCACCTTAACCCCTGGGTTACTGGCAAAGATCTAATACTTTACACCATTGGTCAGATAGGTGTGGATGGCGCACTCTACCAGGCTATGGAGTTTACCGGAGAAGCGATATCTTCACTGTCCGTTGACAGCCGCCTGTCGATGTGTAACATGGCAATCGAGGCGGGCGGCAAGTCCGGCATTATAGCGCCGGACAATAAAACCCTTGATTATGTTGAGGGCCGCTCGAGTCGTACGTTTAACGTTTACCAGAGCGACGATGATGCGCAGTATGCTGCGGTCTATGAATGGGATGTCGCCAACATTGAGCCACAAGTGGCCTTTCCCCACCTGCCCTCTAATACTCGTGGCATAAGCGAAGTTGGAGATGTTGTGATCGATCAGGTAGTAATAGGGTCATGCACCAATGGAAGGCTTGAGGATTTAAGGATTGCTGCCCAGGTTCTTAAAGATCATGAGGTTGATAGGAGGATACGCTGTATTATTATCCCGGCAACCCAGGATATCTATCGTCAGGCAATGAAAGAGGGGCTAATAGAGATATTTATAGATGCGAAGGCTGCCGTCAGCACGCCTACGTGCGGTCCATGTCTCGGCGGTCATATGGGGGTTCTCGCCAGGGGTGAGAGGGCGCTTGCAACTACCAATAGAAATTTTATTGGACGTATGGGCCACCCGGAGAGTGAAGTATATTTAAGTGGACCAGCGGTCGCCGCAGCCTCAGCGATAGCTGGCAAGATAACCAGCCCGGAGGAACTTTAACTGTCCCCAGTCACCGGTCTCCCGTCCCCGGTCGGGTTGAGGGCAAGGGTGTGGGAATAGTTATCCAGTGCTGCAGTGCTGCGGTGCTGCAGAGTGTGGGAATGAGATGTGGGTACTGTCTTGAAGTGCCAACGTGCCAATGTACCAATGTCGATGAGGGTAAGAGACGTGGGAGTAGTTATCCAGTGCTGTAGGGGCGGAGTTAATCTCCACCCAGTAGTTGCCCAATTCATCGGGCGGACTCTAGCAGTGCTGCAGAGTGTGGGCAAGGGATGTGGGAAGTTGCAAAGCCACTGTAGCTCAGGGCTTTAGCCCTGATAACGGAGCACGTAGGGTGTGTTCTCTTAAACGCACCCATAGTAGTAAAAGCTATACATTATTTAATCAGGTATTGACAATATAAAGCAGTAAGTAAGGTACAATTCTTATGAACTATGAACTACTGGCTAGTAACAACCGACCTATTGGAGGTTATTATGATATACAAAGGAAGTGCTTGGAAGTTCGGCCGGGATATCGACACCGATGCTATTATCCCCGCCCGTTACTTAAAAACGAGCGATCCGGCCGAGCTTGGAAAGCATTGCATGGAAGACGCCGACCCAGAATTCATAAACAGGGCTAAAAAGGGCGACGTCATCGTGGCCGGCGAAAACTTCGGCTGTGGCTCGTCCCGGGAGCACGCGCCGATCTCCATAAAGGCGGTGGGTATTTCCTGTGTTATTGCCAAGTCCTTTGCGAGGATTTTTTATCGGAATGCGATAAACACCGGGCTGCCGATACTGGAGAGCGCAGAGGCTGTCGATGGGATTACAACAAGCGATGAGATCCAGGTGGACACCGACAAAGGTGAGATAACCAATCTTACCACCGGGAAGGTCTACTACGCAAAGCCGTTCCCAGGATTTATCAACGATATAATCCAGCAGGGCGGGTTGATAAATTACATGAGAGAAAAAGTAAAGATGCAGGTGGACTAATCCACCGGTCCCAGGGAGGCTATGTTGCATGGGAAAACCGCGATATCTAGAGCTGATAGAAAAGAATGACCCGGCATTACTAGAAAAGGTGAGTGCTCTCAACGAGCTTGTCTATAGGGAAGGCGCTCTTTCGGTGAAGACGAAGCTCTTGATGGGGGTGTTGGGCGATGCTATACTGGGGCGCCCTGAAGGGGTAAGAGCCCTATCTAACGCTGCGAGGGCGAATGGTGCTAGTGAAGAAGAGATCGCCGAGACAATCCATGTGGCGCTTCATATGGCGGGAATCCCCGGTCTTGTTGCAGCAACAAGTGCATACAAGGAAGATTAAGATATGGAGGAGAAAGGTTGTATAAGATCGGAGTTATACCCGGTGATGGAACCGGTCCTGAGGTTGTAAGGGAAGCATTAAAGGTTTTGGAGTCCGTAAGTGAACTAGATAATTTTAAGTATGAGCTTACTTACTACGATTTTGGTGGCGATAGGTATCTGGCAACGGGGGAAGTCCTTCCCGATTCGGCCATCGGTGAGTTCCGCAAGTTAGATGCGATATTGCTCGGAGCGATTGGGCATCCCGATGTTAAGCCTGGAATCCTGGAGAAGGGAATCCTACTCAGAACGAGGTTCGAGCTCGACCAGTATATTAATTTAAGGCCGGTTAAGCTCTATCCGGGTATCGAAACACCGATTAAAAACAAAGGGCCGGAAGAGGTAGATTTTGTTGTAGTGCGCGAGAATACCGAGGGCCTTTACGCCGGGGCCGGTGGCTTTTTAAGGAGGGGTACACCCGATGAGGTTGCTATTCAGGAGAGTATTAATACCCGCAAGGGTGTCGAGCGCTGTATCCGATATGCCTTCAATTACACGCGCGAGCGAAATAAAGAGAAGAACCTGACGCTTTGCGGTAAGACGAATGTGCTTACCTATGCCTTTGACCTATGGGAGCGTACATTCTATGAGGTAGCGGAGGAATATCCAGATATTAGAACTGATTACGCGCACGTGGATGCAATCTGCATGTGGTTCGTTAAGAATCCAGAATGGTTCGATGTCATCATTACCGATAACATGTTTGGCGATATTATTACGGATCTTGGTGCGATGATTCAGGGAGGCATGGGTATTGCTGCAGGTGGCAACATCAACCCGGAGGGCGTTTCGATGTTTGAGCCGATCGGTGGGTCGGCCCCAAAGTATACCGGCATGAATGTGATTAATCCGCTTGCAGCGATTTCAGCGGTACAGCTTATGTTAGATCACCTTGGCGAGAAATTGGCAGCGGTAAGGATCGAAAAAGCGGTTATAAAAGTCACGAGCGAGAAGCTGAAGAGCCTTGCCGCAGGTCAAATGGGATATAGCACATCCGAGATCGGCGATATGGTCGCCGAATTAGTGAGAGAAGGATAGAAAGGTTACGCGATGCCTATAGAAAAAGTTGAAAAAATATGGCTAAATGGCGAATTGGTAGACTGGGATAAGGCGCAAGTTCATGTGCTAAGCCACGCTCTTCATTATGGATCGGGTGTTTTTGAAGGCATAAGGGCATACGAGACCGCTAAAGGCACGGCCGTATTTCGCCTTACCGAGCACATAGAGAGGCTGGTGGACTCCGCTAAGATATATTTAATGCCGGTGCCATACTCAGTTGGGCAGCTCGTCGAGGCCACAAAGGAATTGGTCAGGATTAACAAGCTTAAGAGCTGCTATATTCGCCCAATTGCTTTTAGAGGTTATGGCGAGATGGGGCTAAACCCGCTAAACTCACCGGTTGATGTTGCAATTGCCGCGTGGTCATGGGGTACTTACTTGGGTGAGGAAGGCTTGAAAAACGGAATAAAGGCGATGATATCCTCATTCAGCAGGATTGACCCGAACTCCCTCCCGCCAGCCGCAAAGGCGACCGGGCAGTATATTAATTCGATCCTTGCCAAGCTCGAGGCGATCTATAGTAACTATGAAGAAGCGATCCTCCTTGATTTCAGGGGGTTTGTATCCGAGGGCACTGGCGAGAACATATTCGTGGTTAAAAATGGCATCATACACACGCCATCGACATCGGCGAGCATATTGCAGGGAATCACCAGGGATACGGTAATTGAGCTGGCGAAGGATCTTGGCTACGAGGTGGTCGAGCGCGACCTGGTGCGAAGCGACCTGTTCCTGGCCGATGAGATATTTGTAACAGGGACCGCTGCCGAAATAACCCCGATTCGCGAGGTTGATAAGAGGGAGATCGGCAAACCAGGTCCTATCACGGTTGCGCTCCAGGAAAATTTCTTCGCGGTTGTTAGAGGCGAAGATGATCGGTATGCTGGTTGGTTAGAGTACGTATAGTTTTGCAAGGTGATGAGTATGACGGAAGTTAAAATATACGACACTACGCTAAGAGATGGTTCGCAGCGTGAAGGCATATCATTCTCGGTAACCGATAAGCTTAAGATAGTAAAAGAGCTAGATAAACTCGGCATCCATTACATTGAGGGGGGCTTTGCTGGCTCTAACCCTAAGGATATGGAATTCTTTGGGCGCGTAAAAAAGATAAAGCTCAAGAACTCGAAGATAGTCGGCTTTGGGAGCACGCGCAGGAAAAATATCCGCGCGGAAGATGATCCTAGTTTGAGAGCGCTCATAGATTCAAGGGTACGTGCGGCATGTATCGTCGGTAAATGCTGGCACGTTCATGTTGAGAACGCCTTACGGACAACCCGGGAAGAGAACATCAGTATGGTCAGCGAATCGATTGCCTTCCTGAAAGAAAATGGGTTGGAAGTGCTCTTCGATGCTGAGCACTTTTTCGATGGCTATAAGGGCGATCCGGAATATGCCATCGATGTCCTCCAGGCAGCGCAGGATGCGGGCGCCGACTACCTTGTTCTTTGCGACACGACCGGCGGGGCACTCCCGCATGAGGTCAAGGAGATTATCGAGTCGATCAAATTAAAGATCGATGCACCCCTGGGAATCCACGCGCACAACGACTCTGAATGCGCCGTTGCCAACTCTATAGTCGCGGTGCAGGCGGGAGTCGCTCAGGTTCAGGGGACGATAAACGGGTATGGCGAGCGCTGTGGAAATGCCAACCTCTGCTCCATAATACCTGCGCTCCAGTTAAAGCTGGGCGTAGAGGTTATCCAGCCGGAACAACTAAAATTGCTAACTGAGGCATCGCATTTAGTTAGCGAGATTGCGAACTTAAGCCCGTATCCCCAGCAGGCCTATGTAGGCCAGAGTGCATTTGCACATAAAGCCGGGCTTCATACGAGCGCAATTGAGCGGGAGGATAGTAGCTACGCGCATATAAACCCAAGCCTAGTGGGCAATGTCCAGCGTGTCGTTATATCGGAGCTCGCGGGAAAGAGTACGATTATCCTTAAAGCCCAGGAACTCGGGATCGACCTGTCAGATGAGCCTCACAGGGTTACCGATATTCTGAACAGGGTTAAAGGGCTGGAGCATGTCGGATATCATTTTGAGGCCGCCGATGCATCTTTTGAGATATTACTGAGAAAATCGCTCGGCATACATCCCACATTTTTTAAACTTGAGCGCTTCCGGGTAACTATGGAGAAGCGCGAGGATGGTCGGGTGGCAACCGAGGCTACAATTAAGCTCCAGGTGAGTGGTAGAACGGTTATTGAGACGGCTGAAGGAAATGGTCCTATAAACGCCCTCGATGGGGCGCTCCGAAAGGCGATTGGCTCTGTCTACCCGGCGTTGGGTGATATTGAGCTAACCGACTTTAAAGTCCGTGTGCTCGATGAAAAGAAAGGCACCGGGGCTGTAACTAGGGTTCTTATTGAGAGTGGGGATGGTAAGAAGACCTGGGGTACAATCGGGGTTTCGGAAAATATTATAGAGGCGAGCTGGCATGCTCTTGTAGATAGCGTTGAGTACGGTCTTATGCACAAGAGAGCGCATGAGGAAAACGGGCTTAATGGTATGAATGGTGAATAGGTGAAATAACTATTCACCGGTAAAGGAGATTGGCGTTGAAATTTGTTCGGTTTTCGTACGGTGGACCGGTTGTCTACGGAGTGCTAGAGGATGATTCAGTTCGCATAATTGATGGTACCCCGTTCGAGAAATACACGGTCAGCGACAAGACCTACCTGCTCGAGAAGGTGAGGTTGCTCGAGCCAGTTGTCCCATCAAAGATCGTCGCCATCGGGCTAAATTACATCGACCACGCCAGTGAGCTGGGCATGGAATCGCACAAGGAGCCAATACTATTCCTTAAACCCCCGTCGACGATACTGAGCACCGGCGATTCCATCATCTACCCAGAGATGAGCAAGCAAGTTGAATATGAGGCCGAACTTGCCATTGTAATAAAAAGCATAACGAGGCATGTGAGCGCTGATCAGTCTGGAGAGCGCATCCTTGGATATACGTGCGCAAATGATGTAACCGCTCGTGATCTCCAAAAGAAGGATATACAATGGACGAGGGCCAAGAGTTTTGATACTTTTGCTCCAATAGGCCCGTGCATTGCAACCGGTATCGATCCCGATAACCTTAAGATCGAACTGAGGTTAAACGGGGAGGTCAAACAATCCTCAAATACCTCAAATATGCATTTTAAACCGGATTTTCTCGTTTCGTTTATATCGCATATAATGACCCTCTGTCCGGGTGACCTTATATTAACAGGAACGCCGCCAGGGGTCGGCCCGATGTCGCCTGGAGATAAAGTGGAAGTTACAATAGAAGGTATAGGTACTTTATCAAATAAGGTGACGACTCTATAAGCTACCAGCCGTCAGCTATCAGCTATCAGCCATATCCTATCGTAGCTCAGCCCTTCAGGGCTGATTCCTAAAAGATGTATCCTCTAGCTAATCCACTTTTATGTTAAAATGATAAAGAGTTAAATTGTTACTAAAGCAAGCTATGCTTGGAGGTATAGTATGGCGCTTGGTGAAAAGCTAAGAACAGTGCAGGTTGATGACCTCTTTGATGCTATGTTAAAGCTTAAAACTAGAGAGGAAGCATATAAGTTCTTTGAGGACCTCTGTACTATAGCTGAGATTAAATCCATGGCTCAGCGCTGGGCAGTTGCCAAAAAGCTTGATGCCGGGGAGACCTATATAGATATTGCGACAGAAACTGGGGTGAGCACCGCGACCATAAGCAGGGTTAAGCGCTACCTTGAATACGGTGCTGATGGCTACAGACTGGTTCTCGATCGCATTAAGAATGATTAAAGGTAAATGTGGTATTATATATGATGGTGGCTGTAGTTGCTCGATAAACCGAGCAACTTTACCGGTTTTATATCCAGAGATTGCCCCATAAATAGGGCATCTACATTTAAT
>JACUUO010000268.1 GCA_014859275.1 Actinomycetota bacterium | reverse complement strand
GGATCCTGCTCACATCCCCGTCCTTACGAACGGGGAGTTCCCGCTGGATTAAAAGTCATTGCGTGGGGAATAAAATGGCTATAAAAGCGGCTATTCAGCTAGTACAACGTCACAGATACATTGAAGATTTTGTCATAGATTACATATCGGTGTAAGAATGCTCTTTTAATCAAAAGCAGTATGACGCTATACTAGAGAGTTCTAGTTCCCCTCCCTTGATGGAAGAAAAGGCGTTAGCCCGTAAGGGGGACTTACTCATGGGGGAAGAATCCCCCCATGATTATACTCAATCTTTCCCTCCCCCTCGATGGGGAGGGTCAGGGTGGGGATGAAAAGCTGACCGCTGATAGCTGACAGCTGACAGCTATTTTAATTTTTGTGGGTGATCGCATGGAGCTTTCAGATGCTATAATCCTGTTTACTACCGGCTTTTTATTTGGCCTAATGTCCCAGCTGTTTTATGCCAAGATAAGAGAAAGTCTACGTCAAACTGCAAAGGCGCTAAGGCCGATAAAAAAGGTAAAGTATATAAGCCCAAAGCTTAACAAGGACCCTGAGAGGGCAGGTAAAAGACGAGAAATTCACTCTAATCGGAAGGTTGCCAATCGGTAGATGCTAACTGAAGTATTTCCTCCGCATTACCTCAGAGGCCTCGTGAGAGAGCGTAAACGTGCGCTCTGCAAATTCGGGCTTCATCGATCCCGTACCGCAGTTTGGAGTGATCAAGGCTTGATTTAATAGAAGCTCCTTATCGATTCCTTTATCGACCAGAAGCTGCATTCCTGCCTCCAATCTCTCGACAAGACTTGCAACACTTTCCCTGGCGACTTGATCTGGCAAGGGCAGCCCAGAAGGCACAATGCCCCAAGCAAGTATACCGCCTCTATCCAAGAACGCCTTCATCTCTTTTGGATATAATGCAATGGTCTCACTATAGCTATAAGCATCAAAACTGATAATATCAACCGAGGT
The DNA here is from genome assembly GCA_014859275.1 of Actinomycetota bacterium. GTDB lineage: Bacteria > Actinomycetota > Aquicultoria > Aquicultorales > Aquicultoraceae > Kmv33. Next base: position 1,081 of record JACUUO010000268.1, on the reverse strand, counting down.
CTCTGCAAGCAGGCTCCAATCGGTATTACCGCAGCAGTGTATCCCGGTGAGGCCGTCAATTGCGCCGATTACCTCCTCGAGATAGCCAACTGCCTGATCCCTATTCAGGCTAATAAGGGCAGAGCCGTAAGACATGAGATAAGGCTCATCAATAAAAATCAAGGTAGGAAGATTAGGTCGTACTTCTTTGAACCTCTTAACCTGGTATTTCGCCTTCATGGCGAGCGTTTTAATGAAGCCCTCGCGGAGTACATCATCGTAGAGCCCTGGTTTTTTACTCTGATCAGAAACAGCAAGCCCCATGCTTATCGGGCCGGTTATGTGACCCTTTAATATTTTTATCTCCGGGTATTGCTCTCTACTTAGAAGCTCCAGGAAGGTGTAGAGGCCGCGTGCGTAGTCCTGACCAATTGCAAACGCATCGATCTCTTCCGCAAGGTACGATCTAAACAGGGTCTCGAGCTCGCCGATGATGTCCTTTGCCGTGTCAAAATAAACCCTGCGCTCGACCTCATCAATAGTTATGCCTGGCATGCCCTCAGAATACTGGACGTACATATTCTCCTTAAAGCTGATGTTAGGTAGCTGTGGCCACATCGGAATATGATACAAGTTATCCAGTATCAAGCTGCATGCAGCCCCAGCATCCATATGCGGAACGCTCCCTATGGCAGTAGCCATACACTTTGCTTCAAAAGACATGTTAGATTCTCCGTTTCAGTTCTTAGCGCATTAAATAATCGCGTTGCTATGCTAACTGGTTTCCTTCCAGGATACAGGAAAAACCGCGCTGGCATCCAGCGTCTCGAACACAATTTCCGGATTCGCCGCCCCGTGCAACACGCGGTTGCCAATTCATCGGGCGCTCCCGCGCTGCGATAAGACACGAAATTTTTGCAATTCGATGCTTCTAGCTGTTGACAGCTGTCATCCCTTCGGCTTGCTCAGGACAGGTCTTAACGTAGCGTGAGCGAAGTGAAGAATCTAAATAATACCCTCATTATTATGCCACTAGGTAGTATATACCAATAAGGTGTTGGTTGATACAAAGGCATTCTAATACTTAAAAATATAGAAAATA
>JACUUO010000267.1 GCA_014859275.1 Actinomycetota bacterium | reverse complement strand
ATCGGCTCAACCGGCAGATACGCGAGGTTGAATCTGGCAACTTAAGGCCGATGCAAAAAGCCGCAAAGCTGGCTGATATTCGCCTGCAGATTAAGGAGATCTCAAAGGTGCATGAAGAGGACCGTCAAGAAGCTGCCCAAGCACCACGGCAGGTTGACCCGTACTATCCCGACTACGCGGACGCGGATGAGGATTACCAGCCTACCTACGGCCCAGACCCCGAGGGGCCTGATCACATCGAGCCCACGGATGAACAACGCGCCAACGGTGTAACCAGGATCACGCCGGGCGGCGGCTTCTACGGCGACGTTTAAGGGAGGTGAATAGCTATGACTTTAAACGTAACTGCAGATAAAGCGGGAGTGCGCGAATCAAGAGAGTTTACCGCCCGTAAAGGGAGAATGGTTAATCTCGAAGAGAATATAAGCTCAATTGGACCTGGCTCGGGGAGCGCACCCGAGAAGCGCAACGCAGAAAAATGGCTCTTCGATGCCAGGCTTAGGCTCTCAATTGTTATCGGAGCCACCGGTATGATAGGTGCCGGCACCTTTGAGTCAGCAACGCTCACCGATCAGATGGCGCAGCTTGAGCACGATATCGCTCACCACAACTCTGAGGCTCCGGCCGATTATCAGTACCGCGACAATCACGAGATCCACGAGGCGAAAAAGAACCTGCTTCGTGCTCTTAGGCTTCACAGGTCATTCTTTGAATAGGGGGTGGTAGAGATGGCGAAAAAAATTAAAAACAAAGGCGGAGCAGTCCAGGTCGCACGAAGCTACAATCCTTACGCCAAGACCGATGTGTCCGACGCGGCTCTTCGCAAGGTGAGCTCACCGCCAGCGGACAGATATGTTTACCGTCATAAAAGTCCTGGCGGCCATGACATGATTAAAAAGTAACTGCTCTCACGCAAGGTGGGCCCAGGCTAAGGATGCTGGGCCTTTGGAGGTAAGACATGGGATATCGAGATAAGAATAAGCGCAGGGAATATGACCGGCTCTATAAGCAACGTTTAAGGCGATCTAAGGCGACTGTTCCCCTGCATGAGCAAATAAGCCAAGTGCAGAAGCTTAAGGCACCAATCATTGAGCAGGCAATGAACGCGCCTGAGATGCCAGTACGCAGCCTTGAGAGCAAGCCTTTTACTCCTATTAGGCGTATCCCTGTCGATCACTGTCCGGTTGCACCTGAAGATACCCCGCAGAAATACTGCCATCCGGATACCTGCCCTTATTGGCACCCTATAGCTGATGATTGCCTTTATCACTACGGCAATAACCCCGACGGATTCAAGGCCCATCAAGACGCGATACTTCGCTCTTTTGCCTATAACGAATGGGACCTATAGATGGGCGGTCTGGGTTCGGGCAGGCACTGTTGGCACTTCAATACTCGAGATACGGTAGACGATTATCTTAAGCTTGATATCCGAGAGCTTAAACGCTATAACATGCCCTTTGGTGTAAGCCAGCCTCTAACGTGGTCCCGCGGTGGCCAGAAGATCGCAAGTATCAACGTTATCCGCCACAACAGCCGCTTCACGCTCGATTACAAGTACCGGGGGGAGCCCGTGCGCTATGATGTGGATCTCGACTACAACAGAGGCGGCAAGCTCTATTTCTTGTGCCCAAAGTGCGGACACCGAAGAGAGGTTCTCTACAACGGTGAGGTGTTTATCTGCAGAAAATGCCGTAACTTGGCGTATCCCTCACAGAACGACAATAAGCGGCTGCGACCATACCGAAGGCTATATAGGCGGGCGGGAATGCTGTAGGTTACCATAATACATTTTATGTTACCTTGCCAGCTCAGAGCGTTGCAGGAATTTGAATTGTCCTTTCGAAAGGACAATCTCTCGTTGAAGCCCTCATTTCCCCGCTAAGCCCTTTATCGAACATATGTGCGACTCCTCAGATGGCTTCTAAGCGACGCACGGGTCCGTGCTAGTGGTCTACTGCCTTATGTTCTACGGATAGACCCTGTGGAATTAATGCCACAGGGCAAGGCACACGTAGTAACCTCCTGAATTAATTCAGGAGGTTACTAAAGGCGAA
>JACUUO010000070.1 GCA_014859275.1 Actinomycetota bacterium | reverse complement strand
CCCTTTAGGGCTGCTACTGCGGTGATATTTTAGCAGGGCTAAAGCCCTGCGCTACACCCTGCGCTACGGCTGAGGTATACCATAGTGTTTTAGCAGGGCTAAAGCCCTGCGCTACGAGATGCGCTACGAGACGGGATGCGGTGGGAAGAAGCATGGCTCAAGCAGTTGCAAAATCCCTGTAGATGCAAAAACTAAAAATTCATTATAATTACTTGGTTCGTTAGCCACATTCGTAGGGTATAATACCCATATGGGGATTAGCGATAATATAGGAGGAGTAATGATGGTAACCGGAGAAGAATACGTGGCTTTATTTAATACAAAGCTGGAAGAGCTGGATCTACAAGTAGGAGATGAGGTCGTTGATGAGTGGGGTCGGATAGGAACAATTAAACAAGACCAATCAGGCAGGATTCTGGTAAAATTGATAATTCCTGATGCGGCTGGGGTAAGATTTGTTGAACCCTCCCCAAGCTGGCAGAAGAGAATTAGAAAAATTCCGGATTTTCACCTCTGACGTTTTCCTGCTCAACTGCTTAATACTATTTGGCGGAGGTGCGTGGGAATCGAACCCACCATCCGAGGTTTAACCCGGCCGACTGGTTTTGAAGACCAGCTGAGCCACCAGGCCCAATCCACCTCCAAAAAGGAAGTTGCCTATTAACTATCGATAGTTAACGGCAACCACATTACTTAGATGCTAACGAACTATACGCGACTCGCCCACGCGGCGCGTGATACCTATCGTATCAAAATAGTTTAGCAGAGGAATGATGTATTTTCTAGACGTCCCCAGAAGTTGCCGCACTTCAGAAGGGCTGACCTGCTTGCCAGAAAAGTTCTTTTTTATATCGGCCTTTGCCTGATCTATAAGAGAAACATCGAAATACATATTCGGCGCAACTCTTACAAGTTTTTGCTGCCTTGCCAGGTGGTCGGCAAGCGAATTTATCTTCTTTTGCTCGGCACCTGCCTGCTCAGCGATCAGAGCGGTCCCAGGTGGCCCATATCTACCCTCAACGATCATCTCCATGATTGTTGCTATAAGCTTCTCGTCTTCCTCCCCGACCGTTACTTTGGCCTTAGCATGCGCAACTTGCGCTTTATCGACAACAACCTTTCCAGATTGTTGCAGGTAGGAAACGAAGGCATCAAATTCTTTATCCAACATCCAATCAAAGAGTTGCGATCTTATAACTTGCTTGCTGATCCAGGGATTTAGAGGATTTTTCCTGAAGTTGTCATTCAGGTAATCCTCAAAGCTCTTTATGTGAGCATCGAATGTGCTCTTCAGGATAAAGCCATCCAGCTTATCAATAACAATGGAAGTTATTTCTCCGCTTTCTTTAAGGTTTGCCAGGCTATCTTTTATCCGGTCCTCATCAAGCTCTGCCCGGATCCAGAGCCGCCTTGACGTCATAAATCCCTTTGCCTCTTTTAGATAGAGCTTAATTATGGCCTCGGGATCGCCTCCTGCAAGAACCTGACAGCGTTCGCCAAAGTTCTTATGTGATGCCCTGTATTTTACTGGATGACTATCAAGTATGCGACCGCCCCCGATGGTTTGGATCGGCGAGTAGCTACGGATAACAAAATTGTCGTTATATTTAGGAACAATTGGGCTCTCCAATCTCATTTGAACGAACGCGCTTTCACCCGGATTGAGAACCTCCCTGTCCGTTAAAACGATCCTCCCCAGAACCTCACTTGTTCCATGATGAAGCCTGACCCTGGTTCTGTTTTTCAACTCTCTGGGTGCGCTCTCAAGTAGCTTAAGTTGACCATCAAACATATGGGTCGGCGATAGAAAGCCTGGTGCTAGAATTACATCTCCACGCTCAATCTCATCTTTATCCAGGCCCACCAGGTTAAGAGCTACCCTCTGCCCGGCAACGGCCACGCTTGCCTTTTTGCCATGAACCTGAACACCCCTCACCCTTACTTCTTTGTTCGCCGGATATATGTGGGCTTTATCGTCAGGATGGATCTCGCCCGACCACAGGGTGCCCGTCACAACAGTGCCCGCACCAGACATCGAAAATACCCTGTCGACCGGCAGCCTAAACGGGGCTTGTTCTTTGCGCGGCGATATGCGCTGTGAGATTGTATCAAGCTCTTCTTTTAGTTTATCGAGGCCCATACCGGTCTTCCCGGAGACCGGTACTATCGGAGCATCCTTTAAGCCAGTTTTAGAGAGAAGTTTCCTTATTTCATCCTCAACGAGGGGAAGCCACTCCTCATCAACTATGTCGGCTTTCGTAAGCGCGACGACGCCTTCTTTTATACCGAGGAGATCCACAATGGCAAGGTGCTCCTCAGTTTGCGGCATGATGGAGTCATCTGCGGCAACAACGAGCAATACGATATCTATCCCGGTTGCGCCGGCCAACATGTTTTTAACGAAGCGCTCGTGACCAGGCACATCCACCACCCCAAGCCTCTGACCGCTGGGCAACGTTAGGTGGGCAAATCCTAGCTCAATGGATATACCCCTCTTCTTCTCCTCTTCTAATCTATCGGTATCGATGCCGGTTAAAGCCTTGATAAGGGTTGTCTTCCCGTGATCGATATGACCGGCTGTGCCGATTATTAATGACTTCATCGCTACAATACCTTTTTCATTTAAGATTCAAATTTACCCCTTCAAAGGCAGATAGTATTTCTCGCTCTTCCCCTTCTTGTATCGTCCTCGGATCCAGGAGAACCGCATCCTCCTTAATCCTCGCTATTACCGGGGGTTCACTTCGCCTAAGTACCTCTTCAACCGCATTGGCGGTAGCGAATTTGCACCTCACCGAGACGGCCGTCGTTGGCAATTCGGCGAGCGGCAACGAGCCGCCACCAACCCTTGATATTTCAGGCTCAGTGATAATAACAAAGCCATCGCCTAAGCTATTTGCAAGCATCCTAGCGAGATTTTCAGCCCTTGATTTTAGCTCATCTGCCGGGGTCAATATCATTCTTATCGTTGGATTCTTGCGCCGGGCGCTTTCCATATCCAAGTATTCTCTTAGTGTTGCCTCAAGCGCCGCCAGGGTCATTTTATCGACGCGAACCGCCCTTGCAAGCGGGTGCCTCTTCATCCTGTTTATGATCTCGGCCTTTCCGACAACCAGGCCTGCTTGGGGCCCACCTAATAGCTTATCCCCGCTAAAGGTGATTACATCAATGCCAGCTCGTACGCTCTCTTGAACTGTCGGCTCATAAGGGATACCGTACATAGAGAGATCGATTAGGACTCCACTTCCCAAATCTTCCATGATCGGGATACCGAGTTCACGACTTAACCCAACCATCTCCTCGAGTGTAGGCTCATGCGTGAAACCGACGATTCTAAAGTTGCTCGGGTGAACCTTCATGAGGAGGGCGGTCTCTTCGGTAACCGCGGCCCGGTAATCGGAGATATAGGTCTTATTAGTCGTGCCAACCTCCCTTAGAATGGCACCACTCTGCCTCATCACATCCGGAATCCTGAAAGAGCCGCCGATCTCAACAAGCTGGCCCCTTGAGACTATCGCCTCTTTACCGTAGGCAAGCGTGCTTAGCGCAAGAAATACCGCCGATGCATTGTTGTTTACAACCATGCCAGCCTCAGCACCAGTTATCCTTACCAAGAGCGACTCGATATGGCTATGGCGTAAGCCACGCGCTCCTACATCAAGATCAAACTCGAGGTTTGAGTAGCTAGAGGCGGCATTGATAACCGCCTCAATCGCCGATTCGCTTAAGATAGAGCGGCCCAAATTTGTATGAATGACAACACCGGTCGCATTTATAACTCTTTTTAAGCTGGGGGCATACTGCTTTTTAAGCCAATCTTCAAGGTCTTTTATAAGCGATGATGTCGAGAGTTCGATGCTCTCCAAATCCTTATCCGGAATGGAAAGGATTGCTCCTCGCCTGCCATCTATTACCTGGCGAATTCCATCTACGATAAGAGGTCTTGGATAGGTAGACGACAGCTGCTTAACCTCTGGCAGATCGAGCACTTCATCAACCTTAGGCAACTGCCTCAAGTATTTATTTTTCGACACCATAATTCACCCCGCAGCATGCTTAACATATCTACACGACCTCTATTAAGCCTGGTGGCCCTTCTTCAATCTTGCCGATGACCACCCTTGTGTTGACACCTCTCGCCTCCAGATTGGCTAAGAGCGCCTCGCCTTTCTCCTCTGGAACGCTTATAAGAAGCCCGCCGGATGTCTGGGGGTCGAAAAGGATTTCAAGTGGTACTGGACTGTCCGCAAGAAACACAACCGAATCTCCTAAAAATGCCCTATTGTCCCTCGCACCGCCTGGAACAATTCCTGATTTTGCGATCTCTACCGTCCTGTCCCAAATAGGAATTTTTTCTACCTCGACCTTGGCTTTAACCCCACTCGCGTTAACTATCACAAAGAGATGCCCGAGAAGGCCGAAGCCGGTTACATCGGTGCAGGCATTTACCCCAACCTCAATCATCGCCTCGGCCGCAGCTTTATTCAAAGTAGTGGCGGACTTGATTGCCGGCATAATATCCTCCTCGCTAACCAAGCCACGCTTAAGGGCGCTTGCTAATATTCCCATACCGAGCGGCTTTGTCAGCACAAGTATATCTCCCGGCTGCGCGTTGCTGTTGGTGACGACTTTATCCAGGGGTACCACACCGGTTACAGCAAGACCATACTTAGGTTCGTTATCCTGTATGGTATGACCACCTACGATAACAGCACCAGCCTCTCTCACCTTGTCCCGGCCACCCTGGAGTATTTCCCCGAGATGATCAAGCCCAAGGCTGCATGGGAAAGCGGCGAGGTTTAACGCGGTGAGGGGCTTTCCGCCCATCGCGTAAATATCGCTCAACGCATTTGCCGCAGCTACTTGCCCGAAGAGATAGGGAGAATCCACTATCGGTGGGAAGAAATCGACGGTCTGCAAAAGAGCGGTGTTTTCATTGAATTTGTAGACCGCAGCATCATCCGCCGTATCAAAGCCGACCAGTAGCTCTTCGGCCTCATCTATCGGAAGCCAACTTAGCGCCTGTTTTAGGTCACCCGGACCCATCTTGGCAGCTCAACCGCTTTTAGCCGCATACTGAGTTAAGCGAATTTTTTCCTTCACCATAAAATCCTTTCATCACGGACTTTTTGCACAATACACCGTTGCATCCATAATAGAGATTATAATTATTAATAATTATAATTATTAATTATCTAGCCGACAATAAGCAGTTCCGTCGTACAAGGATTTTAACTATTCGGATGCAAAACGGAAGACTTACCTCAAAATGAAAAATATTAGAGTAAGGATAGCAATACCTACCAAAAGAGGTATAATAGGAGGTATAATAAGTGTTATTGGGTCAATATTAAGGAAGAGAGGTTCGTAAGGGGGTTTTGGATGCCCAAAATTAATATCACAGTTCCCGCGGAATTGCTCAAAAAAATAGACAAATCTGCAAGAGATGAGCATTTAACTCGCAGCGAGTTTTTTAGGAAAGCGGTCCATGAATACTGGGAAATGCAGAAACAAGGAAAGGAAGACCAGGTAAGGACACGAAATATCAGAGAAGCGTTGCAGATGCAGGCAAACTTGCGAAAGAAAGCAGGTTCCTGGGACGGTGTTGCCGAAATTCGCAGGTGGCGGGAGGCTCACTAGGTTGCACGAACACATACACAAGCGATATGTTGTTGATGCTTCGGTAGCCGTAAAATGGTTCTCACAGGCAAATGAGAAGGATATTGAAGTGGCACTTCGGCTGCAAGAATTGCATCTTAGCAAGCAGAGCATACTAACTGTTCCTGATCTGCTTTTTTATGAGGTAGCCAATGCGCTGAGGTATAACGTCAACTTTACTGAAGATGATCTGGCCGCTGCGTTTATAAGCTTGACAAAGCTGAACCTTGATGCATATCCACCAAGTGGTGGGCTAATTGAAGAATCGTTGAAAATAGCACGTCTCCATGACGTTACCGTTTACGATGCAAGCTATGTTGCGTTGGCTCAGCTTTTGGGCTGTGCCTGTATAACTGCTGATTCAAAATTTTCTCGCAAGGCAAAAAATATTCCCCAACTTATTGAGATTAGCGAATTAGCCGTCAATCTATCTAAGGGGACGTAGTTAACTAAGTCCCCTTAGGAAAATCCGCCTACCCCACATACTCCCTAACTATAATCGAGATGGCCTCCAGGGTTTTTTCGATATCTTCAGGTGAATTGAAGAAACCAGGGCTTAGGCGGACGGTACCGCTTTCCAGCGTGCCAAAACTTCTGTGTGCGTCCCCCGCACAATGAAGCCCCGGGCGGCTGGCTATACCGAATTGATGATCCAAGATGTAGCCGACCTCATTTGAAGCCATTCCGGCTATATTAAACGAAACCACCGGTGCTCTATCAACACCTTTCGGCGGGCCATAGAGGGTTATACCATCTATACTGGAGAGCCCATCGATAAGCATGCGCACCAGGCCTTGCGTCTTCCTTGAGGCCTGTTCAACCGTTACCTCTTGTAGGAATTTAAGGGCTGACCCCAAGCCCGCGATGCCAGGCGTATTCGGCGTTCCGCTCTCGTAGCGGTCCGGCCGTATTGAGGGCTGATCGAGAGATTCCGAATTGCTGCCAGTCCCACCCTGTACCATTTCAGCTAGGTCTAGCCCAGGCCTTATATATAAAACACCGGTTCCCTGGGGGCCAAGGAGGCCTTTGTGACCAGGAAAGGCGAGTATGTCTATCCCGAAACCATGCACATCAATCCCATAGTGGCCAATGAGTTGCGCAGCATCAACCATTAGAAGAACCCCGTACCTTTTTGCGATTTCACCGACCTCTTTAAGCGGCAATATTGCTCCATTGACATTTGATGCGCCGATGATCGTTATTAGCCTGGTATTTGGCTTAATTAGCGCCTCAAAATCATTTATATTAACCTTTCCTTGAGCATCAACGTATACCTTATCAACGATCACACCGCTTCTTTCGAGTACCTTTAGGGGTCGCGCAACGGCATTGTGTTCAATCGATGTCGTTATGACATGGTCACCCGCTCCTAACAATCCTTTTAAGGCGAGGTTGATCGCTTCGGTACAATTGTAGGTAAAGATGATATCTGACGGACTCTCTGCATTTATGAGGCCGGCGAGAAGTCCCCTGGCCTCAGCGATCAATCTTCCCGCATCGTTTGCCATGCGATGTGAACCCCGGCCAGGATTTGCCCCCTTTTCAAGCATGCACGTTGCTACCGCTTTTATCACGGTATCGGGCTTAGGATAGGAGGTCGAAGCATTATCAAGGTAAACCAGTCCATTAGAGCCCAAGCTCATCCGATATCCCCTTCACGATTTAGTTCTTTCTCTACCCAATCAATCCACGCATCTAAACCCGAAGCGGTCCTGCAGGAAAGTAGTAATATCTTTACATCCGAGTTTAGATTGCGCATGACATCCTCTAGGCGCTTCATATTAAAATCCGTCAGCTCAAGCATATCGATCTTATTTACAACAAGCACATCACAACGCTGGAAAATAAAAGGGTATTTTAGTGGCTTATCATCACCCTCGGGAACAGAGAGTATTACAACCCGAGCCGACTCGCCCAGGCTGAAATCAGCGGGGCAGACAAGATTGCCCACATTCTCGATTATCAGTAGATCGATACCATCAAGATCAAGATGCTTGATGGCCTGTTTTATCATATTTGCCTCTAGGTGGCAGCCTCCCCCGGTGTTTATCTGGATGCTCTGTACGCCTTGCGACCTTATCCTCTCAGAATCAACCTTTGAGGCGAGATCACCTTCGATAACCGCAATTTTGTACCGCTCTCTCAGCCCGCTTATTGTCCCCAGGATAAAGCTGGTCTTCCCCGCCCCTGGAGAGGCCATGAGATTTATTACGAAAACGCCTTTTCTTTTGAAAAGCTCTGCATTCTCACCTGCGTGACCTTCATTGACGGCAAAAATATCCTGCAATACTTTGATTTCCAAATCTATCACCCCATTGCTAGTCAGTAGTCAAAGAAGGATTGTACTTGATTTTCTACCCTATATTGTGCCATGCCACCCTATTTACTTCTTTATCAGGGCTAAAGCCCTGAGCTACGATTCTATTCTTTACTCTTCTGGCTTCTGGCTCCTAACTTCTCATTCTACTTCAATAGAATCGACGTAAAGTTCTCTTCCCGAAATAAGCTCAACTAAAAACCCATCACACTCGGGGCAAGTAAAAACTTCAAACATCCCGATCTCGCTCTTTTCTCCACAGGAACGACAGCTAACTACAGCTGGTGAGCGCTCTATTATAAGTTCTGATCTTTCTGCAATTGTTCCACGGGATAGGTACTTGAAGTAAAGTTGTATCGAATCATCAACTATTGCCATCAGGTCACCTGCTTTTACCACGACCTTGAGAATTTTGGCGGCACCATTGCCCTTGGCATGCTCAAGAGCGATATCAAGTATGCTCTGGGTCAAGCCAAGTTCATGCATCATAACCACCGAGCAAGGAAGAGGCTGATTTCAAAGAGGATTACGAGCGCAACGCCAAGTATGAGCATAGGCGGCACGCTCCAATCTGGCGTGGCCATAGCGGCTATAACGAAGCTTGCCACATAGGCTATGCGCCAATTTTTCCGCAGCTTCGCACGATCGACTATCCCCAGCTTTATCAGGAGCATGATAACCAGAGGAGCTTCAAAAGTAACCCCAAACGAGAGCGCAAACAGCGATACGAAATTGATGTAGTCATCGGCCCTATTTATAAGGTTCAATTGACCCGCGCCCTGATTAAGCAACCACACCAGCGCAGGTGGAAGCACGAGGAAGAATGCGAAGGCGGCACCACCGATAAAGAGCAGGGTCATTAAGGGCAGGATTATAAAAGTATACCTCTTCTCGGTCTCCTTCATCGCAGGAGCAAAAAAGGCAAGTACCTGGTAGATGATATACGGGGAGGTGAGAACAAATCCACCGATTACCGCCAGCTTAAATCTCACCATGAACATCTGCATAGGACCAAGAACTGTAAGTTCGGTGGATCTTAAGTCTTGAGGCAATGGCCACTTAATAAATTCGACAAGAGGTTGGAAGAGAATATAGCAGATTATCGCCCCTATCGTAAGGGCGATAACGGAATACACGAGCCTCTTGCGGAGTTCATCTAAATGATCCAAAAAGGTCATCTCGGCATCGCTCAAAGATAATACCTCCAAACCGGGATTGCGATGAGATTAGCAATAATCATGTCGATTTGCTGTCCTTCTCGCTTTTCTCGCCCAGCGTGCCGATGGGCTCAATCAAGTCCTTCTCTACCGCGGCCTGGATTCCTTGAGACGCCTTCTTAACCTCACCTATGGCCTTACCTAACGACCTTGCTATCTCTGGTAGCCTTTTGGGACCAAAGATGATTAAGGCTATTGCCAATACAACTATTAACTCCTGGGGTCCTAAACCTAAAAACATAGTTTCCTCTGCTTTTAGTGTAACAACTGCTATCGGCTAAGTCTACTACTCCATCACGCATGCTTTGATTGATAAGAAGCTGATAGCTATCAGCTTTTCATCCCACCCCAAGCCCGGCTCTAGAGATCAGCCGTAGGGGTCGAGCTGTCCGACCTTTCTTAGGGCGGACACAGGGTCCGCCCCTACATTTGGACACAGGGTCCGCCCCTACTTAGGGTGGACACGTCGGCCCATTACGGGCCTCCCTGGTCTAAGGAAACTCACAGTTTCTATTGCTAGTAGGGGTCGAGACAGGCTCGACCCTTCTTAGGGCAGAAACAAGCTCTGCCCCTACATATATACGAGATAACTACAGGTAATTATATAACATCCTCAGGGCATATTTTATCTGGGAACCCTCTTTGAGAGCCTCAAGATAACGGCATTATTCCTCGTCTTCATTATTTCAACTTTATCCATAATACTCGTTAGTACGCTCATACCTAAATCTCTCTCTTTGAGCTGCGTGTGGGTTTTTTCTAAACTTGCAGCTTCTTTAGTTGCAAACCCGACATCGATTACCAAATCTCTGTTCTTGACATAGGCACTAATCTCTACAGATCGGTTTTCCAGCCGTCCCTCTTTATGTAACTGCAATATAGCACTAGTGCACACCTCGGAAACGGCGATCTTTATATCTTCTACCGCTTCATTATCAAAACCTAAGAGCCCAGCAAACGCCGCTATAACCAGCCGCGCGATACCGACGTATTCTGGTTTAGCTGGTATGGTTATGCTTGTTGGTTGTCCAAAATCGTTCACTTATGACCCTTTTATATCACTAATAGCTTCCTCTTCAGAAGAAAAGATGGGAAATACTTTAACGAGACCGGTTATCCTGAATATTTTAAGGATATTCTCCTGTGTGACAACCAAGGAGATCGAGCCCTGATGGGATTTAACCCGCTTAAGCCCACCTACTAAAACTCCTAATCCAGAACTATCCATGAATTCAACCTTCTGAAGATCTATTATGATATTGTATTTTCCTTCATCAACTAGATCAATTAATCTGCTCTTTAACTTAGGGGCCGTATAAACATCCACCTCTCCCTCTAGAACAATTACCCCGATTCCATCTACTTCCTTACTCTCAATCCTTAAATCCACGCACGCCACCTCCTAAATTCATTCTAATAAGAATTTTACCTTATATTTTTCCAAACAAGCGCTATCTAAAACCGCTCTGCTTAATTAATTCTATGCAAATAGCAACTGCTTAGCAATTAAGATCCCTAATGTAAAACCATTGGGAGGCCGCATTCGGGGCAGAAATCAGCGCTTTTTCTATCAGTATCTGCAAGATTATTCGAATAATACATAACGCACCTTGGGTTCGGGCAATGTCTTAGTCCAAATGTATGGCCGAGCTCGTGGGTAGCTTCCTTTTCGATTCTTTCAAAGAATAACCTGCTGCCATCAGACTGCTCGATACCCTCACGTAAGCGGGTTAAAGATATGATACCGCAGCAACCGCCAAGCTTTGCCTGGCCGAAAACATAGTTTAGACCTTTGGAAAAAAGATCGCCTTCGATGATTCCGAGGGCTTTTGCTGCATCAGCCGATCGGAGTCTGCTTATCTTCTCTAGAATTATGCTTGCATCATATTGTCTCCTTCTCGGGTTAAATGCATCCGCCAATATCAGGATTGCTTGCCCGGCCTTTGCCGGTAAACCGAATCTCTTCTCAACTGCTTTGAGTGTGTAGTCGATCACCTCTTTGCTGATATCGCCAACCGGCAAAACCTCGATATAATATTTCTTAATCTGAATGTCCCTTTGCAAACTACGTGCTTCTCCTAGTACTCTGTCAAACATCAGTTGATTGGTAAGAGTTTCGATATTTACTCAATATATCGATCACTTCAGCATCGGTCGTCTGGCTAAAGTCCTCGTAAAATTGGCCTACGGCGAAGAACAGCTCGTGGACCTCAAGACAGACTATTTCGTCAACTTTTCTTTTCATCCTATCGTACGTGTCAGCAGGAGCCACCGGAATGGCAAGAACCAATTTCTCTGGATACTGTTGTTTTACAGCGTTAATCGCAGCCAAAGCTGTGTACCCCGTTGCTAGGCCATCATCGACTATTATTACAACCCTATCCTTAAGCGGAATTGGTGCACGGTCGCCCAGGTACAGCTTTCTTCTTCTTATTATCTCGTTCAATTGCTCTTCTATCTCACTTTCGATGTATGAGTCAGGTACCCCCAATTCTTGGACGAGTGGCTCGTTTATCATTGGTCGATCTCTTGTAACGACAGCGCCGATGGCCAGCTCCGGGTTGCCTGGAGCACCTATTTTTCTTGGAATGATTAAGTCGAGGGGCAGGTTTAATTCCTCTGCGACCTTATCGCCAACAACAACACCACCCCTTGGGATGGCAAGCACTACCGCACCAGAACCCTTATAATATTCTAATCTGCGAGCTAGCCGCCGACCAGCATCTACTCTATCCCTAAACATTTAAATGACCACCAATCTTATTCAGGGCCAGGGTCCTGAACCAAGAGTCCGTGCTATCACCCCTTATCTAAAGTAAAGCTTTACTTTAGTATTATATCCACACCTATTACTATACTCCTTAGCCATTTGATACTTACCCACATATCTTACCTTATCTAACCCCTAGTTGCTGGGTATACCGGATCCATAATTATTTACCCAAACAAAACAGCAGGTGTTAAACACCTGCTGTTTTGCGAGCAGCTACCAACCTATTATTCCGCCTTCTTGCCTTTTTCAATAAGCTCTCTGACCTTCTGACCGCCCTTGTGGCCTATCTCCTCATAGAACTCATGTCCGTATTTCTCCTTGACCACTTGTCCGCCCTTCTTGCCGCCTTTGTGGCCTATCTCCTCATAGAACTCGGGACCGTATTTTTTCGAGGTGGTCTCCCCACCCTTGTGGCCTATCTCCTCATAGAACTCGGGACCGTATTTTTTCGAGGTGGTCTTTC
>JACUUO010000266.1 GCA_014859275.1 Actinomycetota bacterium | reverse complement strand
ATGCCTATTCGCGCCGCTACACACCCCGATGGTGCGCACCGCGCAGCTGGAAAGTCCGCGATTCTATATCACGATACAGGCCAAATGCAAGCCAGAAAGTGGCTTGCAAAAAGCCCTTTGATTCTTTTCCACGCATAACATAAACACGCATAACATAAAAAAGAGCGGCACCTCTCGGTGCCGCCCTTGCTTATCGGTACTGGCGGAAGCTTAGTTGATCGTTATCGTGAACTGTTTATGGTCAACATAGCCGGAGTCCCCGGCTCCACCCACTTCCAGCTCGATGATAAACGTGTACGTATCAGCCGTATCAGGAACCCCCTGCAGCGTCGCCGTTTGCTGGTTTGCCCCCTCGAGCGTCAAGCCACTTGGCAAATCTCCGATGACATTCCAAGCATATTCATCACTTGCAATACCCTGCGCCGTGAGTATTGCGATATATGGATTGCCTACCGTCCCGGGGCTGGTAACATCATCCGCGTGGATAACTATTTCCCCGGGGCCGTTGACCACCATATGCAACAACGCGTACGCAATATTGCCATTATTGTCTTCAAGGCTCACCACAAAACTGTATGCACCCGCCTGTGTCGGTGTGCCCGTAATGATCCCATTGGCTGAGTCTGCTATGTCCAAACCGACAGGTAGGGAATTGGCGACAACAGCCCACTCAAACGGACCAAAGTCGCTATCAGTTTCCAGAATAGCTGCATACAATACGCCCAACTCCGCCTCTGGCAAGGCGGTTGTTGTTATAGCAGGCACATCTGCATCTGTTACAACAATCGTAAACTGCATAAGACCGACTTCGTTATTGGCATCTTCAACGCTAACGGTCAGGATATACTCCCCAGAGGTCATGGGAACACCCGACAAGATGCCCGTGGCAAGATCCAGCGTTAAGCCAGGGGGCATACCTCCTTCATCAGTCCAGAGATAAGGCCCGATCCCACCGCTTGCACGAAGCATGTAGGCATAGCTCACACCCACTTTTGCTATCGCCAAGGTATCGCCACTAACCGCATTGATTGTGGGTGCCGAAGGAGCTTCCACCACGAGACTGAATTGACGGTAAGTAACTGCCTGGTTATTGTCTTCGAGAGCGACAATAAAGGCGAAGGTTCCGCTTTCTGTTGGAATACCACTAAGCCAACCGTTTGTGCCAATACCAACCCCGTCGGGCAAATCCCCTGCTGCAAGGCTCCATGTGTATGGCAGCGCACCACCGCTCGCTTCAAGCAAAACGGTGTTCGACACATCAAGAGTCCAATTCCCTAAACTGCTGGTCGATATGGATGGTGCGCTCGGGGTACTTACCGAAACACCGAAAACGCCAAGTCTTGATATATCCGCAGCATCGGTGACTCTGACTGCAAAATTAAAAATACCTGATTCTGTCGGTGTCCCGCTGATTATACCGTTTGAGGCCAAATCGACCCCATCCGGCAATCCTAACGCTCCATCAATGGCCCAGCTATATGGTGGAACCCCACCATTTGCATTCAAAAGCGCAACATATCCAATCCCCATAGCGCCACTTGGCAAGGTCGATGTAGAAATACTTAGAGGCGCAGCAGCCACCGGCTCCCCAGTATCGGGGTCAACTATTGGTGCCTCAGCTTCGGTAACGATAGAAGGCGAAAAAACATTATCCCCGCCACAACCGACCAACAGGATGCCAGAAAGCAAGATTGCGAAAAGTGCACGAAAATGAAGCATTGCGTCCCCCAATGTGTAAATCCCTATTACGATTACCGCAGATTAAACCCGTCAACATGTTACGTCTACAGGCATAGCGAAAATACCTGTATTCACTAGCTGCACATCATTAAACACCCATGCCTACAGGAAAACCAACCAGAACAAGCCTGTTAAACAGCTAAATTTCAATTAGTTGTATTACAATCTTAAACCATAGTCAAGAAATGACGTGCAACTTCCAGAAGCCAGGCCCCTATCGCCTAATGTTAAACAGGGCGCTGCTCGCTTACACGGATGAATTCAGACGTGCCGACAGCAACAGATTGCGCGGACTCAGGGCGCTCGCACAAAACTCGCCGACCCGCACCCG
>JACUUO010000265.1 GCA_014859275.1 Actinomycetota bacterium | reverse complement strand
CCATAAATCATCAATACTGATATTGAGTGGCTCTACAATCGGGTGAACAAGGTG
Organism: Actinomycetota bacterium; assembly: GCA_014859275.1. Taxonomy (GTDB): domain Bacteria; phylum Actinomycetota; class Aquicultoria; order Aquicultorales; family Aquicultoraceae; genus Kmv33. The sequence goes on along the minus strand of JACUUO010000265.1, from coordinate 2,030 downwards.
GTAATTGCCGTAATTGAATTCAATGATGTGTTCTTTTAATCGCTCATAAAGCTCCGTGTAAGGCCAGGGAGTGATGAAGAGAAAATGGGCAAAATCGGGATTAATAAGTAAAGCTTGAGATAACGTAGCGTCAATGGATTCTTCCGTTTCACCTATATCGCCCAGGATAAACGAGCACTCTGTAACTATCCCGGCTTCATTTAATAGTCGAATAGCTTCTTGCGATTGTTCAACCGCCAGGTCTTTGTCGTAAAGATCCAGGATCTTTTGATCAACGGACTCTACGCCCACATAAACGTGGATAAACCCGGCAGCCCTATATTTCCAGAGGATATCCCTATCTCGCAGGATATCATCAACCCTTGTTTCCATACTAAAGTGGATATCAAGGCCTTTTTCTAACAACAGGTCAAGAATTTCTTCCCATCTCTGGCGGTTTAAGGTGGCGTATTCATCGGCCATCATAAACATGCCGATCCCATAGGTTTTGTTCAGGTGCTCTACTTCTGCTACAAGACTTTGCGCGCTTCGCTCGCGATAAGTTCCCTTCCAAAAAAGGTGCTGGGAGCAGAACTTGCATTTATAGGAACAACCCCGGGAAGACCCAATTAGCCCCAACCTTCGTTCCGTTATCCTGTAATAGTAATCTTTCCAGTTCAACAGATCCCAGGCAGGAATCAATTGATCGAGGTCGCCAATAAGCTCCCTTTCCCGGGTAGCCACAATCTCCCCCCGGCAGAGGTAAGCAATCCCCGCCACATTTTGCGGGTCCTGGTTGCTATTAAGGGCTGAAAGTAATTCAACGACAGTATGCTCACCTTCTCCCCTTACAACGTAATCTATAAATCCACAGCTTTGCAGTATTTCTTCATAGCAGAAGCTCGGGTGAACACCACCCAAAACTGTCAGTATCTCTGAATTCGCCTTTTTAATCGCTTCAAAGGTATCGATGGCGGCGTTTATGCTCGACGTGAATGCTCCGATAAGCACCGCATCGGGCTTAGCAGCGGAGATTTCGCGCTCGATATCCAGCAGCGTATGATCCTTAGTCATAGCATCGTATATTTCAACCTCAAACCCTGCCTGCCGGAGATGCCCCGCCAGGTAGACAAGGCTCAAAGGGGGCCACTTGCCGGTGATCTCAATTATCCCCGTGTGATACGGCGGGGTCATTAACATGATCTTATTGTACATTTACCAAACTCCTTCAAACTCGGCCGCTATATCAAGCTCTTAGTACTTCAAATGCTCATGGGCGCTGGGATAAAAAAATGGTATGCCGAAGAAAGAGAAGATAACCAGGGCAAAGGCAAAAATATTTAGCCAGCTCGCCTTTTTCCCTTGCCATCCCATAGTAGAACGCAGGTGCAGGTATAAACCGTAAACCAACCAACTCACAAAAGCCCAGGTCTCGATGGGATCCCATCCCCAATAACGGCCCCAAGCCTTATACGCCCAAACCGACCCGGAGGCGATCATCGCGCCCAACATGACAAACGCGAATGCGGCGAAACGATAGCTGTAGAAATCAATACGCTCGGGACCTGGTAATTTTGCTAGTAAGGGGTAGGCCATATCAACGATTTTCCCCCTTGTAACCATTAGGTACGAGGTGGCCAACACCGCCGAGATGAGAACTGAGCTATATGACAACTTAGCAAACAGTACGTGGATGCCTAACCAGTAAGTAAAATAGGTCCTCGGGATTTCCCTGCCTTCTTCCGAACTCATGATAGCTATACCGATCATCATAAATGCGAAGGGCAGCACAAAAACCCCTATTATTTTCAAATTCGGCTTCAGGGCTTGAAAGATTAAGAGAAAAAGGATAATCGCCCACGCATACGCGCCAAAAACCTCGTAATTCCCCCAGTAAGGAAAACGCCCGGTCTCATTCCAACGTAAAGCTATCGCCAGCGTATGTGGCAGAAAACCTAATGGAACACACCACGTTGCATAAGATACCAGCATTTCTTTTATGGATCCCCACGCCCTTACAGGCGTGGTGCCTTCTATAATTCAAGCTGCGC
>JACUUO010000069.1 GCA_014859275.1 Actinomycetota bacterium | reverse complement strand
AGGGCTGCTACTGCGTGCACGTATAAGTTTTAGCAGGGCTAAAGCCCTGCGCTACAAGGTATCGATAATCAGGGCTAAAGCCCTGCGCTACGGCTTGGTGTGCCATAACGTTTTAGCAGGACTAAAGAGGTGCCACAGCTGAGGTATACCGTAGTGTTTTAGCAGGGCTAAAGCCCTGCGCTACATGGGAAGAGGCGCGACTCAAGCGAGTTGTAAAATCCCTGCTGCTAGTTAACGAAATTCGGCATCGGCAACGCTTAGCACAGCCTCATCCAGCTCGCTAATCCCCCGACCCGTAGTAATCTCAAAGGGCTTACTCCCACCTGGCTTTACATCCTCGACAGTAACCCTGCCAAAAACAGTACTCTTTTCTTTCGTTACTATATCGGAGGCAACGACAACAGCCGAAATAAGGTGCCTGTTCGTACCATTGCTAATCTCACCATATATCTTTACAAGACCCTGATCATTTGGATAGCGATCATAAAAAACGGTATTCAATTGTTTTATCAGCTTTTCCTTCTCACTCTTGCTTAGCTTAGATGGCGTATTTTCGCCAGTAGAGCTGCAACCAGTAAGAATCGCAAAGAGAATCAATAGAGTGATTGCGATGACTGACTTGCGACCAAGCATCAACATACCTCCTTATAGGTAACCTCATCTTTAGTCCATAATGGATTAAGGCAGACAAATAATACCAAAATGTTTACTGGGGGTCAACTAAGGCGTTGTTTAGAACTGCATTCATGCTGCCGCTTTTAAACCCAGAGAGGTCGAGGGCAACAAAGTAAAAACCTATTTCTTTTAGCTTCCCAGCAATTACATCAGATTGCCTAAGCACCTCGTTCATGCTCTCTCTGGGGACCTCGATTCTCGCAAGGTCGCCGTGATGGCGAACTCGTAATTGCCTAAAGCCGAGTCCTTGTAAGTAAGCTTCGGCTTCTGCTATTTGGTGAAGTTTCTCTTCGGTTATCGCTTCACCATAGGGCACTCTCGAGGCAAGACAAGCCATACTTGGCTTGTCCCAGGTGGGAAGCCCAAGATCAGCCGAGAGCTTCCTGATATCAGATTTGGTAAGGCCGGCCTCTTTGAGCGGGCTTCGGATGCCCATCTCAATCCCCGCCTTAATACCTGGGCGCCAGTCACCCTCATCATCGGCACTCGTACCATCAGCCATCCACTTCAAACCCCGCTCAAGCTGGATCTTTTTAAAGGTAGAAAATCTTGTCTTTTTGCAGTGATAGCAGCGCTCGGGTGGATTTACAACAAAATCGGCGCACTCCAACTCATCTGCCTGGACAATCACGTGAGAAGCGCCTATGTTTTCTACTACGCGCTTAGCTTCTTCAAGCTCGCTTAGCGCAAGCGTTGCCGAGTTCCCTGTTATAGCAAGCGCCCGTCGCCCCAGCACATCATGTGCGACCTTAAGGAGAAGGGCGCTATCAACTCCACCTGAGAAACCGATCAACACGCTATCCATCTCCCGAAGGATATCTTTAAGATTCCGGTATTTTTCCTGTAGGCTATCAGACACTGCCATCATCCCCGCCCTCGCCGATCCGATTGATGAGCGCGGCAAGATATCCTGCGCCAAAACCATTATCTATGTTTACCACCGCAACACCGCTGGCGCACGAATTGAGCATCGTAAGAAGCGGCGCGAGCCCGCCAAAGTGCGCCCCGTAGCCGATGCTTGTTGGCACGGCTATTACCGGGCAAGAGGCCAACCCGCCGACAACGCTGGGCAACACGCCATCCATTCCGGCCACAACGATGATCACCTTAGCTGAGGCGATCCTCCCATGAAACGTCAGCAACCTATGAAGTCCGGCGACTCCTACATCGAAGATCCGCTCGACATGAGCGCCGAGCATAGTAGCGGTTACTGCGGCCTCCTCAGCAACTGGGGTATCTGCAGTACCTGCACTAATAATCGCTATATTTCCAAGACCTCTCCTATTAGGGCGCTTATCGACCGTAATTATCCTAGCCTGTGGATGATACACCGCTTCCGAATCAATACTCTTGACCGCCTCATACGCGGCTTGATCCGCTCTGGTTGCCAGGAGTGCGCTCCCACGCTTGAGTATGGTTGCAGCTATATCTTTAATCTGCTCAGAAGTCTTGCCTTGGCAGAATATGACCTCTGGGAATCCCTTGCGAAGCGCCCTGTGATTATCCACCTTTGCAAATTCTAAATCAGTGAAAGGAAGGTCTTTTAACCGTCCATAGGCCTCATCAACATCTACTTTTCCGCTTCGTAGATCTTCTAATATCTGTCTAATATTACCATCGTGCATCCGGCATAACCTCTTATTCTTAACAAAAGATGATAACATTATATCCCCACGTGAACTAGATACCCTATGCTCCAACCCAGGTGTATCTTGGGGAATTATTAGTATGATGTGTTGGAAATCCAACTAAGTGCTCATAATTGGCATAAAGTGCTTGACAATGATGTGACTAAGCGATATAGTCCAAATTGAACTAGCCACTAAGCATTTATTTAAATCACTGGTTAGTTTATCCTTGCTAGCAAAATTATGAGAGAATGGTGATTAATGTGCGCAAAACAGCGAAATCTAAACCGATTCCAGCCATAGTACTCCATCGGATGGCTCTTTACCACTGCCTATTAACCGATTGGCTCCTAGCAGGGAGAAATAACTCGACAACATCAAAGGAACTAGCAAATACTATAGGGGTAACTGATGCAACCGTAAGAAACGACCTTTCCTATCTAGGGGATGAGACTGGGGTGCGTGGGGTAGGTTATAGTATTAGCAGCTTAAGGGGATTGCTGGGACGTTTTTTAACACTACCGCCATCTGCACCGATTGCCTTTGTTGGGTCAACAAAGGCTTTAGGATCAATTTTTAGCTTTTTCCCGCCTGAGAAATTTGGCTTTATTGCCACTGCTTTTTTCTCTGAAGATCCGAGTGATCGAGGTACGGTCGTAAACGGGCATGAAGTTCACTCGATTGAAGCAATTTCCCCAGCGCTTGGCAATCTGGGAATTAAGGTTGCGGTAGTTGCAACCCTGCCAAACTGGATCCAACATAGCGTCAATCTCCTCGCTAAGGCCGGGATTAAAGGGGTTTTGATCATAACGCCATCGACAGAAGTTATGATACCAGATGGGGTCAAAGTCCTGCACATAAGAATCCCATGCGATCTTAAGACGCTCTTATATCACGCAAACCTTGGGGAAGAGGAAGAACCCAGTTCCTTTGAAATGGTTCTTTAGAGCAATACATAAAAAGGCTACATCCGCTTATGAAGCAGTCTTCCTCTTCAAAACACTTAGCGCGATATCATCGGTGAGTTGGCCTCTTGCAAATGCGTTCACATCATCAATAATCCGGGCGACTATATTCTCAGCCGAAAGGCCGGCGTTCTCTTCAATAACCTGCATAAGCCGCTCGGTGCCATAGAATTCCGATCCTCGCCTTGCCTCAATCAAGCCGTCGGTATAAAGGACAAGCAGGTCACCTCCGGCCAATCGATCTACCGCCTCTGAATATATTAGCTCTGGCAGTACACCAAACGCGGCATTTAGGTTTTCCACCAGGTGTGCCTTCCCATAATCCGCCGCATAGTGTATAGGATGGGGATGACCGGCATTGGCGATTAACACGCGCCCACTTTGCCAATCGTAGACTGCATAGATAAGGGTGATAAAGGTGCCAGGCTCAATATCGCGCGATATAACCTTGTTAGCCAGCTCAACAGTTGTTGAGGCATGTTTCGCCTGGTAGGAAAAAGATCTAACTGTATACTTAGCAAGAGCGGTTGTAGAGGCAGCTTCAATACCCTTACCGCTAACATCGCCTATCGCCAGGCCGATAAGGCTGCCAGAGAGATCGATGAAGTCGTAAAAATCGCCCCCGATCCTTGCGACCTCGCTTGCCGAAGCGTAAAATACCGCTAGGTCGGTATTTGGGATCTGCGGGAGCCTCTCAGGCAAGAAGCTCCTCTGTAAAACATCCGCTACGTACCGCTCTCTCTCGTAAGCATCCTTAATCCTCTCATATAGGCGGGCATTTGATATTGCAAGCGCCGCCTCCCTTGCTATGGCCTCTGCCAGCCTTATCTGGGAGGGTGCGAAGCTCACCCTTTCACCGGGGATATCGAGAAACAACCCGCCGATTATCTCATCCCTGAGAACAATCGGTACCCCGAGCATGGATTTAATATCGAGCTTGGAGGCGAAATCTTTAAGCGGGGTGTTTTTATAAAAATCGTCTATTACCACAGTGCGCTTCTGCTCGTATATCGAAGATAGGGGATCGCCCATATCCGATAGGGATATCCCAGTACTAACTTCGAAATTTGGCTGGCCAATACTGGCAACAAAGCGTATTTCCTCAGTCTCGGGTTCATAAAACTGGATGCTTCCCCTGGTTAGACCAGTTATCACTGTAGCCACCCTACCTAGCCTTTGCAATACCTCCCTCAGATCAAGAGCGGATGTAAGGGTATCAGTGGCTTCAAGTAGAAGGCCTGCCTCTTTTGCCGACTGCCGGCTCCTATCGTAAAGGCGCGCATTCTCTATGGCGATGGCCGCCTGCAACGCTACGGACTTAGCAAACTCGATCTGATCCTCATCAAATTCGTGCTCCAGGTCTGTATGGGCCAGAGCTATAACCCCGCTCACCTTATCCTTCACTATGAGCGGTAGCGTAAGCACCGAGCGCAATCCAAATATATCAACGTACTTAAAAGGAATCCTCGGATCAACCTTTGCATCCTTAATCAATACAGGTTCTTTTGTTTTTACCGCATCTGCTGCAAGCCTGAACGTTCTGGCCTCCTCTACAATATCGCGGACTCGTTCGTGCGCTGGTCCATAGCCCATCTGCCCATAAAACTTATCTTCATTCGGCTGGTAAAAGAAAATCCCACCCGCCTCGGTGCCAATTGCCCTGCTTATCTCGTTGATAACTAGGTGAAGTACCTCGGAGAGTTCAAGCGTTGAGCTAAAAATTCTACTGATCTGATTTGCAGCTTCACTACGCCTCGCCCGCTCCTTGGTCTCTTCAAATAAGCGCGAATTCTCAATAGCAATCGCAGCTTGCCTCCCGACAGCCTCAATCAGCGTTAGGTCATTGCCGGAGAATTTTCTAACATCGCTTAAGTGCCCGACCATAAGCGTACCAATTAACCTATCCTCAACCATTAATGGGGCTACTATTACCGACCTGACTCTACAATCAAGAAGCTCCACAGAGGCTCTCGGGTAAGATAAGCAGTCATTGATTAAAATAGGGCGCTTAGTTTTTATTACATCACCAGTCACACCCTCACCAGTCTTTATTCTAACCTTCATCAGACTATCCGGAAGACGATACACATGCTGATACGCCAACGTATCCGTTTTTTTATCGTAAAGACCGATCGCTCCGACATCGGCATCCGCCAATTGGATGGTTCTTCTTACAATCGTCGGCAGAAACTTCTTAAGTTCAAGCCCAGATGTTATCTCAAGAGCCATACGGCTTAATATCTGAAGGTTGCGGTTTTGATCCCTTAGGCGAGCCTCGGACTCTTTTACCCTCTCAAAAAGCCGTGCATTTTCTACCGCAACCGCCGCCTGCCTGCCGATACCCTCAAGTAGCCATAAGCCCCTTTTATTAAACCTCTTATTAGGTGCTATGCTAAAGACACCCAGAACGCCAAATGCTGTACCCTTGGATAAAAGCGGTACTAACGCTACTGATTTTACTCCTGCCTCAACAAACTCCCTAATGGACCGCTCATAGGCCGGATAATTCTCGACTATTACCGGTTTCTTATTCTCTATGACGTATCCCGCCAGCCCACCTCCCTTTGCGATAATGACCTTCTCCAGGCTTCGCGGCACGTTATAAACATATGGATATGTTATAGCCTCTTCCCTCTCATCATAGAAGCCAATAGCCCCGGTATCGCCACCGACGATCTCTACCGCATTTTCTACTACCCTCGTCAAAATATCCCTTAAGTCCAGGCGCGAAGTAATCTCAAGCGCTACCGCGTTCAATATCTCGAGATTCTCATTCCTCTCCCGTAGCTCTTCTTCGATCCCAATGCGCTCAGTTATGTCTCTTGCAATGCTTAATATAAAAGTCTGCTTGTTAACCTTTATTACCTTTGCATTTATCTCAACAGGGATGAGGGTTCCATCTTTTCTTTTGAAGTGGGTATCGCTGATATTTCTTACAAAGCCAACCTGCGCCAGACTGCTAAGTATCCCTTGAACTCGCTCTCTCTCTTCGGGGGGGCGCAGATCAAAGGCGCTCATCTTCAACAGTTCTTGTCTAGAGTAGCCAGTGAGCTGCTGCGCATAATCATTTACGTCGATGATCGAACCTTCAATGCTGAATACGATTATCGCATCGAAAGCTTCGGTAAAGAGCTTTCGGAACCTCTTCAGTTCCTCTTTTAATTCGTCACGCATCTTAGAACTTTCAGTCATAGTCACACTGCTCACGGAATGGTTACCTAATCCTATTTTCTTACTCAGATTCGCACCTGAAGAATACCATATGATGTCAGTTGTTTCCATTAGAGCTGCCAAAAAACTCGCCTACAGAGCTGCGCCAGCGAAAGCGGGCGTCCTTGGTGATATCGTCGGGGTGCATTTGGGTAGATTTGTATGTGGGGGATGAGATGGATCTTAATCACCTTGGTATCGCTCTAACTGCATACCTAACTGGGGCTGTATTGGTTTATGCATACATCAATCGTAACCGCTATCTCGATCTACTACTAGCCTCCATTGCGGTATTTTCCTTTGGAACGTCGATGCTTTTGGCCGCCTTCATGATACTTCCGATCATCGCTCTTATCTTGTTTAGGTTGGCAACCATCCTTGCGGTGGCAGCGCTATTCCTCCTCGCAATACGAATCATAAGCGGGATTTACAAGACCCTAAAAAGGTACTTTGGATTGAAGTAATCGGGTTTTACGCCTTGCAGTACCTATCATCGTTCTGCCGCGTTAACTCGCTTAATTTACTATGACAAAAACTTGTATAGGCAATGTATAGGATAGCTAAAGTCTAAGCCATATCATGACGAAATATATACAGTACTATTCGATTAATCAACTTGGTATAAGCAAAGGCTTGCATGGATACCTATCATCATGCACCTAGAAAGCAGGAGGTTTACTCGTGAAAAAAACTGTCTCTTTCCTTATAATCCTGGCTCTGCTTCTTACCCTTCCCGGGATAGGCATGGCAGCTGAGAGCCAGTCGTCTTCAACCTTTAATGCTGCCGCAGATACCTCTCAGACTATTCTTCGCTTCTTTGTCGGCAAGACCATTTACTATGTCAATGGTAGCCAGAAAACGCTTGATGTGGCCCCCTTCATCAGAGAGAATCGCACTCATCTTCCCATACGATTTGTTGCAGAATCACTTGGAGCAACCGTCTCCTGGGATCAGCTAAAAAAAGAGGTTACTATTGACTTTGCTGGAACGGTTATCAAACTGTGGATAGGACAGACCTCTGCCCAGGTAAATGGAGTCAATGTTCCGATCGATGCTTCTAATCCAAGGGTTGTGCCAATAATTGTACAGAGCCGTACCTTTATTCCAATACGCTTTGTACTGGAGGCGCTTAACTCAGAGGTTACCTGGGACTCTTCGGATTACAGTATCACGGTTAAGTACCCGAGGATTGCCATTAGCATGCTCAGCTACGAGAGTACCGCCTACGGGTTTAGGATGAAGTATCCACAGGGTTGGACTCAGCTTGGACAAGGGATGGATAAAGTGGCCGTTATGTTCTTATCGCCTGAAGGAAACAGTATCAATGTAGTAGTAGGAGATTTACCCTTCCCTATAACATTAGATGAATACATCAATTTCAATATCAACAAATTAAAGTATACCTACCCGGATATTAATATCATCGAATCAGGCCCAACCACCCTTGCAGGCAGTCCCGGGTATAAACTAGTTTATACAGTAACACTGGAAGGACGTCCCCTAAAGATCATGCAGGTCATAACGATAAAAAATACTAAATCGTATGTGGTCACATACGGGTCGGAAGTAAGCATATATCCTAACCACCTGGGGACTGCACAAGAGATGATTAATTCATTTGAGATCTTTTAACCCAGTGAATTCCAGTCCAGACAAGGGTTGGCTAGCCAACCCTTGTCTGGCTATAAGTTTGATCATATTACCGGTACTTAACATCTACATCACCTTTAACACTAATGCAAAGTAGCGCCACATCATCTAAACACAGCGCTGCCGGTTTCTATGTATGAGCACTTGCGTGTAAATTGCTAAATGATTGGAATAAAGCTAATTCCCGTAGGCGGAACAAGCATATCGTGTGCTATATAGAATTTCACAATATCGGTCGTTTCTTCTCTTGAGATTTTAATTTTTCGGGATACATCGCCAATACTGTTGGTTCCATCACACATTTTAAGAACAGCTAAATCCGCAGCACTAGGTGAAATAACCTCAATATATGCCCAAGGTGACCAAAAATGGTGTAGTAGCTTTAACCCTCTAAGAGCATTTGAATAAGCGGCTTCTCTCAATTTAACAATGTATTTTGATTTGATAGGTACGAAGTCTTCGTCAATCTTTCCATGGGAATTTAACATTTCACTTCTGTAGGTGCTTATGTATTTGTAATAAAGCGAGCATAACATCAGTTTTTGCTTATCTGGAGTGGAAGAGAATATAATATCGATACTACATTTCTCTTCAAAAGGCCAGTGAGGATAAGCCCTACATATTATCGGTCTTTCCTCATATATATCACACTTGCTCTCAGAAACTTGATTCTGAGAGAACCTCATGCCCTCTACCATTTGAAGAGTATATTTTTTAGCATTCAGGTATACTGAATCATCGTTCTGAAGGTACTTACATCCATGAAGACCAGTCGCTACATATGACATTCCAGAAGGATCAACCTTAATGGATATATCTTTATATCCCTTTTTTATCAAATCATACTCTAGGCTCGTAAGAACGTAACCATATGTAAACATACAGCATATCCCGCATTCAATACACTGGTTGCCAAGTGAATCCAGGATTTTACGCAAGTGTAACAATTCATTTTCAGCTATTTTTGTGGAACCTGTACCGTGAGGACCAATCGAGTATTCCTGGCTCGCTCTCATATTCCCTTGGAAGTACCTCAATATAAGTCTTGTAGAATGCTCAGAATGGGAGACACCTTCAATCATCCGATCCTCTACTTTATAGAAAATGGGCAAGTTACTTGATAAATCCCAGGTTGGCGTATGCATTATCGATGAAATATCTCATCCGCCTCAAAATATGCGATTGGCTAAACTTACCTCCGACAGGGTATTCAGGCCTACCAGTAATGTTATATAGTCGTAACGACCTGCCAGAGGACTTGAAGAACTAGCTCTCATTTCGGCACTGGCCAAAAACTGAACCTGATATTACCCATCAATTTCAGCTTTAAACTTTTTGAAGCGTAGGAATAAAAGACATGGTGGGCATGGTGGGGCATGGCATCTATCCTGAGGTAGAGATTTTTTCTGGTTGGGTTGTTGGGGTGGGTCTTTTGGGGCTGTGTTAGTTGGCCTGTTTTTGTTTTTTAGCGTTAATTAAAGCACAGTCCTCATCACACAACAATTAGGCCACGATCAAAAAGATTCGCCAAGATCGTTAAATTTGCAATTAAGCCATCATTCTTTGCAAGAATATAACGGGTAAATAGTGAACAATATTTAGCTATATTCGGAAGTATGTGGAGAAAGTCAGAATAAAATAATATAAAGGAGGGTCAACCATGCAAGACAAACTCTTATCCTTGGTAATTAACCCGTACACCGGAAACAAGCTTGAATGCAATCCGGGGATGCGTATTTACGGCTTTACAGAGCGATATTTCATAAGGTTAATTACGGTAACGCCTACAGTTATGGGTAGAGGCACATAGGTAAATTTTGTAGTCTTATTATCTTGTGGCATAATAGTAAAAAGGCAGGTGATAAAATGCACGAGAAATTAACAGCGGTTTTCAAAAAATCCCCATACGGTTACGTCGGTTATGTTGAAGAACTCCCTGGAGCAAATACTCAAGGAGAAACGCTAGAAGAAGCAAAAGAGAATTTAGTAGAGGCTGTTCAGCTTGTTCTTGAGGCGAATCGGCAGATGGCAGAAGAAGAGCTGGAAGGAACCGAAATAATAAGACAGGAATTCGGGGAAATCATAGCTTGAAACGAAAAGATCTAATCCGCTATCTCGAAAAGAACGAATGCGTTTTTCTGCGTGAGGGCGCAAACCACACCGTTTACGTAAACCGTATTGAGAAGAAGGCCTCAACTGTTCCGCGCCACAAAGAAATCGACGATTATCTTGTCGCCAAAATCTGCAAAGACCTTGGTATTCCAAAACCATAGACAATACAGCGGAACCTATCGTTAGCACAAGGCTTATCCCGAGTCATAAATTGTACGAGTTAACCTTTCATCTGATATCCGCCGAAGGTAGAAGCAATAAAAACTTATCCAATGGCCCTGGCAATATCTGTCAATAGTTGGAATAAATGACAATTCGGGATTAGTATTGGATGCGAAAAATGGCTTTGACAAGCCATTTTCCCATTTATGATTCTTGAGACAGTGTTGTTATGGATTCAGAGGCTGGCAAGCTGTATCTTGTTAGAGCAAGAATCCAGCAAATCTAAGAAACACTGCCTGACCCCCTTGTGTCGTTGGAAATGATTGCCTGCTGGTGATACAATAAATCATGCTCGCATAGTCTCGAATTTTCATAATCCTATATATTAAGGAAAACTATTTTTGGAATGAAATCAACGTCCAGGGAACGAAAAACGCGAGAAGAACTCATCGATGAAATGCTAGCCCAGGGAAGAAAACACTCAACAAGGACTGTCTTGTTTCACCATGTCATGGCTGAGCGGTTAGGTCTTAACCCCACTGATCACAAATGCATGGACATAATACTTGAAGCAGGGCAAGTTACGGCTGGGCAGTTAGCAGAGATAACAGGGCTTACCACCGGTGCCATAACGGCTGCTGTAGATCGACTTGAGAAAGCAGGATTTGCAGAGCGGGCATCGGATCCAAAAGACAGGCGCAAAGTCTTAATCCGACCTCACGTTGAAAAATGCCTTGAGGCTGCCAAGCTATTCGAGCCACATGTGCCGTTGTGGACCGAAGCATACTCCCATTACAGCGATGAGCAGCTTATAACCATTCTCGATTTTCTCAACAGAACATCGCAGGTTCTCGAAGAACTAGCCGCCAGAGTGCGACAAGAGATAGGCAAAAAGTAGGCTCTCCTTAAACTTGTCCTCCCAAACTCCCTAAACAGGCGTTAGACACCTGCAAAAATCTATTGAAAGGAGTCGGCAATTACCTGAAGAAATGCCGACTATCCAGCGCTACGTCACATTCGCTTGTTCATAACTTTTGCCAGAGCAAGCTATTTCATTTACCTCTTGATATTGGATAGTTTGCTAGGTATTATAATCTCAAAGTTTAAGAATATTAAACATTGAGAAACATAGTATTGAGAGGCTAGAATCTATGAAGCGGGAACTACGTTAACATTCTTTGCAATATATGCCACGCTGTGAGGTCTTAGAAAGTCTAGACAAGGAGTAAAGGTCGAGGGCATATTTAAAGCATGAGGAGGCAAGAAAATATGAGCAACATTAGCTTAATTCTGCTGGTTATTGCGGGTTCAGTTATCTTGGGCCTTGGCATTGGTCTCATATTCGCCGAATCGGTCACTCCAGGCTTTGGCCTTATTGTAGGCTTGGGCGTAGGCTTGCTTTTGAGTGCGCTGATTATAGCTTTCCGAAAAAAATAACCGTATCAAAGCCTGCGCTAGCAAGTTAGCTGGAGATTCCTTAACCTGCAGCCTTTACTAATGGTAAAGGATTAAGCCTTGTTCCTAGATCGGCTTGCCAAATATTGAGTATAGGGTCGGTTACAACCCATCCAAAAGACGGAGTAAATATGTTGCTAGGCATAGTAACGATAGCTCTTTTGCTTCTAGCGATTATTGGTCTAACAACGTTGATTGGAAAAAGGATATCCAAGAAATTGAATCATAAGCAAAGAACGGGTGGCTCATTGCCCATATCGTTTTCGTCATTGTCTACTTCGGGGTTTACTAGGCACGCTTTTGTTAGCCGTTTCAACCGAGTTTATCTCGGAAGCAGACCTGATCTATGCAGCCCATCTCTTTATCCAGTTCTTTGATTGGTTCATGATAATTCCCGGCGCATTTGGGTCACTGATTACAGGGACGTGGCTCGTAGTGCGAACAAATTGGGGACTTACGAAGTATTATATTGGGTTCTCGCAAAATGGGTTGGAAACATCACGGCTATTGTATTCGGAGGGAATTTCATGTGTATGTGGATTCATGACAATTTCGCCGAAATTTTTGCCAGTAACATTGATCCCTTGCAGAACCCGGCTTACCTTCACAATCGCCAGATGCTGTTTTTCGGCATCTCGATCAGTTTTGCTGTTCTAGCCTTCTTACTGATTATCTCTTATCTAAAGCCATGGGGGAAAAGGGCTAAATATACGTATTGACGCTCGAAGGTACGATTTAGAGATGTATGCGGTCGTGCTGGATC
>JACUUO010000264.1 GCA_014859275.1 Actinomycetota bacterium | reverse complement strand
ACCTCTGCTTTAAGTGGGAGTTCGAGCGCTGGAGAAACGAAAAGGATATGGATTTCGATGTCACCGTTGATTGCGGTGACGATGCATGGAGTGGCAAGGTAGGCGTTGTCCCGGCCCTTGTGAAGGAGGCTAACCCCTCACCGGAGAACGCGATTGCGATAATCTGCGGTCCGCCGATTATGATCAAATTTACGTTGCAGGAACTCCATGCGATGGGCTTCACTCCAGAGCAGATCGTAACCACACTTGAGGGCAAGATGCAGTGCTGCGTGGGACAATGCGGCCGCTGCAACATCGGCTCAAAGTTCATCTGCAAAGATGGCCCGGTGTTTACCCTTGCCGAGCTCAACGAGATAAACGGCGATTTCTAAATACTATAAGGAGCGGATTAATCGCTCCTGCGTTTAATAACGAAGTATTCAAATTAAAAGTTCCTATAACCCACTCCAAGTGAGCCCCGAAAAGGGCTCTTCTTCATACTCCTTGTTATAAGAAACCAGAGCCTAAGTTCCGCAAGCGCCACTTCCTTGCCTTTATTACTTTAAATTAGCCGATAGTTAGCCTATGTGGTGACAGTCACCGAATTACACAAGAGGCTCAACATAACCTAGCCTGCGGTTAAAAAGGCAGTATCCAGAGACAATCTACTATTAGATAACATGCCAAACTTATGAGGACAATTTACCGTTAGTTAAGAAAGTTAACAACGTCTCCTAGTGAACCTTTTTCTTGGTTGCCGTCTCTCTTATAGTAGAGGGAGCTCCTAAAACAAAAGGAGAAGTGAATGTGGATGATGTTACTTTAATAAGGCGTTGCCAGCAGGGTGACGTAGATGCTTTCGAAAGCCTTTTTCAGCAATACAGCACTAAGGCGCTTCGGACAGCCTACTTATTAACAGGTCGGCAACATATTGCTGAAGATATTACCCAGGAATCATTTATTCAATGCTACCGTGAAATCAAAAGATTGCGGCATCCGGAAGCTTTTCAGGCGTGGTTTTACCGGATACTGGTCAGAATTAGCTGGCGTGTACTGTCAAAAGAGAAAGGACGGCTTTCTCTTGAAACACTTAACGACAGCGATCACGAATTTCTGATCAGTGATGCCAGCGTATCAGAAGCTGTGGAAACAAAACAGATGCAAGACGTCTTGCATCAAGCCCTCAATAAACTAAGTGCGCCTTTACGAACCGCAATCATCCTGCACTATTTCAACGAATTCTCAATCAAGGAAATAAGCGAAGTTCTTGGCTGCCGGGCAGGTACGGTCAAATCACGCTTGCATAATGCGAGGAAACGATTGGCAGATGAAATAAAGCAAGGTGAATTGGGATTCACTTTCGAAGAAGAACCATGCTTCGATGAGGAAGTCATGGAGAAACAGAGAAAGGAGTGTGAGACAAGTGCAAAAACAAGCACTGTTTGAAAGATGGCTACAAACCGCTTTATCAAGTAAGGCTAGAGAGATTGAACCCTCTTCAGATATGTGGGAGCATATTAGGATTGGTATCTCAACAAAGGATGAGAGAGGCATCATCGCGTTTTGGAAAAACCTGGCCAACCATTTATTCCTCTGGCAGCCAGTCTGGAAAAAGGTCCTGGTCGGGGCTATTTGCGGTATACTTCTTATGAGCGGTCTGACCCTCAGTTTTTCACCGCAAGCCCGTGCCTTGGCAATGGAAGTGCTAGATACGCTTGGTATCATCATTAAAGGTGATAGTTTTGGTAACTTCAGTAAAGCTGGAGCCGTGGTCGTTTCCGGCCCGTGGGGCAAAGAGGCAGGGCAATTTGGAGGCGCCGGCAGCTTTGCAGTGAATAAGGTTGGGAATATTTACATTCTCGACCAGGCAAACGAACGCGTCCAAATATTTGATGCCCAAGGTAAGTTCAAAAGCAAATTTGCTATTGAATTAGAGGCGCCAGATTACATCGCTGTGGATGCTTCAGGAGCTACCTACATTACCGATTTCTGGGATGCTCGAGAGGTTTACGTATACAGCAGGGATGGAAAGTTAATCGACAAGGCACCTATAAGCCAATCGATAACCGCTATTCGTGACGTTATCACGAGAGGCAACGAAGCCTTTGTGATCGAT
>JACUUO010000068.1 GCA_014859275.1 Actinomycetota bacterium | reverse complement strand
TCTCTGATCTATGTTATCCCCAATAATTTAATCGATTTTAAAATAGCTATCAGCTACCAGCAATCAGCTGTCAGCAAGTGGGTATAAGGTGAAGGTATTTACCCTTTAAAATGGGCTTTTCCATCCAACATCCAAGCTTAAGCGAGTATTGATACTTTCGCTCATCATGGTTTCGTTTTTTTGAATTCCTATAATTTGCGCAATTTCGGCCGATGTACCCAAAATTATGGGTATAAGAAAACAACTATGAAAGGAGGCGAGAATTCTTATGGCAGAAGCAAAACCTCAGGAAGAAATGAGAAAACTTAAGGAACAAGGGCCTGGGAGAACTATAATCTCTGATGCGGTTGTTGCTAAGATCGCGGCTATCGCCGCCCGGGAAGTCCCTGGCGTTCATGAGCTGGGTGGTGCAGCGGAGCGTGCTATCGGCGGAGCACTCACCCGGATTACAGGGGCTGGGAGGCAGCCAGGCGTTGGCGTAGAAGTCGGTGAGGAAGAAGCGGCAATTGATCTTAATATGATTATGGTCTATGGGCAGAGCATCCCGGATGTTGCCAACCAAGTCCGGCAAAATGTGACGAATCAGATAGAGTCATTGACTGGCTTACGAGTAAAAGAGGTAAATATCTCGGTAAACGACCTGTTCTTACCCGGGGAAGAACGGCCAGCTGGGGAACGTGAAGAGCGTGTCGCCTGATATATTGAAGGAGAAAAAGTTAATAGCTATGGCAGTTGAGCCCGTGGTGGATAGGGCGAAGGGCGTTTCGCTCATGCAGGTGCGCACAGTTGGAGATTCGTACCCGTACGGCCTAGATGTACCAGGCATATCGGTACTCGGGCCTGACAGAGAGGGTCGTTTCAGAGTAGACGTGCACATATCGGTGGCGCGTGTGAAGATTCCCGAAGTGGCCGATAGATTACGCTCCGAGATATGGAGGGAGTTTCAGGAGCGTAATATCGCAGACCGCATTAAAAACGTCGATATCTATGTAGAGGATTTGATGATGACGGTATGAGAGTATTTAACCGTGCGCTAGCAACAATTATAGCGGTTGTCCTAATTGCCGGGTCGGCGATAGGCATACTCTATCTGATAGGTCTCCTTACAGGTACACCAGCGCTAACTCAGTTCGTCCAGGGATGGTTCCAAGCGATAGCTCAGCTAGGCATCGGGGGGATCCAGGCCATATTGCTAGGGATATTATTAGTATCTCTGTTACTTTTTGTGCTGGAAGTTCGCCCCTGGAGGGCGCAGTTTATTACCATCAGAGATGACGACACAGGAAGGACACAGGTTCGTCGAGCAGATATAGAGAGATATCTAATGCAGCGGCTTTCCCGGGAGCGAGCCATCACTACCGATAGCGTGGATGTTATCGTCTACGGCGATAGGTTTGATGTTGCAACCAGTGTTTCAGCTTCGACGGGGGCCGATAGGCATCAGGTTCGTGATCGGGTCGAAGCCGACATCAAAAGCAACCTGGAATCTATCGGCCTGGATAAGGAACTTGAGCGGATGGGCACTAGAGTTCAACGGGTGAAACGCGCCGCGTAATTGGGGTTGTTATGATGGATATATTAAACAGAGTGCTGTTAATCGTAATATTCACTCTTGTTGCTCTGGCAAGTCTAGCTGGACTTTTACTCGCGATCGGTGCTATTACCCCCGGGCAGTTACAAGCGGTTATTCCCTATCAGCAGGTGGTTAATTTCTTTACGGCAAATTTTGTTGCCGCTTCGTTGATTTCGATCTTTCTTCTCGCTATTGTGCTAGCTCTTGGGATATTTTGGCTTCGTGGTCAGTTTGCAGGAGCTGTGACCGCGGTTGTTGGGGGCCAGTATGAGACGAGGGCGAAAGCTCCCGGCACGACAACGATCAGCTATGATGTTGTAGAGAAGGCGATAGATAATACAATTAGCGGTATTACAGGCGTGATCGAATCTCAAACACGGATTTTCTCGGAGCGTGACGGCCAGTTATTTGCTCGTTCAAACCTCACTGTTAAGAGGAGTGCAGACATCCACAGTATTGACAACAAGATTAGGGAATCAATCAACCGTGAATGGCTCGATAAGCTAGGTAGCAATCTTGCCAGTCATGATATTATTATTAGCCTGGAGCCTGTAGAACCGAGGGTTGCTTAAGGTAAGGAGGTTGTGATAATGACTAATACCCAGCTTGGGGTGCTTATCGGCTTTATTCTGGGCGTTGCATGGATCGCCGTTGGCTTTGAATCGGTGCTCTTAGGCATCATTTTCGGTGCGATCGGCTACTTTGTGGGTAGGGTTCTCGACGGTCAGATCGATCTGCAGACATACGTCCAGCGTTACTCAAGGCGGTAGAGTAAGGGCTCGCTTGGATAGGCTTATTTTGGTCTTTCTGTAGACTGCTTCCTTAAGCCTTGATAATATAGGCAGGGCCTCATCGCGATGAGATCCTGATGTATGTTTAGATTGAAGCTTCCTGGAGGTATATATTAGCTATAGTTGGTATCGGTTGCTTAATAGGTTAATGTATGGAAAAAGCTGATGTGGTTATCGTTGGTGCCGGGCCTTCAGGTTCATCTATTGCCTATTTCTTAGCCGAGCTGGGAGTAGATGTAATTCTAATCGATAAAAGCAATTTTCCACGCGAAAAGATATGCGGCGATGGGTTAGGCCCTAGAAGTATCAAGATGTTAAATAAAATAGGTCTAAGTGATTGGCTATCCTCTAGTGGTTATTATCGCTGTGATCGCATCCGCCTTTTTTCAAATAGCGGCGCATATTTTGAGTCGAAAATCCCGAGCGAAGATACCCCGTATCCCCACTTTTATATAACAACAAGAGCTGATTTCGACCAGAAGCTTGTTGAAACTGCGGCAGTAGCAGGTGCAAGGGTATTTATGGGCTGCAAAGCAATAGACCTCGTCGCCTCTGGTGGGACCCTAAAAGGCGTTAGGGTAGATAATGGCGGTATTATTAAGGAGATACCCTGTAGGGTGGTAATCTGTGCAGATGGCACGCACGGTACATTTACCAGACGCACCGGTATTAAGTGCATAAAACCGCATGCCCTTGCTGTAAGGGTCTACTGTGCTAATATTAAAGGCCTCGATGATTGTATAAATATATATCTGGATAAGCGTATTCCTGAGGGCTACGCCTGGGTGTTTCCGGTCTCAAAGGAGAATGCCAATATCGGTGTCGGTTTGAGCTGTCACATGATGAGGCGGTATGATATAGAAATTAAAGGCCTTCTTGACTGGTTTCTAACCGAGAAGGCTACGTATCCGCTTGATTTAAGCTCGGCCATCATGATCACTGATGTAAAAGGCGCTTATCTTCGGATGGGCTATGGGAGGCACAAGGTATTGGTGGATGGCATCTTACTCGCCGGGGATGCAGCCAGCTTGGTCAACCCGCTTAGCGGGGAAGGAATAGCGTATGCCCTAGAAAGCGGCGAGATTGCGGCATATGCGGTAAAAGCTGCACTTGACAAGGGGGATGTATCATCGAAAGCCCTTGCATCATATAAAGATGAATTGGATAGGCATTTCCTTATGGATCATCGCGTTTACGAGTTTTTAAGATGGCTGGCATGTAAGCCTAAATGGATGGATAGGGCGATTAGGAAGGGAAGGGAAAACCCGAATTTTGCAGCTAAGTTTGTAAGCGTAATGATGAGTACCGCGAGGCCGACTTCAATTTTTAGCCCAGAGATGCTCAGGTGCTATCTTGGACCCTAAACCAGGATCCTATAGAGATATAGAGAGTTAAGCCGACCCCCGTGGTAACAGGTGGCTGGAAAGGATGTTGCCAATTTTTGGTTCGGCCGGTGCTTTTATGGGAATACTCAATTTGTTGATAGGTCAATGGTTTTTCCGGGAGGTAGAAAGTGCAGGGAAAAGTAAAGTGGTTTAGCAAGAACAAGGGTTACGGGTTTATAGAAACAGAAGAGGGCAATGACATCTTTGTCCATTACTCAGCCATACAGACGCGCGGTTTTAGGACTCTTACAGAGGGCGAATTGGTTAATTTTGACATTGCGGATGGTCCAAAGGGTAAGCAAGCATCAAATGTAGTGATCCAAGGAAGTACTGCTTAAGAGCCTTTATCAATTGAGCAAGCCGAGATCTATTCTTATCCTGGCTGCCGTTATCTTCATTGATAGATAGATAGGCTAGAAGATGCTCCTATGCACAATAATGATCGTCTCTGCTCTGGTTATGTTGTTAAGTGATCTCGATTGCTAAGGGTTGGATCTTTCCATTGTATCAGGAAGAATATCCTATCCTCGTTATAGAGTGCCTTCATGGTTACCGTGGTAGCTCCAGCCCAGCCACAGTTGACCAGGATTGATATCGCGCTGGCATTATTCCAGACTGCCTCTACCTGACCGTTAAGCATTGGAGCATCAGCTTTGTCGATAGGATAGGCAAACATCGTATCCTGAACGCCTACCGGGTTACTCGGATTCTCGCCTATGAAATGGCAACTATCGCAGTCAAGATCGATTGTTGTGTCAACCTTAACTCCATTTGCAAAGCAGAGGCACCCGGCGCAAATGTTAGCGACCCAATAACTATTAGCAGCGATGTTAATGCTAAAAAACTTAACCTCACATTTTCACCCCTTTTTTGCATTTCACCCCGCATTGCATTTTACCCCTGCGCTCACTGCCTAAACAGATAACTTATTAAGTGCTAGCATGCCGAAATTGGTAAGAAGGAGTACTGTCTTGAAGTGCCAATGTGCTGTAGAAGATCGGTGATGGATGACCGGGAATGTAGGGGCGGACCCTGTGTCCGCCCTAAGAAAGGTCGAGACAGGCTCGACCACTACTCTATGGAAACGTGAGTTTCCTTAGGCCATGGGAGGCCCGTAATGGGCCGACGTGTCCACCCGTAGTTGCCCGATTCATCGGGCGATCTTCGATAGTGCTGTAGTTACCAGTTAATGTGAGTCAAGAGTATGGGCACTATTCTATGAACTACTAACTAATAGCTTCTCTGTCATTCTGAGGGAGCAGCAGCGACCGAAGATCTCGTGTGCCCACACCTTGTGCTTACACTTAACTGCAGCACTTTGGTACATCAGGACCGGAGACTGAGGACCGAGGACTAATAGAGATCGCCCCATAAATGGGGCAACTACGAATAACTATAAGTTGCACAGTAGTACGTTGGCACGTTGGCACTGCTAAAGCCCGTCCGATAAATCGGGCAACTACGTGTTATGTGGCAGTGAGAGATCGTCTGATGAATTAGGCAACTGCATTGGCACGGCGGCACGTTAGTACCTCAAGACCGGTAACTGCAGCACCGTGTCTACAGCGGGCAGTAGCCCCATGCGCAGCCGCCTGAGTATTCCGATTCTGCGGTGACCGGTTGTTCGATTATTTTTTTCTCCTCAGGCTTTCCGATATAGAGAACCTGCTCTTTTTTACTACCATATCGGTAGACTGTAATGCCTTTGCAGCCCAACTCATAGGCAAGCAGGTATATTCTCCTGACACTATCAAGGGTCGCGTTTTCCGGGAGATTGACCGTTTTAGACACCGCATTATCGACGTATCTTTGAAATACCGCCTGCATTTGAACATGCCATTCGGGCACCACATCAAATGCCGTCACAAAGACTCTTCTCACATCAGCCGGAATTTCCTCCATGCTCTGAATCGTCCCGTACTTCGATATCTTCATCATAAGCTCCTGGCTATAGAAGCCCCGCTCCCGCGCAACCTTCTCGAAGACCGGATTGACCTCAAGAAGGGTTGTGCCCTCCATGACCTCGCGCGAGTACGAGACTGCAAAGATGGGCTCGATGCCGCTGCTGGTATTCGCGATAATGCCGATGGTTCCGGTGGGAGCGACTGTTGTTATGGTGGCATTTCTCATCGCATCATAGCCTGCCTTAGCCCATTTGCTCCCATTAAAGTTGGGGAAGGAGCCGCGCGCCTTTGCAAGTTCAACCGACGTATCGACGGCCTCATCGTAAATAAATTTCATTACCTTTTCCGCCGTTTCCAGCGCATCCTCGGAATTATACGGGATGCCGAGTTCAAGGAGCATCTCAGCAAAGCCCATGATACCAAGACCGATCTTCCTGTTCGCCTTGGCCATGTAATCGATCTGGGGTAGCGGATACTTGCTCGCATCGATTACATTATCGAGGAAGTGCACGCTAAGGCGAGTGGTATCCCTAAGCTTATCCCAATCGATGGCGCCATCCTTTACCATCTTATGAAGGTTAATCGAACCAAGGTTACAGGGCTCGTAGGGCAATAGAGGAACTTCACCGCATTGGTGGGTAATTATGCCGTTATACGCGACGGTATGGGTGAACGGTTGTGTTGTATCATACACATCCGCAAAGCCTGTAGGCTCGATACGCTTGACGATTGTTGTAAAGGTTTCGCAATTGCTCTTTCTCTTCTTAGCCTTTATGAACAGCTCTGCTTTTATCTGTTTAGCCTCGGACATAAAACCGACAATGTCGATGAATCGGTCACGGTTTACCTTATCTATTAGTAGCTCGTATTGCTTGCTTGTTCTTGTAAGCTTCAGTTTGCCATCGGATCCCGGAAGATACACCTCACCCTCATCGCGTCTAAAATGCAACCTCGATACGATGCCCAGGTTCAGTAGTAGGAGTTGCACCTCTTGCATCAGCACCTTTGAGCTACTGGCAAGCCGTATGTTGCAAGCCCCCTTTTTCATAGATAGATTAACAGTTCCGTCCGTTGTAAAAAGGCCCTGCAGAAAGCCGATAACGGCCTCCCTCGGTGCGCGCCAGATCGCATCAGGCACTCTTTTCAAGTGGGACTTTTCCGTATTGATGCCGAGGTTTGCAAGAAATCGTGCTGGGAAGCCTTTATATCTAAGTTGCACGGAACCACGCTGCTTGCGAAGGTAGCCTGTTGCACCAAACCAATCGCCAAAGAGCTTTTTAAAATATGAAATGAGGTGCTGCTCATCCTTGCCAAAGGTTAGTGCGACCATTGCACTATTGCCAAGGCACAAAAATCCATCCCCCACTATCCAACCTAGTAATTGGCCGATTTCCCTTGACCATTTCTGCGGTGGGTTGATTATGCCCCTCTCTATCCCAGCGTTATACCGCCCCCTTGCGGCGCTATATTCAGGGATAAATGGTGGTAGCTCATAATTATTGCTCCAGCTGCCCTCGCCGGCTTGCAAATGGAGGGTATCTCCCGGTGCTAAATCTTTAAGTTCAACAAAGCCATTTGGTGTCAGGAATCTATGGTTAGCGGTCGCTGTGAGTTCGTAACCATGCTTTGTCACTACCGTGAATACTGGCTCATTAACACCGGTTCTGAAGACCGGAACGGCGGGGGAAAGGGTATTCTTTATTCCTTGGTGAGATTTTGTTTCGCCATGAACCACTGTAAGTGCCGAAAATGCTTGCTGTGAGACGAATAATTCATCCATTGTGAGGAGGCCATCCGCTGTTGATATCCTCGTTGAGCCAACGACGCACGGGTTCGTGCTCTCGAACGAGCCGACGTCGGGTGTCGGGTTTGCCTCATTGGCGCGGTCAATAAAGAAGAGGCCCGGGTCGCCGGTTCTCCAAGCCATAGCTACTAGCAAGTCAAAGAGGTATTTTGCCGAAAGTTTACCGGCAACCTCACCATTCCTGGGGTTTATGAGGTTGAAATCCCCATCCTTCTCGACAGCTTTTATGAACTCGTCGGTGACCGCGACAGAGACATTGAAGTTGGTCAGCATACCTTCTTTCTGTTTGGCGGTGACGAACTCAATGATGTCCGGGTGATCATAGCGTAATATACCCATATTTGCGCCCCTGCGCCTGCCGCCTTGCTTTATGACATCGGTTGCAACATCAAATATCCTCATGAAAGATACCGGGCCGGAGGCGATCCCCTTTGTCGATTTAACAACATCGCCTTTAGGGCGGAGCCGTGAGAACGAAAAGCCTGTTCCCCCGCCGCTTTGATGGATGATCGCCATGTATTTTACTGCATCAAAGATATCGGGGATTGAATCCTCTACAGGGATTACAAAACAGGCCGCCAGCTGGCCGATCGAGGTGCCGGCATTCATAAGGGTCGGCGAGTTTGGTAGGAACTCGAAGTTTGTCATCATGGCATAAAACGCTTCTTCGGTTGCCTTCACATCCGCATGCGGGTCATGGAGTCGATCAGGTGCTACCACTGCTGCTGCGACCCGTCTGAACATCTGACCCGGGGTCTCGACGACGTTTCCCTGCTCATCTTTAAGCAGGTACCTTTGGCTGAGAACCTTTGCCGCATTTACGCTCACCTTTATATCATTAAGGGGCACCCCAACAAATCTTCTGGCGGCTCGTACGTTTGCCCGCATATGGCGATACAGTATATAGGCCTTGGCAACCTCGGGATAATCCTCATCGATTAAAACCTGCTCGACGACATCCTGAATCTCTTCTACGCTCGGTGTCGGCCTTTTATCGGCGTTTTCCTCAAGCCTATCGACCACCTTATCCGCCAGATCGGCGGCGAGCTTACCATCAGGGTGCCCGGTCGCATTTAGCGCTTTATGTATGGCATCAGCAATTTTGCGCTCTTCAAAATCGACGACTCGCTCATCTCTCTTGCGAACCTTTGAGATCAGTCGATGCTTCATTTCATCCCCCATATCAACCGATAATTTCGAAACACGCGTGGCTATCTGATTTACAGATAGTTATAATTACCCATTTTGCTGATTTTATCGGTACTGTCGGATACGCCTTTAGCAAAGCAATAATCGGGAGGTGTGCCTATTCGTATAAATTGGTTGCCTTAAGTTATACCACCTATCGGGCCGCGTTGGCCGCGTTCTATACGGCACGGGGACATACTCAACCGATGGTCGCCGCTGCTGGGTCTGCGGGTAAAGCTGCATGAGTTGGTGGAATTCTCTCGGCAATTTATCGC
Source organism: Actinomycetota bacterium (assembly GCA_014859275.1). Taxonomy (GTDB): domain Bacteria; phylum Actinomycetota; class Aquicultoria; order Aquicultorales; family Aquicultoraceae; genus Kmv33. Next base: position 3,780 of record JACUUO010000068.1, on the reverse strand, counting down.
TAACAGGGAGGCCAAGCCCTCTTGCTTCACCCACGCTTATTGGGTAATCGTGAGTCCACCGCCCTTCGCTCAGTGTTTTTGCGATTTCACGAGCTTTCTCCTCGGGCATCCTATCCTTTATGAGATCATAAACTATCTGCTCTACCTGCCTTATCGCCTTTTTAGCGATATCGGCAAGGATGAGTGTGTTATCATCTCTGTTACCAGGGTTTGGGATTTCGGCCGCAGCAATAACCGATGATGCTGGAAAGGACATACCCCTAGGATTGCCGATTTGCGGATCAACTGGCCCAAGCACTGCATTTTCGTCCATGACGATCTCATCCGCAGCAAGCGCAATAAGAGTACCACCCGACATCGCATAATGCGGAACGATAACTGTTACCTTAGCCGGGTGTCTTTTCAGAGCAAATGCTATTTGCTCTGAGGCCAATACTATTCCGCCCGGTGTATGCATTACGATATCGATTGGCACTTTCGGGTCAGTCATTCGAATAGCCCTTAGAACCTGCTCTGAATCCTCTATATCAATGAAGCGGGCAAATGGAATACCTAGAAAGCTTAGGGCTTTCTGGCGATGGATTAAAGTTACTAGGCGCGTCTTTCTATCTTCCTCTACTTTATGGAGGAATTGAAGCCTTCGCATTTCCAGAATGCGTTTCTGGAATGCGGGGATGATGAGGGCAAGTAAGAATAGTAGAAATATTATTTCTGAGATACCTATTCGCATAAAAATACCCCTGAGCTTTCGACTTCAGCTGAAGTCAAAGCGTTATTCGTTCCCTTCAGCAATCGACGCATTCAGCTCTGATACGAGAGTGTCAGGATCAATGCCATGAAGCGCTGCGCCCTGCTCGATATTTTCAAGGCTTGATACGGCGCAGCCGAAGCAAGACAATCCGTAACGGTAAAAAACTTCAACGGTCTCTGGATACCGCTCCACACACTCGGCGATGGTCGTTTCTTTAGTTATGGCCATTCTATCATCTCCTCTGTAAATTCCCAATTAGAAGTATATTTATGCATAGAGCTTTGTCACGCCTAAAATGGTAGCCGCCACATTGATAAGCATTATCAGGTTAGTGAACTCTATAATATTAGGGTTCGGTAAGGCAATCAAGCATTAATTTACCCTTGTACCAAATAAAAATTTTCCACTGCCCGCTCGCTGGCGAATTCCCAGCGAATCCATCCACTTTTTATCGACTACTATATCCATTTGGCATATAACTGCTATAATTAAAACCAATAACTGAGTAAATTATTATAATATATGTTTATTGGAGGAAGTGCATGAACGTAAATCAACTCAGGGCATTTGTCAGCATAGTTGAGCGGGGAACATTTTCGGCCGCCGCGAGGGCGATGGGTGTCTCCCAGCCTGCGGTGAGTCTTCAGATACAGGCGCTTGAGGAATTTATCGGGGTTGACTTGCTTGATAGAAGAACTAAGAGAGTGCAGCTGACTGAAGCAGGTAAGCTTTTTTATCCGACTGCACTCCAAATTATCTCGCAGGTTGATAACGTTCAACACCAGCTCGAGGAGCTCGGCGAATCGGTTAAGGGGCGGCTTTCTGTCGGTGGCAGCACGATTCCGGGAGCGTATGTGATGCCCAAGCTTCTTGGTAGATTTAAAAAGGAGTACCCAGGTGTCTCCGTTGCACTAAAAATAGGCGACACGAGTGAGATAGCTGAACAGGTTATATCGGGTGAACTCCAGGCCGGTTTGATCGGGGCGAAGTTCGGGGCAGGGCAGCTAAATGCTCGCCCGTTTCTCCATGACGAACTCGTGTTTATTGCCCCGACCGAGCACGAATTAGCTCAGACGCGCTCCATAACACTTGCTGATTTAAGCAGGGTGGATTTTATTATGAGGGAGAGAGGGTCGGGTACAAGGCAGACCATAGAGAATTACCTCACCAAGCATGGCTTAGGCATTGATGAATTAAATATCGTGATGGAGCTCGGCAGCACTGAGGCGGTAGTAAATGCGGTAAGCGCCGGCCTTGGCTTCTCTATAGTGTCTAGATGGGCTGCAGAGAGGTCGCTTAAGCTTGGCGAGTTGGTTACGGTAAAGCTTCCTGGACCATCAATTGCAAGAGACCTCTACCTGGTGGTAAGCAAGCACGCGTCTACCAGATCGGCGCAAGCGTTCCTGTCGTTTTTAGAGGCGCTCGACACGAATGAGATAAAGCCATAATTTGTTTCTCGCACAAGGGTGTTAAATATTGCGGAATCATGAAACAACAAATTAAATAAGCGTAAGATTGGATTCTCCGAGCTGGTCAGCCTAAGGGATATACTATGGCAGCCAGCCGATAGGGTTAGGATGGAAACGCCCTAGCCTCCCGTGTTTGGAAAGGAGACGTAGTTGAAAAAGTTCACTTCTGTTTTGGTTATAATTGCTTTATCGTTGACCGTTTTTGCTGTTGTCGGTTGCTCTGCTAATCAGAAAGCGGCAGTTAAACCATCCGGTAGCACCGAAAAACCCGTCAATAAAGGCACCGTCATTTTAGCCACCACCACGAGTACCAGAGACACAGGATTATTAGATATACTGCTTCCCGCTTTTACGAAGAAGACCGGTATTACAGTAATACCGGTCGCGGTTGGCACCGGCGAGGCCCTCAAGATGGGCGAGCGGGGCGATGTCGATGTTCTTCTCGTCCACTCTCGTAAATCAGAAGATGAGTTCATGGCCAAGGGCTTTGGTAAGGTGAGAAAAGATGTCATGCACAACGATTTCGTCCTCATCGGACCAAAGAACGACCCGGCCAGGACTAAGGAGGCCACAAGCGCCGCTCAGGCTTTTGGGATGATAGCATCTAAGGGGGCAGTTTTCGTCTCACGTGGAGACGACTCGGGTACCCACAAAAAAGAGCTTAAAATCTGGGAGAAGGCTGAGGTAAAGCCCGCCGGCGCATGGTATATCAGCACCGGTCAGGGCATGGCGGCGACCATTCGCATCGCCGACGAGAAGCAAGGATACACACTAGCGGATAGGGGCACCTACCTGGTTCAGAAAAAGAACATTGACCTAGCTATTGTGCTTGAGAAGAAGACAGACCTTCTGAATCCTTACGGGGTCATAGCGGTAAATCCAGATAAATTCCCGAAGGTTAATTACAAGGGATCGATGGAGTTCGTCGATTTTATTATCTCTACTGAGGGTCAGGAGATAATTCGCGATTTCGGTAAGGACAAATATGGAGAGCCGTTATTCATGCCAGACGCTAAAAAATAGGGTCCAGGGGATGTGGGAAAGAGGTGTGGGTAGATAGTTACCCAGTGCTGCAGTGCTGCAGTTACCGGTTGATGTAGGTAAGAGACGTGTGTAATACTCTATGAACCACTAACTATGAACTACTAACTTTTGGCTGTGCCAATGTAGTTGCCCCATTTATGGGGCGATCTGTGTCGGTGCTGCAGTGCTGCAGGGTGTGGGTAATAGATGTGGGTACTGTCTTGAGGTGCCAAGGTGCCAATGTCAGTGAGGGAAAGAAGTGTGGAAGTAGCCAATGGATGCAGGATCTTACAATTAGATGCTTCTAGCTGTTGACAGCTGTCATCCCTTCGGCTTCGCTCAGGACAGGCCTGAAGTGAAACGGAAGGTTGGAGCTGAAGAATCTAAATAATATCGTCATTATTATGCCACTAGGTAGTATATAACCAATAAGGTGTTGTTGATACAAAGGCATTCTAATACTTAAAAATAGAGAAGATACGATTGAGAGCCTTCAGCTCTTTAAGGATGACATGGCGGTAGTGCTAATACTGCGGC
>JACUUO010000067.1 GCA_014859275.1 Actinomycetota bacterium | reverse complement strand
AGAAAATATTAAAACATGGTCTGACGATAGTGTGGGCAACTTGTTTGCAAACGACCGCTATCAACGCCATTTCTCAGAGCTGGTTACTCGTCGGCTTCGTCGACAATTACAGCCCTATCTCCAAAAAGAGCCAGAGTATGACCATACTCTAAGTCGAATGGAAAGAACCGCCTTCTTTTTCTTGAGTTCTGCCCTGATAAACCCGAGAGTGGATGAGCGCCAGGCACTTTTCCATGAGGCAGCTGTCTTATTTGAAAATCTCTCCTATTTATTCTCTGAGCCAGATTTATCTCAGCCTCTTGGACCTGAATTGGTAAACCAGCGATTGATAGTTGCAGCATTGTGTTATTTCCTTGCCGGCTATGAAGCAAACGCTACTGTATTAGCTAACCAGTTTAACGAATCTAAACACATAAAAAGCCCAATAGGCTCGATATGCGCAATGCTCTTAGCTAAACAGCTCGTCGTAATAAGGAATTCACTCGCCCTAGTGCTGCAGGATCCTAACATTCAGGAAGCAGCGTTAATAAACGAACTCGAGAATGAAAGCATTGCAATCGGGGATGTGATTTATATCGCTGCACTTCGTTCGTTTTACCTAGGCATTGCCGCTATGCAACATTGGATTCGAATCGGCGATACTGCGCTAAGCGATGAAGCTATAGGCCGTCTTCAAAAAAGTATAAAAGGCCTCGATGCTTGCGGGCGAACCCTCGACTCGATGATTGTGCGTCTCCTGTTAGAAATATTTGGCATATGGATTGATAGGAGTACTTGGCGGTGGTTATCGCCAGCATTAGGTGGCGAAGCAAGTGAAATCTGGCGTCGATATATACGTGTATCCAGTGCAGGGAAAAAGCCCGTGACAGAGTTTTGGCGATCACAAACGAGCTTAGTCAAGGCTCTACTGGAATTTGAAAAGGGCTTGGTTGTATCAATGCCAACTAGTGCTGGGAAGACACGCATGGCTGAAATCGCGATCATTAATGAATTAACTCAATCGCCTGATGAAAAAGTTATTTTTATTGTTCCAACACGGGCGCTTGCTTCTGAGGTTGAACGTGCACTATCAAGTCGATTGCCTTTGCTGGGCTTTACTGTTTCTGCATTGTTCGGTGGCTATGAGCTCAATGAGTTTGAGCAAGAATTGCTAGATAGTACAAATATTTTGGTACTAACTCCCGAGAAGCTTGATTTATTAATGCGCAGAGATAAAGGGTTTATCAACAAAGTAAGTTTGGTTGTCATTGATGAGGGGCACCTGGTATCCAATGGCAGTCGTGGTCTACGTCTTGAATTTATCTTAAGCCGTATAAAATGGCATGCATCTAGGAACGAAAAGACCAAATTGCTCTTCCTGTCAGCGGTGCTTCCAAATGGTGGTGAAATCGCTAGGTGGCTCGCAGGCGATGAACAAGCCTCCATTGACATCAACTGGAAACCGACTCGGACCCGAAGACTAGCATTTCAATGGGGCCGTCGTAACCGCAATGATGGTCAACTGCTATATCTGGATCCACCCGGTGAAGATATCGAGCGATTTGTTCCCGGCATCGTGAATCGCCATCAAGTTTCTGAGAGGCCTCAAGTGTTGGCAGCACTAGCGATCCACTTCTTACAGGTTGGGCCTGTCTTGGTTTTCACGGTCAGGCCAAAACAGGTTGAGACCTTAGCTATAACAATTGCCGATTTCATTCAAGACATCAATAAGTCTACGCTATCACAGCACCAAGATATAATTGATGCTGATATAATTCCGGAGATAATTAAGCAAGTTGGCGAGAATCATAGTCTAGTAAAATGTTTAAAGTTGGGCTTCGCTTATCATTATGGGCCCCTACCCCGTGAAGTCCGAAGAGTAGTAGAACGAGCAGTTAGGGATGAAATTATTCTGCTGGTAATTGCTAATGAAACGTTAGCACAAGGCGTGAACCTACCAATTAAAACCCTGATCGTCGACACAGTAAGTCGAGGGGGTTCGTTAATCCCTGTCCGCGATTTTTATAATATCGTAGGACGGACAGGCAGGGCAGCCCAAGAGATAGAAGGTACCGTTGTCTTTCTCCCAGATGATAAGTGGAATTGGCCACGTTATCTGGGTTCGTTTATTGATGAGGTTATCGAGCCTTGTGAGAGCGTTATTCTCCAAAGCAGCTTACAAAAGGTGGTGCCCAGCTACTACGATTGGGCACCTATCTGGAGAGAAAAGCGAAAAGGGCGTGTCGGTTTTGTTAATCCGTGGCTAACCATGATAGAGGTATCTGCTGAGAAAACGAACCAAGAGCTAGGGCCACAAATTGCCGATGGCTTTAGAATTGCATTAGCGAATGCTTTAGCGGCTCGGCTAAAACCAAGCTATGGTTGGTCAGATTGGAATAATGATAGTTGGTATTGGCAGGATATATTTTTAACAGCCCTTCGACATGTCCTTATTGAGCAGAAACCGATGGCCGAACTTTGTAATATCGATCTATATGGTGAAGAGCGCTTGAAATCAGTTGTTGATTCACAGATTATCGCTATGGCGGCCGAGGAGGCCCTCGACCCCAACGATCCTGATTCACCACTTAGCCTTGTTCCCAGTATGTTGCTAGGTGCAAATCGATTGACAACAGAGGAGATGGGGGCTGCTTATGGGAAGGGGCTTAAAAATAGATTCTTGAGAGTGCTAGACAGAGTACCCAACGAGGAGCAACGACAAAGCTTTAATAAAACTGGATTATCAATCGATGGAAATCGTTACTTAAATGAACAGCTCCCAATGTTTAGAACAACACTGGAAAGCTGGGCAGAAGGCTCTATTGCATGGGATAAGCTTCTAGAGGTAATTCTTGAGATCGTGGATAAAGTACCAGATCTTAAGCCTGGTCGAGGCCTTAAAAGAAGCAAAGCGTGCATGAAGGACTGGATAGCAGGAAAATCCCTAACAGACATAGCCGAGACACACTTTAAGGGGGATTTTGAGAAGGCTGTTAAGGTTACAGAAAATAGCATTTCGAATTCAATACCATGGGGAATTAACTCGCTTTTTACTTTGCTTGCTGATGAGGGTCTAGATCCACGTGAGCTATCTATCGATCTTAAAAATCTCCCTGCCCTAGTAAGTTTTGGGGTTCCACGCAGCTCGGCAGCTTTTGCTTTTTCTGTCGGCATAAGCGAGCGTGAACTAGCGATTCAGGTGGGCAATGCATTTGAGCAGGAATGCAGCGAACTAGAAATTGGTGTTTTGTATCATGGATTTATTGAATGGTTCACAAAGCTATGGGATCAAGAGGATGAAATCTTAATGTATTTTGATGATCCATCGATCGCAAAGAGAATTAGAACTGAATCGGAGCAGCGAGCACTAAAGCTGCTAGGTAAGAGCCGGCAGCGTTCGCTATGGTTAAAAAGCGGGTCAAGAGGCAGATTTAAGGATGGCGAAGAAGTGCTGCTAAATGTAGAACATCGGGTCGATAATACTCCCCTGTTGAGAATTCTTGATTACTTATATAAACCTCGTTTGACGCTAAAAGTTAGCGAGAGAATTGCGGGCGACATTCAAAATAATGACTACATAGCGATATGGCGCGAGGACGATTCAAGCACAAGGATTGACATAACATATATTAGCTCATAGTAAAGCTAATGCTCTCACAGTAGATATTTTATACCAATTGCGCCAAGACTGCGCACGAATTATCTGAAGCGCTGAGCTCGAAATGCACGGCCGTCTTAAAAGATTAGCGTTCCTGGCGCAATTAGTATCAGATAAAAATTTGAATGCGAGCATAAATCAGCCGATAAAAGCTATGAGTCAAAGGTTTAAATAGTTTAAATTATTGTGATATTATAATAAAAAGCGCTACTCGTAGTGGAGGCAACAATGAGCCAGGCATATGCTCAAAGGGAAGACACGCAGGTCCTTTGGGAGATTGCAGAGGATTATACAAAAAGAAAAGATTCTAAGAAGGCAAGCACGGTAACAAAGTCGCTTGTCCATTATCTGCTTGAAGATACGGTTGGGACAAAATTCGAGCACTACCTAGACAAGTGTCTATTGTGGGAACATTTTGCGCTTGATGCTAAGCGATTAGAGAGAGCAAGGCACATCTACTTCACGCTCCTTAAAGATTACTATTCAACTGAGCACCACAAATGGCTGTTTGATGAGTTTGCATCTTTCGTGGATATATTGCCGGTTGAAAAGGAAAAGAATTGGCGCTCCTGCCTCAAAGAGATCTCTAAGTATTTGAACGAAGAGATTTCGGAAGAACTGCTAAGCACGTCTGAAGTTGCCGAAAAATTTCATGTCAGTCCACAGGCGGTCATTAAATGGTGTGAAAAAGAAAAAATCGAATGCATAAAAACACCTGGTGGTACCTGGAAAATTCCGGCATATCAGTTTACAACAACTAAGGAACAAGATAAGGCAATAGATAAGTTTTTCTCTAAAATGTGGGCCAAGCATGCGGATAAACCACCTGTCAGCGATGAGGATATTATTAAAGAATTGAAAAAGGGGAGAAAATAATACTCGCCTTTGGAGGGGCAATTGCGAGTTTTATTAGATACTACAGTTCTATGTGGTGCATTGGTTCAACCTAACAGCATAAACTTCAAGCTCTTAATGTTGGCAAAAGGGCCCTTCTTTGACCCCATCATTTCTGAAGTTGTCGTGTACGAATTTATTAATAAATGCCGAGCTGGCATAAAAGGGCGACAGTTTTCAGAGGAAGACCTGGATGATTTTTGGGCTGTGATCGCTCCTTTACTAGAGCCGGAAAATATTGAGCGCATAAGCATTGGGCGACGATACGCTGGGGACGTTAAGTTTTTTGGCAAGCCAATTGAGCAAGTCATTCATGAGATTACTCAGCGTAGATCATCTGATCTACTCGATATTGCCAGAGCGAGTGGCTTAAAGTATCAGGATATCGATCCTTATGACTTACACTTACTCGTTGCCGCAATTGAACATGATTGCGATTGTATTTGCACCTCTAATACAAAGGATCTACCTTCAACGATCGGTAGAGCAATAGTAGTTAAGCCGGGCAAGCTCTATAGGCGGCTGACTGAATAACTTCCGTACAAGCAAGCGCTATATATGTTAAAATGCGCCTTAGGTAATTCTTGTTTATCATATATACCGATAATTAGGACTGGTTATATGAGCAAGCTAACAGAAGAAATAAAATCGCTCACCAAAGAGCTAACAAGGGATAAACCAATTTTAATTTTGTACGACGAAGGCGGCACTCTTTCAGGTGTTGTTTCGCATGCCAAACTCGATGGCATTAAGCCCATTATTTACCAGGGTAGCTATCTTCAGATAAGGGCTACAATTGAGCGCGAGGATCCTAAGTTGAGAGGAAAGTGGCTCATCTACGTTCCCGAGAGGTCTTTACCTCAAAGTTGGCTCCGTGATTACGAACTCCTTGGAGCAGAAGTCGATCTCAATTTAGAGAGGTTTTTAGCTACAAGGTTTGGACTAAAGACTAATAGGGAAGCTGGCGAGCTTCTATCAGGCATTCGGGGGAAAGCTTTAGCTGATAATTGGGATAAGGCTATTGGCAAGGTCAATCGTCCTATATCTAAGGATATGCTCATCGACGGTCTGTTAACAACTGCATTCGATCTGGGCCCTGGTTTTGACCTTGGGCGAGCGGTTCTCACCTATGTCTCAGATCAAGCGGTTTATTCGGCTCGACTTAGTGAAATGGGTCTTCACCAGGCGTTTGCAGATCAAATCAGCACAGAACTGGGCCTTTCTAATGTAATCGAAAACGGGGTTGTTTCTGTTGAGAAGGTAGCTGCTGCAACTCTCTTCTCAGAACTCGTTATGCGATCGGACGGTCTTGGCAAGAAAGAATTTGAATCGCTATTGCCGCTTGAAGAAAAAAGGCCTCTTTGGGTTAAGTTGGCAGGTGATTGGCGACAGAACGTATCTCTTAGGGATAGTTTTATAGATTGGTCCGAAAAGCTAGAGAAAAAATACGCCGTAAGAGATAAGTTGGCCGGGCTAGAAAACCTGCTTCATGTGCAGAGCTTTAAGGTCATTGATGATGTGTTACTGGACGAGCTCTGTGCCAGGCTTTCGCCGGGCGGGGCGGAAGCTTATGAGAAGCAAGTGGACACTATCAAATCGGTGGCGTCTGCTCGCAGCAAGACGATATGGGCCGAGACAGGCCGAGTTAGGGTTTGGCATGCCATTAAGTCGGGCGTGGATTTATTCAGCGCCAGCCATGAGGCCTTAAGATCTCTAGAAGAGATGGTAGATAATACAATCGGGGATTATCTAAGTCGCTACCAGGCATCCGATGGCTGGTGGCGGATTGATGGGTTGCGCCAGTCCCTTGCGGCCTCGGGAAGCGAGGAAGATGAGCGGATCTTCGATCTTTTTGTTAAACCGGCGGATATTGCCTACGGCGAATGGTTAAGAAAACTAACTGTTAGGTTTGCTGAAGCCGCATCCCAACTCTCGTCATGGTCTATTCCGCAGGTGATGAATCAGCGAGATTTCTGGCGACTTAAGGTTGAGGCCTCTAAGGAGCGCGTCGCAGTACTGATGATCGATGCGCTTCGCTATGATCTTGCCCAGAGCCTTATGAGATGGCTGCTAAACCGAGGCTTCGAGGTAAATGTTACGCCGATGCTTGCCACAATACCATCCGTCACTGAGGTTGGGATGGGCATGCTTCTACCCAGGCCGGGTAAAGATTTTGGCGTTTCCATAAAGGATGGAAAGATCAAACCCCGTATCGATAGCCAGTCTATCGCTTCTAAGTCTGATCGAAAGAAATGGCTTGAACAAGTGCTCGGCTCAGAAGTAACTATCTTTGAGCTAGATAAAGTACGTACTTTATCTAAAGCTAAGCTCTGGTCTGAGTTGGAACACGCAATGGTAACTGTCGTTACGTCGCAAGAAATCGACAGAGCAGGTACATTTTTGCCTGACATCGGTATAGATTATTTTGAGCAACTTGTTGGACGATTAGTGGAGGTTGTTGCAAAACTACATGGTGCCGGTATTGGTACTGTCCTTGTGGCAACCGACCATGGATTCTTGCTTCTTCCTAGAGCTCTAAGTGTCGACGTTACTAATGATGTCGATTCTTCAGCGGAAGTTGCGATGGGGAGGCGTTATGCTATCGGCAAGCCTCGGCAAGTGCCAAGCCTGATTTCTTTTACTTTCCAGGGACTCGGTTTTATGGGCGATGGATGGTCATTATTCCCAAGAGGTTTAACCGTTCTGTCTATGCCTGGTGAGATAAAACGATTCGTCCATGGAGGTATAAGTCCGCAGGAAGTAGGAATCTGTGTTATAGAGTCAAAGTCTAAGCCTGAGGTTGAGGAGCAAAAAGTAAAGATAACCGCTGGTATACCTGATAGAATTACGAATGCTGTATCTCTGATTGCAATGGAGCCTAAAGAGACAACAGTTCTAACTACACCGAGGACTGTAAGGATCGAAGTTTGGGCGGGCGGGTCTGAACCGATTACAGCCTCAGAATCAAGAACAATCCAATTTGAGCCCATTAAAGTAAAATTAGTTTTAAGTAAAGCACCCGAAGAAGTTGAGGTTAGGCTTGTTGACGTTGAGACGTACGAGGTCCTTGACCGGAAGAGCGTCAAAGTTGAACTCTCAGGCTATGATGAACTTTTATAGAGGTAATGTATGGATGCACTAGATCAAAAATTACTCGATCTCTTTCCCGGTAAAGTCGTAAGAAAGGATCTAATCGGCCCCCTAAAAGGGCAACTTAACGTTCCCACGTACGTATTGGAGTACCTGCTTGGAAAGTACTGCTCATCAAGCGATGATGAGGTCATTGAGAGTGGTCTTGAGGAGGTTAGACGAATACTCTCTGAGAATTACGTGCGCCCGGATCAAAGCGAAGTTTTTAAATCTCAAGTAAGAGAAAGAGGCCAAGCGCGAGTAATTGATAAAGTTAAAGTTAGGTTAACCGAGACAGAAGATAAATATTGGGCGGAGCTTGCCAATCTTCAGCTTACCAAGGTTAATATAGCCGAGGAATGGGTTAATAGATACGAGAAACTGCTGGCAGGTGGCATTTGGGCTATTATCGATCTCGAGTATAGGAGCGATATTTTTCACCAGGGACAGATAAGACCTTTTGTCATTACCCAACTTCGCCCCATTCAGCTTGCAACTGCAAGCCTTGAAGAGATTAGAGAAAACCGCTCAAGGTTTGCACGTGAAGAGTGGATCAATGTTTTAATCCGTAGTCTTGGCTTTGAGCCCTCTGCTCTTAGTGAGCGATTAAAATTACTACTGCTTTGCAGGTTGATTCCCCTGGTAGAAAATAACTTCAATTTTGTAGAGCTTGGTCCAAGAGGCACTGGCAAGAGCTACGTTTTTAGGGAGATCTCACCTTATAGCATATTAGTATCGGGTGGCGAGACAACCGTCCCAAATCTATTCGTCAGCAATATAGGGCGTGGCAAAATTGGCCTTGTTGGCCTGTGGGATGTTGTGGCATTTGATGAGGTTGCGGGCCTCAAGAAGCTTAGTAGTGCGGCAGCCGTTCAAATCCTTAAAGATTACATGGAGTCGGGCAGCTTTTCCAGGGGTCGTGAGGAAATTACCGCATTGGCATCGCTCGTTTTTATTGGCAATATTGGCTATGATATTGAAACTGCTGTAAGGACATCCCATCTCTTCACACCGTTTCCCCAGGAGATGCAAGATCTCGCACTTTTAGATAGATTCCATATGTATCTTCCGGGTTGGGAAATCCCAAAGATGCACTCAAGCCTTTTTGGTAGCCACTTTGGCTTTGTTGTCGATTACCTTGCTGAGTTCTTTAAGGATTCTCGAAAACTCACATACGCAACTGCGCTTGATAAGTACTTCCAGCTCGGCAATGCATTAAATAAAAGAGACGAGAAGGCCGTGCGTAAGATTGTTTCCGGTCTGATCAAGCTTTTACATCCCGATGAGTCATATGCTAAAGAGGATATCGAGGAGTATCTCAATATAGGTATGGAGATGAGACGACGGGTAAAAGAGCAGCTCAAGAAAATGGGCGGCGTTGAATACTGGGATACCGCATTCTCATATATTGAGGACTCGAATGAGCGTATTGTCAGGGTTCCTGAACAAAGCTCTATCGGAATGATACCGGTGGATCAACAATCTCCAGGAGTGGTTTATACTGTTGGAATAGATATGGATCTAGATAAAATATCTTTGTTCAGAGTCGAAGTTGGTGTGATGAGAGGCTCAGGCAAGTATAACGTTACCGGTGTTCTAAGCAAGGCCATGAAGGAAGCCATTCGTACTGCCTACGATTATCTCAGAGCCCATATTACAAAGTTTGCAATAGAGAAAACACTTTCTGACTATGACGTTCATGTGCAGGTGGTTAATCTCATGCAGGCAAAAGAGGGCACGCAAACCGGCGTCGCTTTCTTTATCGGCATACTCTCTGCATTGCTAAGCAAACCAGTAAGTCCCGGAACGGTAGTCTTAGGCGAAATGAGCATTCATGGTGCTATGTTACCGGTAAACAACCTTCCTGACTGCATACAGGTCGTAAAAGAAAATGGCGGCAAGCGAGTTTTGGTACCGCTTGCAAATGCCAAGGATGTATCATCAGTGCCGCCTGATATCCTGCGTGGGCTTGATGTTGGCTTCTATGCTGATCCATCTGAATGTGTCGTTAAAGCGATGGGGATGTAAGAGTTAACATTAGGGAATTCTCTGATTAGACCATGCTGCAATCTATAGTGTTAAGAGGTTCCAGTTTCAGTTGGCTAGGAATTTATATACCTTTGGCAACGGTCCGATTTTTTAAGAACGGCACCGCTACTCATCGTTATTAATGCCTAACCTTATAATCTTTAACTTAAAGAGTGCTTTGTTGACATCCTACCTTATATTATTTAGCATTCGTATTAAGTGAGAGCATATATCGAAAGCTAACTCAGCCCGTGTTCTGCAATGGATGCTGCCTCTTAGGCCGGGGTTATGGCTTTTAATAGCTTTGTCTATTAATCTTTGGATGGTGCAAAAAGCGTGACTATTCTAAACAAGTTGACCAGCTATTACCTAGAGTGCCTCTCGCATGATGATGAGGGCGGTATATCGGTTTTTGCATATGATAAGTATGGGAACCCCGACTATGTACAACTAACGGAATTACCACAGCTTTCAGAACAGCCGAATGAACTGTTCAATAATGAGCCTACAAGAAAGCTACTATACAAAATTCGACGCGATAAAAGTCGTCTAACCCTATATCTCGGATATCCTATCCGCTTGCGTAAAATTCGGTCCAAAAAGTCTAGCTGGGAAGGCTTTAAGGTTGAACCGCTATTTCTATTTCCGGTAGATTATAACCCGGGCGCACGTGATTCTATCCCACAGGTAAATCCTGAACCACCACGTTTCAATTTTGCTGCACTAAAGGGTCTTGTTGAAGAGGGCAGCGGCCACTTATTGGAAGAGGTTGTGTTGCTCACCGAAGCATTAGGTATGGACAATGGATTCCAAAACATGCCTGAGCTAGATGAGATATGTAGCAGATTGCAAGAGTTAAGATCGGAGTGGAATTGGCAAGAGGATCTGATGCCACCAAACCTAGCCTTAGAACCAGCGATAAGCGATATTACAACTGAAGGCTTTTATAACCGAGCTATATTAGTGGTAGGCGAGAGATCACAATTCACGCAAGGCTTAGAAACTGAACTGTCAAAACTCTCAAAAATTAATGGGCATGACCTCAAGGACACTGCACTAGGATACTGGCTAGGGCTAAGTGACTCTGATCAGGCAGAACATGATGATATACCGCCACTAGAAGTTGTAGAGCTAAACGAGGAACAGCGCCAAGCGGTTATGCGAGGAACAGTAAGTCCGTTAACCGTGATAACCGGTCCGCCAGGTACAGGCAAGTCACAAGTAGTTACTACTCTTCTTGTTAATGCAGCATGGCGAAACATGAGGGTACTTTTTGCAAGCAAGAACAATAAGGCTGTTGATGTTGTAGAGACGCGCACTAACGGCCTTAGCAATAGGCCTATTTTACTGAGACTTGGTAGGAGCGAGTTCCAAAGTAGACTTGCGGATCATCTATCCGATTTACTTGCTACACAAAATACGGGTGATGACGAGCGTAAATTTCAGGAAGCAAAAGACAAATATGAACAACTCATAGCTAAAGAAAAGCAGGTAAAGGCGAAGCTTGAAAAGATCGTCGAGTTAAGGAATCAGGTCGATTCTTTAGAACAAAAGGTTGAGTCTCACAGGGATCTCTTTGGCAAAGAATTCTTTGCCAAATATTTAGACTCAACCCCCGAAAGCATAAGCGAGGTTGCTGAGAAGTTTCAATCAGCATTAGCAGCCTGCTACCGCCAAAATAATTCGTTCATAACCCGACTTTTTTGGCATGTTTTGAAGAACAGTAAGCTGCAAGAGTTATCAAATATAGCACGCAGCACAGAGCGGCCAGCTACTGAGCTTGGTCTTAAAACGCCATCACTTGAAGTAAGCGAATCAAACCTGCAAGTGTGGATACAGTATGGGACAGAACTTAATGCTCGTCTAAAAGCGGCCAATGAGATCTATACGTATGCAATGGCGCTTGCTGAACTGCAAAGCATAGAGTCACCAGAGATACTAGCGAGAGAAAGCCTTGAGTTAGCTAGGCATATAGCTGATTGCTCACAAGAAGTATGGGCAAGCTGGTTAAACTTACAACCTAAAAGATTGAGTCAGGCTGACCGCAAGCTTCTGGGTGAATATGCATCGGTTTTGAGCATGATTGTAAATGCTAATAAAAGTAGCCAGCGTCTATCAGCTGGGATATTTCGACAATATTATCAACTATTTCCAAAGGTATCCCACTTGTTGCCTTGCTGGGCTGTTACTTCGCTTTCTGCCCACAACAAGGTTCCCTTCGAGCCGGGCTTTTTCGACTTGGTAGTTATCGATGAAGCCAGTCAATGCGATATTGCCTCAGCATTACCATTATTATATAGGGCTAAGCGTGCGGTTATTATCGGCGACCCTAAGCAGCTGCAGCATATAAGCTCTATTTCCGAACAACAAGATATGCAGTTGCTGGCTAAATATGGTCTTAGCGACGGCTTTGTTTCGTGGGCTTACTCTGTTAATTCCCTATATAGCCTGGCACAAAGTCTGTGTGCGAGTGAGGCTATCGTCAACCTGCGCGATCATCACCGCTCACATGAAGACATAATCAATTTTTCAAACAAACATTTCTATAAAGGTAACCTTCGTGTTGCAACGAGATACGATAAGTTGAAACGATTAAAAGACCACCTGCCGGCAGTCCGGTGGAAAGATGTTATTGGTCGGGTCACCCGGCCTGCAAGCGGCGGTGCGTTTAATGATGCCGAAGCTAAAGCCGTCGTTGATATGTTGGACGATTTAGTTATTACCAAACAATATAATGGTAGCGTAGGCGTTGTAACACCTTTTAGAGCGCAGGCAAATAGAATCCGTGATTTAGTTTATCAGAGGAGTAACCTATCCACGCGTCTTGTTAGCTTGGAGTTTTTAGTTGATACCGTCCACAAGTTTCAGGGTGATGAGCGTGACTTGATGATTTTCTCACCAGTTGTATCGAAAGGCATCTCGGATGGTGCTACACGGTTCCTAAACAGGAATGGCAACCTCTTCAACGTAGCGATAACTCGTGCTCGGTCATTGCTTTTAGTAGTTGGCGATAGAAATGCGATTTTAA
>JACUUO010000066.1 GCA_014859275.1 Actinomycetota bacterium | reverse complement strand
AGAGTTTTGTGCTCTCCTCACACATTAGATCGTAGATCCTGTTTATATCGAGCGTTGCCCCGATTACTGATGTGAGCTGATTTAGGGCCTGCCTGAATTCTCCTTCATCCTTCATCTCTTCAAACAGTTGGGCATTATATATCGCTATTGCAGCCTGCCGTGCAACCGCCTCAAGCAGGCTAATGTCATACTCATTGAACCTTTTTTCGGGATGGATATGCATGATTACAAGCGTGCCCAATAATCTATTCTCAATAAGGAGTGGCGCTATTGCTATTGCCCTGATGCTGGCGGCCTTAAATTCCTTAATCGCCTTAGGGTAATTTGAGTAATCGGGAACTGAAATTGGGCGTGCAGTGTCTAAAACGTAGCTTGTAAGATCAGCACCTCTAGGTATCTCAAAGTTAGCGAGCGTTTCTGGTAAGTTATAAAGGTAGCGATAGGAAAGAATATCCTTACGGGGGTCGTAAATACCGACCGCTCCGGCATCGGCATTGAGCAGCTTGACCGCGCTCTTCGTTATCCTCGGTAGCAGTTCTTCCAGCTCCAGGCCGGATGTGATCTCAAGCGCTATTGAGTTTAGAATATGCATATCCTCAATTCGCCTATTGAGCTCGGCTTCAAACCTTTTTCTCTCGGAGATATCCTGGCCTATACTAAGGACACCGATTATCTGCCCGCTCTCATCTCTTAAAACATTGTTGCTCCATTGTATAGCAACCTCTTCGCCCGATCTGGTTAGAACGGGATTTTCATGTAGCCCAAATTCGAAGATCTTCCCCCTTAAGACCTCATCAAAGCTATGCCTGAGTTCTTCCCGGAATCTTTCGGGAATAAAATTATCGAACCAGTTCTTACCGATAATTTCCCTTTCGCTGTATCCCAATATTTTTGCGGTCTCCGTATTCGCAGTCCTGACTGTTTGATCGGGATTAATGGTAATTATAATGCTCTTAGCGGTTCGGATGAGCTCCTGGGTGAAGTCTCGCTCTTTTCTCAGCTCTTCCTCTGCTTTTTTGCGGGCGGTAATATCCCTGCAGGTGCACTGGACTACTTTGCGGCCGTTTAACGTGAAGAGAGTCCCGTTCTTCTCAACAGGGATCCAAGAGCCATCCTTTCTCCTCAGGTGCATATCGCTTATGCCTCTGAGCTGACCCTCTCGGGAAAATATTTCGATTAGTTCAAGCATCCGCTCCTGTTCCTCTTTTGGATGGATGTCGAAGACGGTTAGTTGCAGGAACTCCTCGCGGGTGTAGCCCAACATTTTCGTTATATAGTCGTTTACATCGAGCAGCCTCCCATCTTCGAAATCGAAGACGTAGGCGGCATCGTTCACTATATCGAAGTATTTTAGGCGCAGTGATTCTACCTGCGCTTTTGAGAGCATCGACCGGAATCCTTGCTTCACTAATATTCCTCCGAAAAAATGTCGTATATCATATTACGATTTTGTGAGGGCGAAAACTATAATAAAGCGCCTGAGACCATAAAATTTGCTAGCTGCTTTAGTTGCCGCATTTCTAATATCTGGAATCTTTAACTCGCCATCAGATACTCTAATTATACAAAAAGCCATCGCTGCTATGGGACAACCTCTTATCGCTGGATTATTGATGAATTAAGGTTAAGCTACACCAATACAACCGCCAAAGCTAAATGCGTATAGCCGAATCCCATCGGGCAGGTCCTTTAATTTTAATATCCCGGAGGAGAATTCGTCCGCCCTGAATAGGTTGTACATCCGTGGTTCGACTACGGTTACCGAGGAATCCCTTACGTCATCCCCGCCGATCTCATCGGTGAGCGGTTTGCCATTAAACTCGAGCCCAAGCCGGACCGGCTCGGGAGAGCGGGAGGTCATAACTAGGTTAACCGATACCGCCTCGAAGGGGAGCACCAGGTAATCGTCCTTATTCGTCCCTATATGTTCAAGGTATTGCCTCTCGGCGAGCCAGCGTCCCTGAAGATAAAGGCCGGGGCTACGGTAATCGCCGGGGTCTTCATAGGTGGACTCCTCCATCCGCCGGTATCCGCCCGGGTTGTTTATCCGCCCGCGCGAGTATCCTGCATATCCCTCGGGCGTTGGCATTTGGCAGATCGCGCGTTTTTCCTTCACTACCGGCATGTCAGATAGATCGAGGTCCGGGTTGATTTCCTGCAAGAAACCCCGGATCTGCAATTCGGTCTCAAGGTAGGCGCCCTCACCGATATGATCGTATACGATTCCGCCATTTAGCACCATGTACTTCCGGGGCCAGTACGCGTTTGCGTAGGCGTGCCAGATCTTAAAATGGTTGTCCAGGACAACCGGGTACGTAATGCCGTAATGGTTAATGGTCCAGCGTATATTGTCTGGTTCGCGCTCAAAATCGAACTCGGGCGAGTGCACGCCGATAAGGGTAAATCCTTTGTCGCTGTATTTCTCGTGCCAATCCTCCAGATATGGCAAAGTACGAATGCAGTTGATTCAACTGTAGGTCCAGAAATCGACCATAAAGAGGTGATTCGGCTTATCGAGGATCGTGATCGGCTCTGAGTTGAGCCACAAATCACCGCCCGTAAGTTCCGGTGCTGATAACCCAACTGAGGAGCGGCGAAAAATCTCTCGAAAACTCATGGACTGCAACACCCCCTAAAACCCATAGATCGTATCTACCCAAACCGGCGGGGATTAGACAGAATTCTTTAAACTTGCCATTAACAACCACAAATATAATTTACCTCTGCTGTCTGTGCTACTACTCCATCAGCCTTGCATTGACAATTCATAGTATGCTTGACGCTGTAGTAGCTATCAGTCATCAGCCCTCAGCTGTCAGCTCTTCACCCCCACCCTGCCCTCCCCCATCAAGGGGGAGGGGACATAAGTGCACCCAATAAATCAGATCTACACTTGTTCTATTCATTGGCTATTGGCTAATTACCCACATCTCTTGCTTCCACTTGGCCATTGGCTAATTCCCCTCATCTTATACCCACACCCTGCAGCACTATCGAAGGTTGCCCGATGAATCGGGCAACTACGTGTTATGCAGTGTGAGAGATCGCCCGATGAATCGGGCAACTACGAATAATTATTGGCACTGCAGCACTGGATAACTATTCCCACACTTCTTACCCACATCCCTGGACCCCGGTCCCCAGTCCCTGGACCCTACCTGCTACTGCTTGGTAGCAGGAAGATTATATGGAATCTACCTAGCCGATTGGGAGGTAAAGGTGCATGAACTTGCAGCCTGAATTAGTTTTCCGGCGTAATGGGTAAATTAATGCTGGATATCGCAGCAGCTAAAGCCGCTGGATATCCAAGACCAGTCAAAGAGAGGCTTATTGCATGTCACATATCCACATTCCGGATGGCGTGATCCCGGAATTTTGGTGGGCTCTAGGATACGTTGTTACCGCCATCATTTTGGCGGTGGCATTTTCCCGAACGAAATCGGTGGATGCGCGTCGCAAGGTCCCCCTTCTTGGAATAATGGCAGCTTTAATGCTGGTTGGACAATCGGTTCCGCTTGGCTTTATACCCTTTCACCTGAGTCTCGCGGTCCTTGCGGGCATAGCGCTTGGACCGTGGTTAGGAGTTATAGCAGTCTTTATCAGCAATCTGTTTCTCGCCCTTATCGGGCATGGTGGGATAACCGTGGTTGGATTAAACACTGTAGTGGTAGGCAGTGAGGCTATCCTTGGGTATCTATTATTTAGCACCTTTAAGCGACATATGCCTTCGGTTACCGTGGCCGCTATCGCCGCCGCTGTTTTAACCCTGATTGTTTCGGTATCTTTAATGATCTCGGTGGTTGCGGTCTCTCAGGTAAACCCGCTGGAGGCTGTCGAGGAAATTAGGGAGGTAGGTGGCGTGGCCGAGCTTGGGCGCATATCTATACCCAGGTTTATCACGATCATAGCGCCGTTTGCAATAGTGGGCATTATCATTGAATCGCTGGCTATCGGGTTGATTGTGCGGTTTGTAACGGGCATTCGACCTGAGGTAATCGGGGAGTAACAAAAGATACATGGATATATCCTTTATTGATAATTTAGCATATAACAAGGATAGCATTATGCACCGGGCATCGGCCCTATCAAAGGTGCTCATGGTTGCCTTGATTATTTCCGCTGTAGTTATAAGCATCGATATCCCTGTGTTTTTAGTCGCTTTAACATTTCTGATCGTTGCCCTCCTTATATCGGATCTCCCGGTCCTCCGGGTGCTGGTATTTGCCGGCTATGCGTTAGTATTTAGCCTGATATTTGCCATAAGCAGCGTGGGCGGCACACTCTCGCCGGTTATAATTATCCTTAAGGCGGTAACAGCGGCAGTGTCGCTTCTTCTGTTGATAACAACGACCCCATATCCGCAGATCTTCGGGCTTTTTCAGAAAGTTCTGCCAATGATTCTGATCGATGCCATGCTCGTTACATACCGCTCGTTCTTCATAATAATCGAACAGATATCCAGGTTATTGACCGCTATCAGGGTTCGCGGGGGCTATTCGCCGGTAAAGATAGCGAGGAACCTAAACACTATGGGAAGAATTCTCGGCCACGGCTTTATCCATGCGTGGGAGCTCAGCGAAAACATGCAAAATGCTATGTATGTAAGGGGCTACAGGGGTGGTCTTCCGGTAAGTTCTATAGCGCGGCCTGTAAGTAGATACGATCTACTCCCGCTCTTTATAGGTGCCACGGTATTTATCCTGGCGGTGGTTAGATGAGCGATATAGTTAGGGTCGGCTGCGTACGCCATGTTTATCCCGATCAGACCGAGGTTAAAATTTGCGGACTCGAGTTCACCGTCAAGGAGGGGGAGAAAGTTGTAATCCTCGGCCCGAATGGATCGGGCAAAACAACCCTTCTCCATCATCTTATGGGCCTGCTTAGACCGATCGAGGGCGAGGTGTACGTTTTTGGAGTCGAACCCAGCAAGCAGTTTGAGGATGTTATGGAGAATTACGGGGTTGTTTTTCAAAGTATCGATGATCAATTGATAGCCCCGACAGTCTGGGACGATATTACTTTTGCTCCCAGAAACTATGGTTATCCACAGGATAAAACCGAGCGCTTGGCAAATGAGATCATGGAGCGAATAGGTATTACAAGCTTGAAGAACAAGATTCCACATTATTTGAGCGGGGGTGAGAAGAAGAAGGTTGCGCTGGCGGGAGCTATGATTACCCATCCTAAGCTTCTGATTCTCGATGAACCATTTGAGGGTTTAGACCCAAGATCAAAAGGCGATATCCTGAAACTTCTCATCGAGTTCAACCGAGAGTACGGAACCGCAATCGTTCTTACAACGCACGACGTAAATATCGTTCCGGTGCTTGCCGATCGTACATATGTTATGGTACATGGCAACATAATACTCAGCGGCAGGCCGGATGAAATATTTAGTAAGGTAGACCTTATAAGATCGATCAACCTCGAACCACCGCTCCTTTCGGAACTGATTGGTGGTCTTAGAAAAAGAGGAATAGAAATAGAATACACGAATGATATCGAAAAGCTGATCGATAATATTGTTAAACTGGTAAAGCAGGCGGCTTAGATTTCTTTAAAATCACCGCCTGCTAATCCTGAGTAGCCTACGCTGCCTCCGTCTCGATCACCTTTAATAATCTCTCCGGTTTGATCTCGATCTGCTCTATTTGCCGGGCGGGCCAGATGCGGATAACATTTTCATCCGCAATCCAGACGCTAATAAATCCCTCCATCGGCTTGTTATAATCGACATCACGCTCGTCCACCGTTGCTGTGGTTCCATCCACTAACCTAAACGTGATCTTCGACATTTTTATCACCTCCAGCACCTATATACCCACGATGGTGCCGGGGTCCTGGTTCTCTTTTTCTGAAACGCATATACTAAAAAATCTAAGCTAGACAAGTGGATAATAATTTATACGAATTAACTGTAGTTTTTTATGCATGCGAATGTGGAAGAAAACTTATTGAGGTGATCTACCATTGCGTGAAAGAAGGGTAAGCGGTCTAAAAGTAAGACGGATGGCGGTCAATAACGTAAATATGGTAGTGGCGCACGGCGATTGCGATATCTGCTCGGTTCAGCTTCTAAAGGATGCGATGGCTGAGGTTATCAAGGAAGGACACAAAAAGCTCATTGTGGATGTGAAAAACTTACGCTACTTGGATAGTAGTGGTCTGGCGGCAATTCTCTGGGCAAGGCACAAAATCGAAGAGGGTGATGGGAGGCTGGTTACCATAGGGTTAAACGGAAATCTCGGTTCTGCTGTTAATCCGCTTGGAGATCTACTGAGTACAGCAGCTTCAGTTAGGGAGGCACTCGGAATTTTAAGTGAGGGCAGGCTGAAGCGTAAATAGATTAGAGCGAAGACAATCCAGTTTTCAACCTACCATCAGGCAGGCCTAATACGCTTGCCTGCAGTACCCGATCATAATCTAGCACTTCAATCATGCTATAATAAGGATGACCGTATGGTTATCTTACTACAGCATATATTAAAGAACCATAATATTTATTATTCGACCATTCGTTAGGCCATGTTCCGTATTACTGCTTACGAGTTTTAGATTCCCGTTTTTGGAGAAAAATCGGGTAAAAATATGCAGGGGCGGGGGATATGATATTAAACGAGAATCAAAGACGCGAGGTATCGGAACTACTACGGGGTAATTTAGAGCAACCAGTAAGCATTATCTGCTTCACACAGGAAAAACCGAGTATAGATTTGCCAGTTCAGGTACAGATAAGCCCGTGTGAATACTGTGAGGAGACCGAGCAGTTGCTAAGGGAGATATCTGAGCTTTCGGATAAGCTTAAGCTTGAGGTCTATGATTTTATCAAGGATAAGGAGCAGGTTGAGAAATACGGAATAAGTGAAGTACCGGCAACGGTTCTAGTTGGGGATAAAGATTACGGCATTAGGTACTACGGGATCCCGTCGGGCTATGAATTTTCGGCAGTTCTTGATACCATCATCAATGTTTCCAAAAGGCATAGCAGATTAAGTGATAATACTAGAGAAACGCTTTCCGTGATCGAGAAGCCAGTTCACATCAGGGTGTTCGTGACTCCGACATGACCTTACTGCCCAAGGGCGGTCAGTTTGGCCTATCAGATGGCTATGGAGAGCGATAATATCAGGGTGGATGCTGTGGAGGCATCTGAGTTTCCGCATTTATCCCAACGCTACTCCGTTATGGCAGTACCTAAAACTGTCATTAATGAGGAGGCATCGGTTGAAGGGGCGGTCCCCGAGTCCGTGCTGGTGGAAGAGTTAAGGCACGCAGTCGGCCTATAATGATCCGGATTAAATCGGGTCATCGGCTCTGATGTTCCAGTTTGGAAACCGACCAAATCTCTTTTTGCAGTCGACCCGACCTCCAAGTCGTATGCGGGTATATAATCAGAAGATAAAGGACTTTTGGTGTGGGCCGGGTTACCCGGCCCACACGAATTAGGTGCGATACAGATCGATCCCGTGTAAATCACTGTTTTGCACCTAGGGTCAAGAGGGGAGTCGAGATGTCGAGCGCAAAGGACCCGGTTTATGATCTAACGCCCCTCATGCCAGAGGGAATGAGGGACGCTATTCCCGTATACATCGATACGATCGAGGTGCTCCGGGATTTTAAAGTACCTTTTCTGATCGTTGGTGGCGTCGCGATGTTGGAGTACGGGCGCACAAGAATAACTAAAGACATAGATTTCTTAATCTATAAACAGGATGCAATCAGGCTTTTAGATCAATTGCCTGTAGTTGGCTATAAGACCCAGAGGACGGATGATAATTGGGTATATCACGCGTTTAAAAACGGGCAGATAATAGATCTGCTGTTTGCTTTAGGTAAGGGATTTCTTGGCGATCCGGATGGGGTTATGCTAACCGATGAGTTGCTTGCCAGGGGCAGACAGGTCAGCCTTAATGGAACGGTTTTTCCGGTAGCCTCACCGGAGGACCTTATCCATTCAAAGCTTCTTGTTTCGTGGAAGAGGACCAGGCAGGAGGACTTTCAAGACGTCCTCCTACTTTTAAGGAATACCAGGAATTTGGATTGGGATTATCTGCTTAACAAGATTTCCAGGTATCCAGTTAGAACCCTGGCCTTGCTTAGTTACGCCACCTCATGCCAGATAACGGAAGATAAAGTGCCGATTGAAATTGTAACGGAGATAGAGAATCTAAGTAGGCGCTTGTTTCAATGGATGGGTAGGGCTGCTTAGGCGCAATATACATCAGTATCGAATTTAAGGTATCATTGATTGAGGCACCTACTTTAACTCTCACAACAGGAAGTTTATTAAAGTAGGCGCTAAGAAGTGAGAGGTTTTCAATCTGTTCGACGGTGATTTCATCCGATCGGTTTTTACTTGCAAAGTAGATTCTAGCTACCTTTCGCTCGAGCTTAGCGATATCCTTTCTATTGCTCTTGATAGTGATGCATGATCTAAGTTGGCCATCTGCAACCAGGTATATCCTTGATCTGTTCTTGAACTTTTCTAGCAACAGAAAATCGAGATTGGCCCTGGTGTTTTTTATGCCTTCAAGCAGCTTCACGGTCCTTTCCAGGCTATCGATCGATCTATTAAATAGGGCCGCTTTTTCAAAATGGAGCTTGCTTGCCGCACTATCCCGACGCTTTATGAGCTCCCGGCGTAAGCCTTCAGGGTGCCCATCAAAGGCGTCCATTAACGCGGTCAGGCGGTTCCGGTAATCCTGGGGCGAGATCATGCCGCAGCAGGGCCCAGAGCATCTATTTACCTGGTAGTAGAAACAGGGCTGCTTCTTTATACTCGGTTTGATTTTGTAATCGCATTGCTTAAGCCTATATAGGTCTTTGGCTACTTCGAGAAGGAGTTCGAGGTCGGCTGTGTTTGAAAACGGACCGTAATGGATTCCAACGCCTGTAACCGTACGGGTGATTCTGGGAGTAGGAAAATTATCGTTTTGATCTATATGGACGAATGGATAGCGACGATATCTTTTACCGAGTATGTTATAGGCGGGCTTAAGCTTCTTAATGAGCTTACTTTCGAGGAGTAACGCTCCGATTTCTGTTCCGGTTTTTATATAATCAATGGTTTTAACCTCTGATATGAGCGATAGCTGCCGCTTGCTTTTAGGCCCCGAGTAGAAATAGCTTCTGACTCGCTTACGCAAGTCTTTAGCCTTACCCACATAGATGACCTTACCGCGATCATCTCTCATCAGGTATGCACCGCTTGATCTTGGCAATGCTGAGGCCAAACTTTTCTTATGGCTAAAATCATATCGCTTTTTTGGATAGAAGAATTTATTTGCTTCATCTACTGTGCGTAAGCCCTCTGATCTCATGATCTCTAAGAGGTGGGTGAAGATCTCGGCCGTGGCTATCGCATCAGGCAAAGCCCGGTGGCAGGGCCTATGGGAGACCCCGAAATATTCGGCTAAGTTTGCGAGCCCATAAAAGCCGATTCTCGGCCTGAGCTTTTGCGCGATTAATTTAGTATCAAAAAAGTCGTTTCTAAACGACTTCTGCCCGATATTTCTTGCAGCCCGATTTAGAAAAGAAATATCGAATGGAGCGCTGTGAATGATGAGGATCGAATCCTTTACGAAGTCGGCAAAAGCTGGCAGCGCAACCTCGATATCCGGTGTGCCACACACCATATCATTGGTTATCCCAGTTAATCTAGTGATCTTGGAGGGAATCAGGCGGTTTGGATTTATCAACTGCTCAAAGGTTTCGATAGGATGGTCACCCACCATCCTCACGGCGCCAATCTCAATAATTCGCTCTGTGCGATGATCAAGACCAGTTGTCTCCAGATCAACGGCCACGTATGCTGCTTTGTCTATCGGTACTTGCTTGGCGGCCATGTATCGATGATAGCATTATTTTTAGTATGGACACCATGGCCGCCCTATGTGTAGGGTTGAGCTTGTCTCTGCCTAGGTATAGCTATGGAAACTGTGAGTTTCCTTAGGCCATGGAAAGCGCGTAGGGTGCTTCCCTTAAACGGTTAGAGATATCAGAGATTATTCGATCGAATATTGATTAAACAGCCAATCAAGTACAATCCTTCAAAGCTGATATCTGATAGCGATCCCTGACTGCTGATAGCTACTTTCTGGGTAAAAAGCCTCAGGTAGAGGTATTTCTCGATACGCACGAAGAGGAGCCCGTACGGCCGGCAAGTCTTGCAGTGTATGATATATGCAATAACATTGTAGATATCGGAGATCTCGACTGGATGGCAGCAATTGGCACGATCGGAGATCTTGGGCCTCACGCCCCATTTCCCATCGTTGAGAAATCATTTGAGAAATATGGTAGGAAGAACATAGCCAACTCAGTCGTAAAAGCGCGCACCAGGTTCACCGCTGATCGCAAAGGTATGGTCGCAGAGGCTCTTAAAAAGAGGCTATATGGATGGCAACTAAAATCGAAGGCAATGCAGCAAAACTATCGCTGAGGGTATCATACCATCCTGGGTTAGGGATGGTTAAAGCAGCAAAACGTTTTTAATAATTTCAATCATCTGGTACATTAGTTATGTTGATTGGTTGAGCTAACTTAATAGGATTTGACAGGAGGATATACGATAGAGCAGCCCCTGAATATAGATAATTTAATACCGACATATAAGCACCCGGTTGTACAGGAGCTAGGCCGTCTTTTTGAAAAAGCAGGGAAAAGACTTTACCTGGTAGGTGGCACAGTTCGCGATGCGCTACTCGGCCAGTTTCACGAGGATCTTGATTTTGCAACCGATGCCCGGCCTGGTGAGGCCGTAGAAATCATCAAGCCCTGGGCTGATAATCTATGGCTCGTTGGTGTAAGATTTGGAACTGTCGGCTTAAGTAAAGGTCATCTAAAAATCGAGATAACTACCTTAAGGAGCGAGGTTTATAGGGGTAAGACCCGCCACCCCGAGGTTAAATTCGGTACCGATATATACTATGATCTCTCGCGGCGCGATTTTACCATTAATGCTATGGCGCTTGAGTTTCCAAAAGGGCAATTAATAGATCCGTTTAACGGGCAATCAGATCTTGTCAACAGGATGATTCGCACCCCGCTCAGCCCCGAGCAGAGCTTTTCGGACGACCCTTTACGGATGATGAGGGCAATCCGCTTTGTATCGACTATGGGGATGCATCTATCTCCCGAGGTTGAGGAGGCGATAATTAAGTATAAAGGTGAGTTGGCCCGGGTATCGAGCGAGCGCATAAGAGATGAGTTCTCTAAGATATTGATTGGACGCGAACCGACAAAGGCACTCCGTCTACTTCTTAGTACAAGCTTAAGCGACAAGTTTGTTCCTGAACTTTCGAAACTCAAAATAACCCAGGACCCGGACTTTCACCATAAAGATGTACTTGAGCACACTCTCCTTGTGGTCGAGCGCGTCGAGCGCGACCTGGTACTGCGTCTTGCGGCGCTGTTTCACGATGTAGGAAAGCCAGACACTAAGGAGATAATCGAAGGGAAGGTTACATTCTACAATCACGACACCCTTGGCGCATATATAACCAGGAAGAGATTGCGAGCGCTAAAGTATCCCAAAACAATTGTGGAAGATGTTGCGAAGCTTATCTACCTTCACATGAGGGTTTATACATACAGGATGGGCTGGACAGATAAAGCTGTGCGAAAATACATTCGCGACACAGGAGACCTACGGGCAAAGCTTAATGCGCTTATTCGTGCTGATTGCACAACAAAAAACCCCCGTAAGATGCGCCAATCCCTGCGGGTTCTCGATGAGTTAGAGGAGCGCATAATCCAGCTTGAGGAGATAGAGGAGACCGCGAAGATAAGGCCACCGATCGATGGACATGAGGTTATGAAGTATCTAGGCATAGGTCAAGGTCCGCTGGTAGGCGAGGCGCTTCACCTACTGCTTGAGGCAAAGCTTGCCGGTGAAATTGAGACTAAAGAAGAGGCTTTTGAACTTATCGATAGATGGGCAAAGGAGAAGGGGATTAAAGGGTAAAAATGCGAGTTGGTATAGTCGCAGATATTCATAGCAATGCTGAAGCGTTAAAAAGCGTCCTTGAGCGCCTTGTCGATACTGATGAGATATGGTGTCTCGGAGATATCGTGGGCTATGGGCCAGATCCAGCAGAGTGCATAGATCTAATTAGGTTGAGGAGCCACAGATGTATCGCGGGAAACCACGATCTATGCGTTTTGCAGGAGATAGACGCCAGCGATTTTAATCCGGACGCCCTTGAGGCCTGCCTATGGAATAAGGGGCATCTAAGTACGGAGTATCTCAATTATTTAAGGGATCTGCAGCTGACCATCCAGCCCATTCCTGAGGTTATACTTGCTCATGGTAGTCCCAGGAATGATATCTGGGAGTACATTCTCTCATCGTGGCAGGCTGATAGGATACTTAGTGAGAGTAAACCTTCCATCGTATTTGTTGGCCATTCACATATACCCCTTATGTTTAAAAAAGCGGCTCGTGCACCTATTGAGACCATACCCCTTATTGAGGGTGAGGCTTTAAGTCTCGATAAGGAGGTTAAGTATCTGGTTAATCCGGGTAGCATTGGTCAACCAAGAGATGGAGACCCGAGGGCCAGCTTTATGATATTTAATACGGATGATTACTTGCTCAAGTATCAGCGTGTCGAGTACCCTATCGAAGTAACCCGGAAAAAAATGAGGCATGCCGGTCTGCCTATCTCTCTTGCCGACCGCCTGATCTACGGGATGTAAGATTCTGTGGATAGGCCCTAA